>NZ_SZXE01000002.1:0-227891 GCF_005281255.1 Citrobacter sp. wls708
ACCGGCCTGCGCAATCGTCATCATCTTGAAGATACTCTCCGTACCCAGATGAGCCAGGCGGTTCGTACCCAAGAACCGATCAGTTGCCTGATGATCGATATCGACCATTTCAAAAACATCAATGACCGCTTTGGTCATGAGGCCGGCGATAGTGTGATAAAAAGTATCGCCGCCGTTATTCAGCGTGTTGTCCACGACAGCGGCATGGCTTTCCGTTACGGTGGCGAAGAGTTTCTGGTACTGCTGGCAGGTGCGGATGAACAGGCGGCCAATAGCTTTGCAACGGATATTTACAACGGCGTACGCGAATTGTCACTGCGCTTTGGCGTATCCGATATTGGTCACGTGGATGTCTCTATCGGTGTTGCCAGCTACCCGCAGCATGCCCAAAGCGATAATCTGCTGCGTGCCGCAGACGTCGCGCTGTATCGCGCAAAAGAACTGGGGCGCTCGCGCATTGTGAGCTTTGGCATGCTGGAAGCAAGCTGAACTATGTCAGTTGTCGGCGCATTGCTTTACCTCTACGTCAGGTAGTGGTAAGTTGACGGGATGAACACCAGACACGATATCAACGCTTTTACTCATAATCTGTGGTGGCTGCCTTCTTAAAGGCGGTCAGAATGTGTTTCCCCCATTTTAAATAACCGCCGAAAGGCGGTTATTTGCATTTGAAGACCCCTTTCGGTTTTACGATCAAGGAGTCTTATATGAACAACAAAACCATCATCCTCACTGGCGATCGTCCTACTGGCCCGCTGCACCTCGGCCACTATGTTGGCTCGTTGCGCCAACGCGCCACGCTGCAGCACGATTATCAGCAGTTTATATTGGTCGCGGACCTGCAAGGACTGACCGATAACGGCAGTACGCCACAAAAGATCCAAAACAACATTCCCGAAGTGCTGGCTGACTATCTCGCCGCAGGCATAGACCCCTCACTCACCACCATTTGTTTGCAATCGGCCTTGCCCGCCCTTGCCGAACTGACCGCGCTTTATATGAACATTGTTACCGTGGCGCGCGTGGAACGTAATCCTACGGTCAAAAACGAAATTGCGCAGAAAGGGTTCGCCCGCTCGTTACCGGTTGGCTTTCTGGTTTATCCCATCAGTCAGGCGGCAGATATTTCGGCCTTCAAAGCTGAAGTGGTTCCGGTCGGCGACGATCAACTGCCGATGATTGAACAGACCAATGAAATCGTGCATAAAATGAACAGCTTATTACCTGCCCCAGTCTTGTCGCATTGTAAAGCGTTGCTGAGTGAAACCAGTCGTCTGCCCGGTATCGACGGTAACGCCAAGATGTCGAAATCACTAGGTAATACAATTCTGTTGTCCGCCAGCGAGGAAACCATTCATCGCGCCGTCAGCGCAATGTACACCGACCCTAATCATCTGAAAGTGTCCGATCCGGGGCAGATTGACGGCAATATCGTATTCACCTACCTCGACGCGTTTCACCCAGATAAAATCAAAGTGGCGGAGATGAAAGCGCATTATCAGCGCGGCGGATTAGGTGACAGGGCATGCAAAAATGAGCTGGAGATGTGCTTGCAAGAACTCATCGCGCCGATGCGTGAGCGTCGGGCAACTTACATTCAGGATAAAGGCATGCTGATGGCGATGCTGAAAAAAGGCAGTGAACAGGCGCACGAAGTCACACAGCAGACATTAAGAGAAGTGAAACAAGGGCTGGGTTTACCGGTGTTCTGAACACGAATAGAAAAATACAGGATAACTGATAACTCCCGCTAAACTTGAAAAATGTGGTTACGCTTAAGTTTTTCAATAGCATAACCGCTATTAAGAGAGTGAGATGTAACTATCTTATTATTACGCCTCATTATAAAAAGTTCGAATTCTCTTCTTTATGCCTGCCAGGGTCCGTGCCCATGCAGGCTTTTTTTTCACTATCAACTTTTCGGATATCAGTTAACCACTAATGTCCAGTCCATTTCCCCCCTGAATAAAAAACACGCTGCAAAATCAACAAAATATAATCAACTTGCTTAATTACTCTGCAAACGCGTGAGATCCGGAAGAAAAATGCGATTTCCCTCTTGCCTCATTCGGTCTGTGCCGCTAATATTCGTCCCCGTTGTCACCTACAACGTTGCGTTCATAGCTCAGTTGGTTAGAGCACCACCTTGACATGGTGGGGGTCGTTGGTTCGAGTCCAATTGAACGCACCATATTGCGTCCGTAGCTCAGTTGGTTAGAGCACCACCTTGACATGGTGGGGGTCGGTGGTTCGAGTCCACTCGGACGCACCATATCACTTTTGATGTGGTGCCTTTCTCCTTATATTATTCTCGATAAAATCCCCTAATTGTTGTTGCCGTCCTGAGCGATTTCGTTATTCTTGCTGTCTATCCCGTTTGTCTCCTGCGCCGTTATCGACCACACTTATCCTGCTTCGCTTGTTTTCGGCACAATGCCGACACAGAACATCGATCACAGGGCATAAAAATAATATCAGGTGGATAAGATGAACAAGATCGCTATCGTCGGTACGGGACCGACAGGAATCTATACGTTACTCGCGCTTCTCAAGCATCAAACCCCGCTTTCAATTAGCCTCTACGAACAATCGAATGAAGCTGGGGTAGGTATGCCCTATAGCGATGAGGAAAACTCGCGATTGATGCTGGCAAATATCGCCAGTATTGAAATACCCCCCATTACCTCTTCTTATCTCGACTGGTTACGCCAACAGAGCGTTGAACATTTAGCCCGTTATGGCGTGAAACACGCCTCGCTGCATGACCGACAATTTCTGCCGCGAATTCTGCTCGGTGAATATTTTCGTGACCAGTTTTTACGCCTTGTAGACCTTGCGGACAAACAGGGGTTTAACATCACCGTACACGAATCCTGTCAGGTCAAGGATGTCAAAGCCACAACGGATGGCGTTGTTATTTGCAGCGATCATAACGACCCGGAGCACTTTGATCTTGCTGTCATCGCCACGGGTCACGTCTGGCCTGACGCACAAAGCGCATCACGCACCTTCTTCCCGAGTCCGTGGACCGGGCTTATGGAGGCAAAAATCCCGGCGTGTAATGTAGGAATTTTGGGTACGTCGCTGAGCGCTATTGATGCGGCTATGGCCGTCGTCGCACAACACGGTAGGTTTGTATTAGATGATGCGCAGGGTGTTCATTTCGAAAGAAATGAAGGCAGTCAGGATCTCAACATTCTCCTCATGTCCCGTTCTGGCATTCTACCGGAAGCCGATTTTTATTGCCCTCTCCCCTATGAACCACTCTCCATTGTGACTGCTGAGGCACTGGAACAATGTATTGCAGATGGTTCTGCTGGGCTGCTGGACAGGATCTTTATGCTCATAGCCAAAGAAATTGAGCTGGCAGACCCTGTCTGGAGCAAAGAAGTCGCCCTCTCTTCCCTGAACGCCGACAGCTTTACGGATGTCTGGTTCGCTGCCCGTAAAAAGCACGATCCGTTTCGCTGGGCCGCAGCCAATCTTGAAGAAGTCGAACGCAATAAACGTGAAAAACACACGGTTGCCTGGCGTTACGCTATTCTGCGACTGCATGAGGCCGTACAGGAAATTGTCCCGTGGCTGGATGAGAAAGACAGAGAGCGGTTTAACAATGGACTTGCTCGCGTCTTTATCGATAACTATGCAGCCATTCCTTCACAGTCGATCCGTAGATTACTGGCGCTGCGTGAGGCCGGGATCCTGAATATTCGCGCGCTCGGTCAGGATTATCAGTTAGAGCAAAAAGAGAAAATGACGGTGATACGCGCTCAGGGCGAAACCTATAAGTTTGACGTTTTTATCGATGCCAGAGGCCAGAAAGCGTTAAAAATTAAAGATCTGCCATTTCCATCGCTGCGGGATCAACTGCAATCCACGAGTGAGGAAATACCGGATGTCGGCGATGACTATACGTTACAGGCGCCTGATATCGTCCGGGGCCGCATTGCGCTCGCCGCACTTCCCTGGCTGATGCACGATCAACCGTTTGTGCAAGGGCTTACTGCTTGCGCAGAAATTGGCCAGTGCGTCGCGCGTGCCATTTCCCGGCCAGCCACGCGTCTTCGTCGACGCTTACCCTATTACGAGGCGTGACGCGATGTCTTCTTCCATCACTCTGCTTGCAGCCGGCAGTTTACGTCCGGCACTGACTCCGCTGATAACCCATTTCACGCACATAAGTGGAATAGATGTGAAAGTGGAATATGGTCCAGCCGGTTTATTGCGCGAGCGGATTGAAGCAGGCGAACCCTGTGCGCTGTTTGCTTCGGCCAGTCGGGAGCATCCGCAACGCCTTCTGGCTCAGCATAAAGCTCTCTCAACGCACACCTTTTGCTGGAACCAACTGGGTCTGGTTACCAACCGGACCGGTGAATGGCTGGATTTGCTGCGAAACCCTACCCTGCGAATTGGTACCTCTACGCCCGGCAGTGACCCTTCCGGGGATTATACCTGGGCATTTTTTGACAAGATGGATGCGCTGGAGACGGGCCTTGGGCAGCAGCTTCGCGAAAGGGCCATTCCCCTGGTTGGCGGTCGAGACACCGTGAGGATCCCGCAGGGAGAACTGGCCAGCGCCTGGGTCCTGCGTCAGGGACTGGCCGATCTATTTATCGGCTACGCGCATTATGCAAAAACGCTCCGCGCACTACCCAACGTTCGTTATGTAGCGATTCCGGCTGAATATAACATTCAATGTGAATACCAGTTGGCGCTGCTGGAGGCATCCAAAGATGCGCTGGCGTTGGTTGAGTTTATGCTCGGCAACGGCGGTCAGGAATTTCTGATCGCCGCCGGTTTTATACCACTTACCGACGAATAGAAAACAGCGGCGCAATAAACGGCGTCTGGTAATGGTCAACGTTCACTTTTCGCAGCGGTAATCCATAGGCATGGGACAGATTATCTTCCGTCACGATGCTGTCCGTCGGCCCTGCCCGCCATTTTCCTTCAGGAAGCAGCAGCAGCGTATGCGTAGCTATCTGTAGCGCATGCAGCGGATCGTGGGTTGAAAACAGCACGCTGCAGCCTTGTTGGCGAGCCAGATCGCTGATGAGCTGCAGCACCACCTGCTGATTAGCGAGATCCAGCGCGGAACATGGTTCATCAAGCAATAACGTCTGGCATTCCGTGACCAATGCCCTGGCTATCATCACTAACTGTTGTTGCCCGCCAGAGAGTGAACCAAACGAGCAGGCGCCAAGATGTGCGATATTAAGTTGCTCCAGCGCCTGCGCTGCCCTTTTTTGATCCTGCTGGCTGGGCTGCGCAAATAACTTCACGTGCTGTGCCCGCCCCATCAGTACCACATCGCTGACCGTATAGGGAAACGGCAGATGACAATGTTGCGCCACAATCCCAATTCCACCGGCATTCTCAATACTGCCGCCCAAAGCAGGCAGTGTGCCGGTTAGCGTATCGAGCAGCGTACTTTTACCCAGACCGTTACGTCCCAGCACCGCCCAGACCTCACCTTTCCGGCAACTGAACGTAAGCGGCTCAAATAGCGGTGCGCGATACCCGTAAGTCAGCCGATTCACGCGCAGTGCGACAGATTTCATTGTTTCCTCCGACGGCTGTTGCGGATGAGTAAAAAAGCAAACAGCGGCGCGCCAAATAATGCAGTGATGATCCCCAGCGGGATCTCCGCAGGCATCAGGGTGCGCGCAATATCATCCACCACAATCATAAAACCGCCCCCCAGCCAGAAGGCACAAGGGAGCAATCGACGATGATCGACACCCACCAGCAAACGTGCCAGATGCGGAATAACCAGACCGACCCAGGCAATACTGCCGCTTACCGCCACCTGAGCGGCGACTAAAAAAGCGCAGCACACCAGCACGCTGCGTCGCAGAGGAACCACCGCCACGCCCAGCGCTCTGGCATCTTTATCATTGAGCGATAGCAGATTTATCCGCCAGCGTAACTGATACAAAACCGTCGCGGCGATACCCACCGGAATCGCCAACAGCAGAACTTTATGCCAGTTGGCCGTCGCAAAACTCCCCAGCAGCCAGAACACAATGTTCGGTAACGTCTCTTCGGTATCCGCCTGATACTGAATCAGACTCACCAGTGCGGCAAAGAAACCGCTCAGAATGATACCCGACAGGATCAGCACCAGCGTATTCTCCAGCCCCTGCAATGTAGCGATGGCATACACCAGAATCAGCGCCGTCAGACCGAAGAAAAACGTTGAGCCCATCATCAGCCACGGCGACAGGCCGAGCAGAATAGCCAGCGTACCGCCAAAGGCAGCCCCCGACGTCACGCCGATAATATGCGGGTCGACCAGTGGATTATGAAATACCCCTTGCAGCGTCGCGCCGCATAAACCCAACGCGCCCCCTGCCAGCAACGCGATCAGAATACGTGGTAACCTGACCGTCCAGACAATCTGGCTGGCAATCCCTGCGGTGTCTCTATAGTGCGTCAGATGGTAAAATACCTCGCTTAACGACAGCGGATATTGTCCGAGGCACAGCGAGCTGACGCCCAGTAATAAGACCGCCGCCATTAGCAGCGGCTGCTGGGGTAAAATGCGGTTACTTAGCTGCATCAGACTGCCAGTTCACACGATAAAAACGCTGATAGTAGTCTTGCGCCTGCGCATCGACATCCACGTCTTTATAGGCGTCCGGATACAGTTTTTTGGCCATCCACAGTTCACCTATCGCCAAGGCTTCCGGCATCGGATACCCCCAGGCTTTGGCGTATTCCGGCATCAGCCAGATGCGATGATTTTTCACCGCATCAATCCCCTGCCAGTTGGGATCGTTTTGGATCTCAGTCACCACCTGCGGGTAACGGTCCTGAACAAAAATCACCTGCGGATTCCACGCTAATACCTGCTCAAGCGCGACCTGACGGGCGCCTTTCACACTGGCCGCCGCCACGTTTAATCCCCCCGCATGCTGCATCATCAGTCCCGTATACTTCCCGGAGCCGTAAGTCATCAGGTCGGGGTTAGCCATATAAATACGCACCTTTTTCGCATCAGGAATGTTGGCAACTGGCGCGTTGAACTTTGCCCGCGCCGCAAAAACGTAATCGATCAACGTTTCTGCCTGCGCTTTGCGCCCCACAACATCCGCAATCAGGCGAATCCCCTGTTTTAACCCTTCGTTGTAAACCTGCTCTTCATCGGCCATAGTCGGATTCATTTTATTCTGCTGACCATCAGCATCCTGACGCAATGAGATAGCGACCACCGGAATACCGGCGTTCTGAATCTGCTGAATCATCTCCGCAGGCGCATAGTTGGCAACAAAGACGACCTGTGGGTGAATCGCCAGCAGGCTCTCGATATTCACGCTGGTGAGGTCGCCCGGCGTCGGCAATGTCGTTATCTTCGGCATAAAACGCGCGAATTCAGGTCCGAGCTGTTTTTTCCAGCTCGACATTACACCAACAATGTCTTGCTGGGCGTTAAGTTGCACCAGAATATTCAGCGTCTGGTGTTGCAGCACAACCACTTTGTCGACATGGTCTGGAATCGTGATCTGACGACCAAGCTGATCGGTAATCGTACGCTCGGCCTGCGCAGAGAACGCCACCAGGAAGCTGGCACAAACCAGCACAAAAGAACGGAGAGTTAACATGGGGTACCATCTGGATGAGGAATAAAAACGATATATATTAAATTATATAACGATATAACTGGCAACCCATTAGCGATAATTACCGCGCTACACACGAGGAAGATCAATTTTTGTGGGCAAAAATAAAGCCGACGGCAATGACCACCGTCGGCTTTTGTTGATACTGAGTGGCTAAACTATTTCGTCGCAGCTTTAATGATATCGAGCGCTTTGGCAAACTGATCCTGCGGAATTGTCAGCGGGTAAAGGAAACGAATAACGTTGCCGTACTGGCCACAGGTTAACAGCAGCAATCCCTGCTCAAGGGCTTTCTTCTGCACGCGTTGCGCGACGGCAGCGCTGGGCTTCCCCGTCGCTGCATCGCAAAATTCAGCAGCAACCATTGAGCCTAAGCCGCGCACTTCGGCCAGCTCAGGGCACCATCCTTGCACGTCAGTCAGGGTGGCGCGCAGTTGTTCGCCGAGAGCCGCTGCTCGTTGGCACAACTGCTCATCACGAATAATATCCAGTACCGCATGCGCCGCCGCAATCGACAACGGGTTGCCGGCATAGGTACCACCCAGACCACCCGGCGCAGGCGCATCCATAATTTCTGCCTTGCCTACCACGCCAGACAGCGGCATCCCACCCGCAAGGCTTTTTGCCATCGTCATGAGGTCCGCTTTGTCGGCGTAGTGATCCATCGCAAACAGTTTCCCCGTACGCGCAAAACCGCTTTGCACCTCATCGGCAATCATCACGATGCCATGCTCATCACAGATACGGCGGATCCCGGCAACAAACTCCGACGGCGCCACCACGAAACCACCTTCGCCCTGGACCGGTTCGAAGATAATCGCCGCAACCTGAGTTGGATCGATGTCGGCTTTAAACAGGCGTTCAATCGCTTTTAGCGAATCCGCCGTGGAGACACCCTGCAACTCAGAAGGATATGGCGCATGGTAAACGGAACCCGGGAACGGGCCGAACCCTTTTTTATAGGGCGCTACTTTGCCGGTCAACGCCATCGTCATGTAGGTACGTCCATGAAAACCGCCGCCAAAAGCGATAACACCGGGACGACCGGTATGCGCGCGGGCGATTTTCACCGCATTTTCCACGGCTTCTGCGCCGGTAGTAAAGAATGTGGTTTTGCGTTTACCGTCAATCGGCGCAACGGCGTTGATTTTCTCAGCCAGAGACACATAGCTTTCGTACGGCACAATCTGATAAGCCGTGTGGGTAAAAGCCTGCAGTTGGGCTTCGACTGCCTGCACCAGACGAGGATGACGGTGCCCGGTGTTCAGCACGGCAATCCCGGCGGCAAAATCAATATACTGATTGCCCTCAATATCGGTAATCGTGCTGTTTTCTGCCGACTGGGCGTAAAAATCACACATGACACCCACGCCACGCGGGGTGGCATCCAGACGACGTTGTTGCAGGTTTTTATTGTTCATTCTCTACACCTTGTCCATAAATACATTTCAGTTGAATTACCCTTTAAATTTAGACGCCATCTGGTACTTTAATCGAGAGCCAAATCGTTTTATTTTAAGGATCCAAATGCGTTCACTTGCCGGAGATGTGATCAAGCAAGCATTTAGCCAGCAGACAGATGAAAAATTACATCGTCGCCTGTATGCCGCCATCTGTAGTTGCATCCTTGAGGGCAGCCTGAAACCGGCTACCCGCATGCCTCCCTCGCGGGATCTGGCGGGCGAACTGACGTTATCGCGAAATACCGTCTTGCGGGTTTACGAGCAGTTGCAGGCCGAAGGCTATATCTCTGCGCGCACCAGCAGCGGCACATTCGTTAGCGACAGCGTGCTCGACAATCTCGACCTCCGCCCCAACAAAGAGCCAGTGGCTGTTGCGCTTGAGGATCACACCCGCTTATCTGCCCGATGCCTTGAACTGCTGGGGCATGCCAGCGCCAGTCCCCGGCAATGGGGAGCCTTTATTCCTGGCGTGCCTGATGTTCAGCATTTTCCTCACCGGGTGCTCAAAAAAATCCAGGATCGGCTGGCAAGGCGACTGCGCCCGGCGTTTCTCACTTACGATGCCGCAGGCGGGGTGAGTGAATTGAAAGAAGCGCTGGCAGACTATTTGCGCACCGCCCGGGGTGTACGTTGTTCGCCTGATCAAATCCTGATTACTGAAGGTATTCACCAGGCGTTGGATCTGGTTACGCGTGCGTTGTGCAATCCGGGTGACAGTGCCTGGATTGAGGAGCCAGGCTATTGGGGGATAAAAAACATTCTACGCATCAACGCGGTTCACTTTTCGGCAATCCTGGTTGATGAGCAAGGTATGATTCCGCCAGGCCCAACAGAACCCGCACCGAAGCTGATTTTTGTGACACCGTCACATCAGTATCCGCTCGGTTCGGTAATGAGTCTGAGCCGTCGGCAACAGCTTCTCTTGCGCGCCCGCGAAACGCGAAGCTGGATAATAGAAGATGATTACGATAGCGAGTTTCGCTTTTCCGGGCAGCCTATTCCGTCATTACAGGGACTGGAGGAAGAGACGCCGGTTATCTACATCGGAACATTCAGCAAGACCCTTTATCCCGCACTGCGACTCGGGTATGTGGTACTGCCCAAACCGCTAGCCGCGCCGCTAAAAAAGGTTCATAACGACCTCTATCGCGGCGGACATTTATTGATTCAGGCCGCGCTGGCGGAGTTTATCCGCGAGGGATACTACGCGGCGCATATTCGAAAAATGCGCCAGCTGTACAGTCGTCGTCGCCAGATGCTGGTGGAACTTATTACCCGCCAACTTGGTGAGCAATATCTTGGCTCCTTCAGCAGCAACGCCGGGCTGCATATGATTTTACAGCTACCCGCCGGAAGTGATGACGTCGCCATAGCCCGGCAAGCGAATGCGCAAGATCTGCTGGTGCGTCCGCTGTCTCGTTACTACGTGAATGAAGAGAAATGCAGCGGCCTGCTGTTGGGGTTTGCCAGTATTGAAGAACATGAAATGGCGGCGGCGTTTACCCGACTCGCGACGATTATCAGGGAAAACGCCGTATAAGCACTGCCGGATAGCGGTGCTCGCACCTTATCCGGCATGCTGTTTAATGTGACGCTTTTTTAACGCCAGCCAGATCCTCCTGGCTTACTTCACCATTCCCTTCCCCCCAACTTTTACGCACGTAGTTAATTACGTCACGCATTTCGCTGTCGGTTAACATGCCGCCGTAGGCTGGCATCTTAAAGGAGACGCTTCCCCGCGTTGTCGGGGTTTCTGCGCCATAGGCAATCACTCTATACAGTGGCGTCGGGTCATCCACCATCACCAGCGGATTGCGGATCAACGAAGGTGCATTATCATCCGTACCTTTGCCTTCCAGACCGTGACACGTTGAGCAGTAGCGGTTATAGGTCACTTTGCCCGCCTCGGCTGAATTCGACCAGGATGTCGTAGTCGCTGCGGTACGCCCCGCTTCAGGCTTCGTACTTTTCAGGCTCAGCAGATATTGTGCGATCGCCGTGGCATCTTCGTCCGTCAGATACTGTGTACTTTGCGTAACGACTTCAGCCATCGAACCAGAAACCGCGGCATGTTTACTTTTACCGGTCAGCAACAGCGATTTTAACTCCGACTCCGACATTCCGGTGCCCCGCAGCGACGGCGCATACCAGCCGTCGATCATCGCGCCGCTCAGATACTCGGGAGCGGCATTGCTGTACGCTTTTTCGTTCATCGCCACACCTCTCGGTGTATGGCATGAACCGCAGTGGCCCGGGCCTTCCACCAGATAAGCGCCTCGTTTTAGCAGGACCGCGTTTTCATCCGTTTTCGCGCTCGAAACAGCCGTCTCTGGCGCGTCGGTAAACAACCAGTTCCAGATATGCAGCGGCCAGCGGGCAGAGAGTAGCCACGGAATGGCATTCTCTTTATTGGGTTGTGCCGACGGCGTGACGTCATGCATAAAATAGCGGTACAGCGCCTGAACATCCTCGTCAGAAAGCTTCGCGTAAGAGGGATAAGGCATGGCCGGATAGAGCGGATGACCATCTTTGGCAATCCCCTGACGGACCGCCTTTTCAAAATCCTCGTATGCGTAGCTACCAATCCCCTGTGTCTTATCTGGAGTTATATTGGTCGAATAAATATCCCCAAGCGGAGTGGGAAACTTTTTACCCCCTGCCATCGCCGCGCCACCTTCCGTCGTGTGACAGGCTACGCAGTCAGAAATCCTCGCGATGTATTCGCCATGCGTTTCAGCCGCAGAAACCGTGGCGGTAAATAAACAGGCGGCAAGAACGGTTACATTACGCATAGATCACCCCATCTCCTTGAGTTCATTAACCGCTCGCCATGCCTGATCGATCGCCGTATGAGCATAAGCCCCCCAGTCAGAATCGGAGTTAGCAATGGCAATACGACCAACTGGCTTGCGCGCCCGCTCGATAATCTCGGGCATTTTGTCCATGTCGTCGAACAACGAGTTAGGGTAATAGGCATAGCCATGCGCCCAGCGGTTAACCGTAATGGCGGCAATATCGCGTTGATTATCAAAGCCTGTTGCGCCAAACATCTCCTGCAACTGGGCGCGAATCATCTCTTCATGCGCCGCAAATGTCGTCCCCAGCAGATAGGCCCTCCCCAGACGGAACTGCTCTCTGGCCGAGAGGTTACTGCCAGGATACGTGGGGACGTAGACCATATGAATCACCATCGGATCGTCTGGTGAGGCTGGGTGTTGATACCCGCCAATGCTGACCGGATAGTCGAGCTTAACCCGGCTGTAAGGTGCTGCCGGAGAGTAAAATTCATGCACGCCAAGCTGTTTAAATGCCTGCCAGTTTTTAACCACCACGTTGGTGTATACCAGCGGCGCTTTCACGTTCAGTTTGAGATCCGCCTGCTGCTGTTCCGGCATCTCTGGCACCAGATACGGAATCAGCATGTTATAACCCGCCATAATAGTGTTCTTACCACGAACGCGATGCATTTTTCCGTCGCGCAGATAGCTGACAACAACGCCATCCGGTACGTTGGCGGCGTTAATCACCGTGCTGTTCAGGCGCAGACGCGTGGTGTTTTCCGGCAGATCCAGTTTTTCATAATGCAGTCTGGCGAGGACCGAGTCCTCCATGGTGGTGCCCGGTAGCGCATCCGGTAGCATATACCTGACCAGCAGTCGGGCCAGACCGGCATTTCCATCCGGAAAATGGTAAACATACGGCTCTTCGAGGTCGGCCAGCGACTCTCCGTCCAGCGGGGGTAATCCCAGCGCTTCCATACCCGGTAAGGCGCACGCCCGGGCATCGCTACAGGAAATCCCTTCAATGCCAATGGCAAAGAAGTCGTTAGAACGCTGCTGAAAATAGAGCAGCGCCATTTTGCTCAAACCGACTTTTGTCGCCAGAAACTCACTGTAGCTGTGAGTATCCAGCCATTCAGTTTTCTCATCAATCGTCATACCCGGAAGGTAGTCCGCAGGACGTACATGCAGATCGATTAACGCTTTTCTGTCGTTCTCGCTTAGCGGAAAATCATTGATAAAGTCTTCGATCTTGCGTCCATTCAGTCTGTCCGGCGGAATATCATCAGATACCGCCCGTCCCGGATCGCCGCTGACGATTTTTGTTTCGCCAAAATTCTTTTTATCGAAGAAAACGCCGCGACTGAGCTGCCAGTCGGGATAGAAGTTTACGTCAAAACTCTCTTTCAACCGCATGACGCTGACGCCCACGGTTTCCATCAGCTTTTGCACTTCGGGACTGAAATTATGCGCCGGCGACTGGAATGCTTCGCTGCCGCCATAGCCGAGTAGTTTCTTGCCCGAGCTGGTAAACTCGTTCCGTTTGGCATGTCCTCCAAAATCGTCATGATTATCGAGGATCAAAATCCGGCTATTTTGTCCGGCAAGTTGACGCCAGAAACAACCGGCAGCCAGGCCGCTAATACCGCCGCCCACAATCACCAGATCGTACTCTTCCTCAATAGGCAAGGCGTTTAAATCAAAATGTTTATGCTCACGGCCCACGGCATGCGCCATTTCAAACGATCCAGGATGATTGCCCCGCAGCCCCGTCAGCGCAGGCGGATAATAACTTCCATCTATAAATGCGTTTTCCTTCCCTGCCGCCCTGACCCATTCCAGCGGGGTAAGCCCCGCCGCAACGGTCACCGCGACGCCGTTGAGAAAATCACGTCTGGTAATTGCCATTAACTTTTTCCTTATTGCTACACTGCCCTTAACACGACACAAATAAGAGGCATCCCCTTCTCAGCAAAAAGGGGATCGCCATCTATTTCACTGGCTTTAATTCTTCATCCAGTTTCTTAGAATCATAATAATCACCCTGCCAGGTGATTTTTCCTGCTTTAACATGAATATAGCTAACACCTTCAAATCTTATCAGATTATTTGTCGGTGGGCTCCCTGCCCATTCACCACTATTTTTTCCTGAGAACTGCCAACGAAAAGCCACGGTATCCTCGTCATAAACGGGTTTACCGATCATTTTCCAGGTCAGATCCGGGACCGCCTTAATAAAGGCCCCAATAACTTCTTTTTCTGCTTTTTCCCTACCGGTAATCGGTTCTCCCGCGGCGGCATCATAATAGACTGCATCATCTGCAAGATATTGAGCCGCTCGCGAAGCATCATGCGCATTCCACGCCGCCATATACTCGTTCACGGTATTCAGCGAGGTACTTTCTGCCAGGCTATAGCCCGAGAGCATCACCAATGAAAGCACCGCCACTTTTAATGTTTTCATCTCCACCCTCTCTATTCAGAAATGTCGCACATAATATGTTTCACCCGTGTGTATTCCTCGAGTGAATAAGATGAGAGATCTTTGCCATAACCTGATTTTTTGAAGCCGCCGTGCGGCATTTCGGCGCACAGGGGAATATGGCTGTTAATCCATACCGTGCCAAAATCAAGGTCAATGCAAAAGCGCTGCGCGCGGCTGTGATTGCTGGTCCAGACGCTCGCCGCCAGACCATATTCCACATCATTGGCCTTAAGTAATGCATCTTCATCGTCAGAAAACGGCTGAATAGTCATTACTGGACCAAATACTTCATGCTGGATAGCTTCATCGTGCTGTTGCAGACCAGAGACGATCGTCGGCTCAAAATAGAAGCCAGGGCCAGATCCGGCGCGCCCGCCGGTCTCAATTTTTGCATGCGCCGGTAAACGCTCAATAAAGCCTTTCACTTGTTCCAGTTGATTCCGGCTATTCAATGCGCCATACAGCGCATCCTGGTCTTCTGGCGGCCCAAATTTAATACTCTTTGTTTTTTGTACCAGTTTTTCCAGGAATTCAGCGTAGATGGACTGTTCGACCAGAATACGCGTGGCCGCCGTGCAGTCCTGCCCGGCATTGAAAAAGCCAGCCGTGACAATCGCCGCAACCGCCTTGTCCATATCCGCATCAGCAAATACCACCGCGGGCGCCTTCCCACCCAATTCCAGATGCGCCCGGGTCAGGTTCGCCGCTGCCGAGGCCGCAACCTGCAGACCTGCGCGGACCGAACCGGTAATCGAAACCAGTGAGGCTTTCGGATTTGAGACCACCAGAGAACCGGTACTGGCTTTGCCTAAAACCACGTTAAACGCCCCTCTCGGGAACAAGGGTGCCGCTAGTTCCGCCAACAGCAGCGTACTGACCGGGGTGGTGTCGCTTGGCTTTAACACTACCGTGTTACCCGCCGCCAGTGCCGGCGCAATCTTCCATACCGCCATCATAAACGGGTAATTCCACGGCGTAACTTGCCCGACAATACCCAGCGGTTCCCGGCGAATAGTCGAGGTAAATCCAGCGGAATATTCGCCTGCTGCCTTGCCTTCAAGACAACGCGCAGCCCCGGCAAAAAAACGGATGGCATCGCAGGATGCCGCGATCTCTTCCTTCTCAATAAAATGGCGAAGCTGGCCCGTCTCCTGGCTCTGGGCATTGACCAGTCGCTCCACGTTGCGTTCTATTTCGTCCGCCAGGCGCAATAACGCTATTTGTCGCTGGGCCGGTGTCGATTTTCTCCAGATGCTAAACGCCGCTTCAGCAGCAGAGTAAGCCTGCTCCACCTCTGCCGCGCTGGCATTAGGAGATAATGCGTACGTTTCACCGTCGACCGGACTCACCAGTTCGAAGGTCTCTTCGCTGCCGCCTGCTACATATTGCCCATTAATAAAATGCTTCAGGGTTTTCATGCCTGTCTCCACCCGTTAATACATAAAGAATATTATGTAATATATATTGTAAAGACTTTTCAAATACGCAACATTGACACTATGATAAGCCTCTCATTTTTAACTTGTTCTTTACATTATTCAGAGGAAGGCTTGTCATTGTTAGCTGACGCGGCGCGCGCAGCTCCAATGGTTATTGGGACACACATCCGTCTGTGCGGCAGCTTTTGCGCATGGGCATGTAAAATAACGCGGCCATTCTTACCTTCCTTGCCCAGCAGGCATGTGTTAGAAAGGGTCGTTGTTTCAGGGAATTGAGTGCAGAAAAGATTATGATTACTCACGCGGTCATATTTGCGCCTATCGGGCAGGTCAGTCGTTCAGACCAGATAGTGCAACGCCTTTCAAATGCCATTATCACGGGATTGTTGGAGCCGAAAGAACAGCTTCCCAACGAAACTGATTTGGCAAAGATGATGGGTGTCTCACATATCACTATCAGAGAAGCGCTAAACACGCTTCGGGCTAATAATCTTATCCATACTGTTCGTGGCCGTAATGGTGGCAGCTTTGTTTGCGAAAATATCGATGGCAAAAATAGCCCCCTGCATCCGTTCAAAGCGATCAGTACCGATTATCTTTCGGATCTGGGGGAAATGCATTGCGCCATCATTAGCCATAGCGCAAGACTTGCTTCCAGACGAATGACCGGCGCGGATATCGCCAAATTTCGCGAGTTTGTTGAGGTGCTCAGACAGGCAAAATCACCTGAGCTGATGACCCAGGCCGATATGCGATGCCTGCTGGCAATAGCCGCCAGTTCACATTCGGCACGGCTGGCGAACCAGGAGCTCCAGGTGCAAGCTGAATGGGCATCGCTGGTGGCGATCCTCTATCGCACGGACAGCATTCATGCCGAAATTATCGCGCTTTATTCAGCGCTGGCCGATGCGCTGGCCGCCCACAACGAGGCGGAATCAGTACAGCTTGCCACGCGGATCATCGACACCTTTACCTATTACCTTATCGAAAAAAAGCTGAAATATAACTCGAACTGACAATCCGTGAAGGCAGGACAGACAATGAGCTCTTCGACATCTTTAAGCGCATTAATCCGTAAAATTGATGATATTACTGTCTCTACGGTAGATTCTACCGTGGCGCTGGCGAGGAGCATCCATGAGGCGATTGCCGGGATACAGAAAGCTTCGGCCGAGGTTGTCCTCGATCCCTCTGTGCGATCCACCGTTCAACAGCATATTAAGCGTACGCTCAATGACAACCATTACTGCTCTGGAGCCGGATTTGCCAGCCATATAGAGAGCACCGCCACCACCAAAGAGTATTGGCTTTTGGAGTGGTGGTATAAGAAAGATAATGGTTTGAGCCAGGCGCACCTCGATTTGGATCAGGCCACGCAGCAACGACTGGATTTCAGAACCTTCGAGTGGTTTAAACATTCGCCACCGGCAGGCAAAGCTTATATCCACGGCCCGTACGTCGATTATATCTGCAATATCTCCTATACCCTGACTTCGGCAGTGCCGGTCTACTACAACGATCAGTTCCTTGGCGTCGCCGCCGTCGATCTGCTGGTCAGCCAAATCGAAGCCGAACTGCTCTCCTGCGCTCATCCTGACTATGTCATACTGACCAATCTGGAAAACAGGATTATCTTCTCCAGTTGGCCGCGCTTTCGCGTGGGTGAGTTACTGTCGCCCGCCAACAGCACCGTGGTATATCAGAGCGACTACTTTATCCTTTATCACTATCAAAACTAAGGGCCCGAAGGCCCTTGTTTTAGTTGTCCTGCCCCATATTGAGCTTATTGGCGTAAGCAATGGCGTCGTTTTCCGGCGCCGCAGAGCGCCCAAACGGTCGGGTCAGGAACATATAGATAAGCCCCGATCCAACGACAATCGCCAGGCCGAACAGCACTGTCCAACGATCAATGAAATCGCTGCTGTCTGCTGGTTGGGCCAGCAACCAGATCCCGCATAATCCATAGGCTAAGGCCAGTACGTTTACAATCACGCCCCAACCGCCAATGGTCCACTCCCCGGCCGGTTTCCAGCCCTTCAGACGCTGACGTAACGCAGCAAGCACAACCATCTGGAACGAGATATAAATACCGATTACGGCAAACGCGGTAATACGCGACAGGTTGTCTGGCTGGAAATAGACCCAAACGCAGATGATCACCGGCAGCAAGCAACTGACGACCATCGCATTATCCGGAACGCCGTTTTTCGAGATTTTGGACATCCATTCACTTCCCGGCAGCATTCTGTCGCGAGAGAACGAAAAAATAAGACGGCTTAACGCAGCCTGTAGAGACAAAATGCACGACAACATCGCCACAATCGCGACGATGATAAAGATAGTTGCGCCGGTTTCTCCCAGGGCTTCATTGAGAATGGCGGGGATTGGATCGGACGTTTTACCATTCACGATACTGACCAGATTCGGTGAAGCCAGCAGATAACCCATCACGGAAATGATGGCGGAAATCGCGCCAAATACGATGCTTAAAATCATCGCGACCGGGATCTTTTTGCTCGGGTTCTGCACCTCTTCCGCTACGTTACCGCAGGCTTCAAAGCCAAAGAACATAAACAGCCCCATCAGCGCGGCGGACATAAACGCGGTGGAGTAGCTTCCGTCCTGAGCAAGCACGCCCATCGAGTCGAAGATGACGGAGAAAGGCTGAGAACGGTGAAAGATCAGCAGGTAAATTCCCAGCGCAATCACGCTGACAATTTCACACCAGAAGCCAATTTTGGCGACTCTGGCCAGGTTTTTGGTCCCGGACATGTTAACAGCCATCATCAACAGCAGTAGCAGGACAGACGTCAGCAACATGGTGGCAGGCGTTTGACCATAGTGAAACAGCGACTCAACAAACGTCGAGGTATATTCCGCAATTGACGTAATGGTGACCACCAGCGCCCACAGGTAAATCCAGGCGGCAATCCAGGCATATTTCTTGCCCCATAATCTTCTCGCCCAGGGATACAGTCCACCGGTTATCGGATACTGGGAAGCGACCTCGCCAAATACCAACGCCACTAAAAGCTGGCCACATGCGACGATTAAAATCCACCATACTGCGGGCGGCCCCGCCAGCGTTACGGCCAGCGCAAACAGCGAATAGACGGCAGTGAGCGGCGAAAGGTAGGTAAACCCCAACGCGAAATTAGAAATTAAACCGATTGAGCGATTGAACTGTTCTTTGCCATCTTTATGAAAATTATCGTTTTTCTTATCAGGTGTCTGTTCCATATATCTTTCTCTTTTGTGGAATAGTCGCAGGGTTGAACAATTAATGTATAAAAGATATTAAGTTATATGTATAGTGATTTTGTCGCAGAGTTGTTAAAAATGATCGCATGTCACGTTAATGAAAAAGTGAGAGCAAAACGGTAGAAAGCGCTGGCATTTAGCAGTATTTATGACCAATGGATCTTCGCAGCCGCCAACCGTGGGCTACGCTGGCGGAAAAACATGCGCATCTGATTTAAGTTCGGGGCTAAGTAGCAATAATCGCTGCTGTTAAGCAACATTTTTGCAATATAATAGTGTGATGTTAAACGCTGAACCTGAGCAGGTGAATGATGGAAATTGATCTCGATAATCTGGTCTTTGATGGACTGGAAGAAGCGCAAGAGCGTAATGCTGAACGTCTGGAAGATGCAGATAAGAAAGCGCAGGAAATTATTGCTGATAATGACTGCGGCGACGCCTGCAAAATCTGATTTCCGAACCGGCGCAATGCCGGTTTTTTATCGCCTGTTACCCCTTCCCGTTTCAGCCCGTATACCGTAAAGCCTCAATCAATTTGGCAAAGGCGGCGGTGTGCTGCCTGCGGCTGGGGTAGTACATATAATAGCCCTGGAAGGGTTCGCACCAGTCCTCCAGCACTTTTTCCAGCGCACCGTCAGTCACCGCCTGTTCGACAGTGTCTTCCGGCACAAATGCCAGCCCCATCCCGGCAATCGCTGCGCTAATCCGCGGGGGGAGATTGTTAAAAATAAGCTGCCCTTCAACCCGCACGCGTAAATCTTGTCCGCCTTTGCTAAATTCCCAGGCATACAGCCCGCCCAACGTTGGCATGCGCATGTTGATGCAGTTATGGTTTTGCAGATCGTGTGGGGTGAGTGGTTTACCATGGCGGGCAAAATAAGCGGGTGAACCGACCACCACCATGCGCCAGTCCGGACCAATTCTGACAGCAACCATATCTTTTGCCACCTGCTCGCCGAGACGAATACCCGCGTCATAACGGCCGGCCACAATATCCGTCAGGCTGTTGTCGAGGGTCATTTCCACTTTCACTTCAGGATAAGCCTGCAAAAAAGGCGCCAGCGCGGGCCAGACGGTCGATTGCAACGCATGTTCACCCAAGGTAAGGCGAATGTTACCCGCCACCCGCTGACGGATGTCGGTTAATGCCAGCAGCTCCGTTTCAATGTCATCAAAACGCGGACTGATACTGTTGATGAGCCGTTCTCCGGCTTCAGTCGGCGCGACGCTGCGTGTGGTACGGGTCAGGAGTCGGACATCCAGCCGCTCTTCGAGTCCACGTATCGCATGGCTTAACGCTGACTGCGAGACCCCGAGCTTTGCCGCAGCCCGCGTAAAACTCCGCTCGCGGGCGACGATAATGAGATAATAAAGATCGTTAAAATTATCACGCAGCATGCTTGTCCCCAGCCATTAACTTTATTGACGTATGGTACAGGTCATGAGGGTAATCACGTAGCGTTTCTGAACGTTCGCGCACATCACTCCTGTTCTCCCCCCTTTCACTAATAACATTTTGTATATAGATAAGAATTTTTTCTTATTTTGTCTGAATCGTAAGTTATGGGAGCGTAAAAAGCACAAACCAAAAACTACAGGGATTTCTTACAATGATGGCAACGAAAATTCACAGCGCTAAAAAAACACTTCTGGCACTCAGCGTGCTGCTGGCCTCTGGCATTAGCGTTTCTCAGGCTCAGGCTGACCAATTGGCCGACATCAAAGCCGCCGGCGTCGTTAAAGTGGCGACATTCGACGCCAATCCACCGTTCGGTTCAGTTGATGCAAAAACGCATAAGATTGTCGGCTACGACGTCGATTTTGCCGAAGCGCTGGCCAAATCCCTGGGGGTAAAACTGGAGCTGGTGGCCACCAATCCGGCCAACCGTATTCCGCTATTACAATCCGGTAAAGCCGATTTAATCGTAGCGGATATCACGATCACACCTGAGCGTGCACAAGTGATCGATTTCTCCGTGCCCTATTTTGTCACCGGCCAGCAGTTCCTTGTGCCAGCAAAATCCCCGGACAAGCTCGATGAATACAGCAAAGCGCGAATCGGCGCGGTAAAAGGTACTACCGGTGAGCAGGCGTTACATCAGCGCTTCCCGCAGTCGCGCGTACTGGCCTATGACGATATCCCCCTGGCATTAACCGCCTTACGCAACGGTAATGTGCAGGCCATCACCCAGGACAGTACAATCCTGGCGGGCTTGTTAAGCGGTGCGCCGGATAAAGCAGATTTTAAAATTTTGCCGGACCTGCTGAGTAAAGAAGAGATCGGCGTGGGGGTAAAAAAAGGCGAACCGGCTTTGTTAAAAGCCGTCAACGATGAACTTTTGGAGCTGGAGTCTACTGGTCAGGCAGCAAAAATTTATGATGTGTGGTTCGGCCCTGAAACTAAAAACCCGCAGCCCCGCGCCTTTAAAATAGAAGCCAAGTAATATGCTCTCAGCTCTTTTTCATCGTTCCGCAGCTTCGGCTGCGGATTCTACCCAATTGGGTCAGGCAAGCGTCAAACTGCACAATGTGTTTAAACAGTATGACGCTCATACCGTACTTAACGGCGTCAGCCTGGCAGTTGAACCTGGTGAAGTGGTGACCATTTTGGGTCCTTCTGGCTCTGGAAAATCCACTCTTATACGTCTTATCAACCAGCTTGAGTCGCTCAGCGATGGCGAAATTTTCATTGATGATAAACCGATTAGTCAGTTGCGCGGCGCTGCATTACGCCAGTTACGCAGCCGTATCGGTTTTGTATTTCAGCAATTCAATCTCTATTCGCATCTGACCGCGCTGCAAAACATTGCGCTGGCGCTGGAATATGTTCACGGCTGGAACAAAGCGGAAGCAAAAGGCCGGGCACTCGAATTGCTGGATCAAGTGGGACTGCTCGAGAAAGCCGATGCCTATGCCGCTCAGTTATCCGGCGGGCAGCAACAGCGCGTTGCCATTGCCCGCGCGCTGGCTTCATCGCCACAAATCATTTTGTTTGATGAACCCACCTCCGCGCTGGACCCAGAAATGATCGGCGAGGTGTTACAAGTGATGAAAAATCTGGCTCACAGCGGTATCACGATGATCGTCGTGACTCATGAAATGCACTTCGCTCGTGAGATTGCCGATCGTGTGGTATTCATTGATGGCGGCGATATCCTGGAAGTCGCCTCGCCGGAGGATTTCTTCACCCGCCCACAACATCCCAGAACCCAGCGTTTCCTGAAAAAAGTGCTCGACCCGTTACACCAGGAGTTACCGTTATAATGCATCTAATGGACTGGCAGGGGGTGCTGAGCGGGCAACCTCTGCAATGGATAATTTCCGGTTTTCTCACCACGCTATGGGTGACGCTGGCAGGCGTCACGCTCGCCACTCTCTTTGCTCTCCTACTACTCGGCTTACGTTTGACAGGCAATCGCATTGCCACCGCGGTGGTCGGCGTGTGGGTCTCCGCTTTTCGCAATACGCCTTTACTGGTGCAACTGATGTTCTGGTATTTCGCCGCATGGAATTGGCTACCCCGTGACGTGATTACCTTTATTAATGCTGAACACCCATGGTCAGTTCTGCCGGGTGACGTCTGGTGGTTAACGCCGGAGTTTCTTTGTTCTGCCTGGGGGCTGGGTGTTTTTACTTCAGCCTTTTTGGTCGAGGAGATTGCCTCTGGTTTGCAGGCGGTTTCTGCCGGACAACGCGAGGCGGCCATTGCCCAGGGCTTTTCCTCATGGGCGGTTTTTCGTCACATTCTCCTTCCCCAGGGACTGGCGAACGCATGGCAGCCCATCGTTGGGCAATATCTCAACCTGATGAAGCTCTCCTCGCTTGCCAGCGGTATTGGATTTGCAGAGTTGACCTATCAGGTGCGGCAAATTGAGAGCTATAACGCGCATGCACTGGAAGCCTTTGCCGTTGGAACAGCGCTCTATCTGCTCATCGGTATCGTGTCAGGTATGCTGCTTACGCGCCTTGGACCAAAAACTGTGTCAGGTAAACCGTTCAGGGCAAAAGCCCATCTGTTCAGCGTCAGGAGCATATCGCATGATCGCTAATATTTCGGTCATTACTGACAATCTTGACTATCTTCTGTGGGGACGCGTGACCGAAGGCCAACCCGGCGGCGTTCTGCTTACTTTGCTGATGGCTATCGGCGCGGCATTGCTGGCACTTCCCGGTGGGATAGTTCTTGCCTGCTGCGCCTGGCGTTTTCCTGGCGCGATGCGCAAAGGACTGTTTATCTGGGCCGAGTTTATTCGCGGCATTCCGTTAATCTTTGTGATTTTCTGGATGTGGTATTTGCTCCCCATGCTGACTGGAAGCGATCTGCCTGGCGCAGTTACCGTGACGTTAGCACTGGCATGGTTCACCGCCGCCTCGGTGATGCACTCGGTGTATGCAGGAATTAGCGCCTTACCTGGCGGGCAATATGAAGCGGCAGTGGTGCAGGGTTTTCGCCCGTACCAGGCCCTGTGGCTTATTGTATTGCCGCAAGTGCTGCGCAACATTATGCCGTCGCTGACCGGGATATTTATTGGACTACTGAAGGACACGTCGCTGGCGTTTATCGTCAATGTGCCAGAACTCACGACGGTTGCCGGTCAGGTTAATAGCCGGGTGCAAATCTATCCGGCGGCCATTTTTATCTTTACCGGACTGGTCTATTACCTGCTGTGCTTTAGCCTGGAAAAATTCACCCAGCGACGATTCGCGCTAAAATGACCTCAAGGCTCAACATTCCACGAACTGGTGGTCTTCGTTGAGCCGATATTTCACGCCAGCCCGGATATTTTTTTCACCTTCAACGGCAAGTGCAAAACGCATTCTTTCGCCATCATGATAGGCCAGCGCCGCGCATCCGCCAGGACCGAGTATTATCGAATCGACAGTGCCTGTACTGGCAACAACGGCGTTCTCTCCGCTGGCAATAATATGGATATTGTCTGCGCAATTGGCGATTTTCGATTCCGCGCCGAAACAGGCTAGCTGGGTTAAATCACCGCTGCAGGCGATCCGATTTCTGTCGCCCAGTGCACTGATGCGTACACGCATACCGGCACTGGCGATGCGCGTACCGTCACCCACGCTACTGATACGCGCTGAATTTCCCGCGACCGCAATTCGCCCGCGATCGCCCGAGCTGCCGATATGCGCGTTATAGCCTACGCTGCCTATACGTACGCTGTAACCTGCACTGGCAATTTGCGCGGCATAGCCAGCGCTGGCGATTTTAACGTTATCATCCGCACAGCCAAAGCTGACATTATCTTCCGCACTCGCCAGCGGGCTGCTGGTCCCCCCCGTCGTTTTCACGCGGGAAATATTTCCCATCGCCCGAATATCCTGCCGGACAAAACTCTCCTCTTCTCGCCATTTTGACCAGCCGTATTCCACCAGACTATTTGCCCAGTCGATATACCCTTCCCGCTGGAGCGCACGATGTACATCGGCATAACTTCCCCCGGCGGGAAAAGTGCGTAGAAACCAGCGATACATTACGGGCCCAACGCGCCAGGCCCGTAAGTCATCACGCGTAATCATCATCGCTTAATGCCGGTGATAGCCATCCACCATGCACTTGAAGGTTTCGCCCGGCGTGCGGCCCGTAGTGCAAAGATAAAGATGCCCAAAAATGAAAAACAAACTGATTATTGCCAGCGCAAAATGCGCCTGTAACAACCAGTAACGCACACCGGGGAACAGATCGCCGACTACCGCCGGATAGAGCGATAACAGACCCGATATCAACAACAGCGGCAGCAGACCATACATCACGCCAACATAGGCCGCCTGCTGTAGCGGATTGAATTTCGAACGCGTTGATGCCGGGAATGGATGTGACTCTCCCTGCATAATACCAAACAGGTAAAAACGCGTTTGTCTTTGCGCGCGTCCGATCCAACCCTGCCGCTGAATAATATAGTGATGTCCGTTACCGCCAATCAGGTTGATCAGGACAAAACCAATCCAGCAGGCGAGCAGCAAAAAGCCACAGACTTCGTGTACGGTAAGCAGGCTTTTCATCACCGACGCGCTAACGGCCGAGAAGTGATTGACGAGTCCACTGGCCAGAAGTAGCAGAAATAACAGCGCGTTCGACCAGTGCCACAAGCGGACAGCCTTCGAGTATAAGTAGATCTTCTCACCGTGCCCTGCCGACGCTTTATGCGCGGCACGAAAGCGCAGCATGGCGTGTAGCGCCAGCACCAGCCACATTCCCACCAGCATTAATCCGGCGATGACCAGCCACACAGGCCAGTAGTCAGGTGAAAACATAGGGACATATTGCGCAAGCTGGGCGTGAAACTGTTCGGCATTCTGCGACGCGTTCATACATTTTCCTTTTTAATCAAATGTTGACCGAACCGACGATACAGATGGGGTTTCCCGGCGCCTGCAAGTTGATACTCGTAATACTTGTTTTCCCGCAGCCAGGTCTGAATCTCCGGGCTATCTTCACGACCAAAAATCAGCGCGTGTTCCGGGCAGGCGTTAACACAGATCGGTGGAAAACCTTTCGCCAGACGTGATTCAGCGCAAAAGTCGCATTTATCAGCCACTTTGGTGCGCGGATTGAGATAGCGGACCTGATAAGGGCACGCGCCTATGCAGTAACTGCAGCCGATACACGAAGACGTGTCGACCCGGACAATGCCGTTCTCATCTCGCCAGGAGGCGCCGGTTGGACAGACCTCAATACAGGGCGCATCATCACAATGCTGGCAGGACTGACGAAAATAGTGATACAGCGTTTCGTTGTCGTTATCCGAAACCGGAATATGCGCTATCGACAAACGGCTGCCCTGGTCAGGAACATGATTGGTTTTTCTGCATGCGCGGGCGCAAATATTACAGCCGTTACACAGTGATTCGTCGTGAATCATGACATAACGAACGCCTTTAGTGCTCCTGGGGCTTGCTAACAAACTTTGACCTGGGCCGGTAAAAAAAATCACCGTCCCCATGCCAATGACAAATTTACGTCGGGTGAAGGACATCGGGTTATCCTCTAATGCTGTGACAGTGGTCGTCCACACATTCCATGACATCAACCTGAAGAATTCAGGGGTTCTGATACTGCTCAACCTCAAACCATTCGCACAGGCCGTACGCTTTGCCATAACTCATAAAACGTTCGCTGAACAAATAAGGCTCCGCATTTGACGATTCCACAGTGCGTATATCTGCGTAATCCGGGTGCGTTTCCATTGCCGAGAGCGCCGCTGCAACCTGCTGATCGCCAAAGCTATACGGCGGTTGCGTCAACATGGCGACCTTATAGGGGCGTGGATACGTTTGACAGTCAAAGCGTACCGCCTCGGCAATCGCGCGACAGATGTCGTTCTCCACCACCTGCACACACATGCTGGCGTAGTTTGCCGTCATGGTTTGCGTCGAAAAGAAATATGCCTCTTCAGCGCCGTGCACACAGGTAATATCCGCCCCATTCGCGCCCTGACACAGGGTATCCAGCAGCACGGTTAAGTCAGTCTCAGGAACCGAATACGGTGGCTGCAGGAAGACACTGCGAGCCACCAACTGACCCGATGCTGAATGTTGGCGGATAAATTCCGCCACTATCGACTCCGGGCTGGCAGGTTCCTGAACCTGCGGCGCGTTCACCTGTTCAGCAGGCAGCTGTAGCGCCTGCAGCCAGTGTCTCTTTTGGCTATCTACCTCATCAGGAAACGCCTCAATGGGTGCCTGAACGTTGCTCACGTTAGTCATCTCGCGTTCCTTACGCTGGCAACAGATCTTGTGCCGCCAGATCGGCTGCCACATCCTCAAGTCCGAGTCGATTCAGCGTTTCGCGCTTAGGGCAGCCCAGCTCCGGATCCCAGCCCATTTCCTGATAGAACATTGTCAGTGACAGGCGCATGTCCTCCCGGTCCATCTTGTCGGTCCCCTCGGTGAAGACCGGGATCTTCGGATCTTTATCAAACACCCAGGAGCAAATGAGATCGTGCTCATTGCGCATATCTTTGGTTTGCATCAGTTTGACCGTATAGGCACGATGCAGGGTAAAGATACGTTCAGCGGCCAGATCCAGACTCGCCTGCGTGGTTTCATCGCCGGTAACCGCCTGGAAAAATTTCGCTTCCAGATCCAAATCTCCGCGATAATTACGGCTCTTGAGCGGCGAGACTGTCATCGGCCAGACCCAGTTGCATAGCGTGACCGCGTTATGCAAACAGACTTTCAGCAACGTCCATTTGGCATATTTGATCTTCGCGGCATTGATCGGGGTGTAGTTTTTGGTTTCGTCGTAGGCATCCTGCGAACCAAACAATTCGCCCGCCACTTCGCGCTGTAATTTCAGCGGCAAACCGGAACCGATGAAGTTAATATGGGTATGCGTCATACAGTCACGGTTAAACATACAGTTGGTGATCGCCCCAACCTGCGCTGAAGCCTCGTTAGCATGGTGGACAGGAAAACCAAACGGCGACCACAGTTTGTTCTTGGCATAACCCCAATACTCTTCGCCCAAATCCCAGCGTTCAGCAATGGCATATGAACCGTCCGCAAGGTGGCTGAGTTCCCCCACGCGATGCGCCAGCCGATAGTAAAAATCCTTAATAAAATTAGGATCGCCCGCTTCCAGCTGATCCCAGCGGATCTCCGCATACTCTTCCGCCGGCAGTACGCGCTTAAAAACGCCTTTCGAGTAGCAATAAGTAAAATCGCGGTGCAACTGCCCGTAGTTACACCAGATGCCATAATCGTCGAACAGGTTCAGACCAATCAGGTTTCCCACCACGCGCCCATCGTCTTTATCGTCAAAATCTTTCGGGCCATTGGGGAAAATGGTGGTGTGCACAAAGTTCGCCACGCAGGTGTTGCCACCGGTACTCGGTACGCCAAAATCTTTCACCCGCGGGACATTGAGCTGTGACATACAACGAATCGGACACGAATGGCAGCCGCTCATTTTTACCGTGTATTTCTCAGCGGCAGGTCCGAGATCGAACACGGATTTATAGGTACGGAAACCGACGGTATTCTGGTTGCCCGGCGGGATTTCACCCGTTTCAATTGGCCCGCCTTCCGCCGCGCCCCAGAACAGTCCCTTGCGGGCCGTCCAACGCGAGTTTGGCGAAGAGTATTCTGCCCAGGCCTGCGGGGTGCTCGGCACAACGTGGTTGTTGTTGGCGCCGATAAGCTCGGTCATCATATAGTCATTGAGCCGCTTCATCTCTTTGCGGTCGGCAATGTTGACACCTTTGGTCCCTTCTACCGCAATGGCCTTCAGATTTTTCGAGCCCATCACCGCGCCAGTACCGGCGCCGCCGCTGTGGTTGCGACTGTTGATCATGCAGGAGAGCGGTACCAGATTTTCCCCCGCCTGGCCAATCGCGGCGACGCAAGTCTCAGGGCTGGTAATGCGGCAAATCTCTTCGGTTGTGGCGCGCGTGCCCTTGCCCCACAGGAAATCGGCTTTTTCGATGCTGACTTTATCGTCTTTGATGTTGATCCAGACAGGCGACGCGGACTTACCTTCGATAATAATGGCGTCGTAACCGGCAAATTTCATCTGTGCGGCGAAGAAACCGCCCATGTGGGCATCTACGACTAAATTACCTTTGGTAAATGTTGACAAGGAGGTGATATTGACGCGGGAGCTACAGGGTGCGCCCGAGCCCGTTAATGGCCCGGTGGCGAAAACCAGTTTATTCCCTTCATCAAACGGCATGGTGCCTGGCGGGACTTCGTCGTACATAATTTTATACCCAAAGCCCATCCCACCGATAAATTTCTTAAATTTACTGGAATCTTCATGGGTGATATTACCCGTGGTAAGATTGATCCGTAAAATATTACCTGTCCAACCGTTAGCCATCATGTTTTCCTTTGCAAGAAGGTTTAATAGATATACCCGTCAGGCAGCTTTTTTATTCAAAACTGCGCTATTTTTGGCAATTAATGACGCGTATCAGGCATGCCTGCCCTCTATCAAACGGTAATATCTTTCCACTCGATAATTTTTAATGCCCCAGTCGGGCACGCATTGGCGCATTCCCCGCATAACACACATTTTGAGGATTTTTTCGTTTCCGTGTTGACGGTCGCCATCATCCACGGGCAGGCTGTGGTACAAGCGCTACAGCCAATGCAACGTTTATGGTCCACGGCAATACAACCGTCTTCCTGCTTCCAGGTAATGGCGCCAATCGGGCAGACCTTCATGCATTGCGGATCTTTGCATTGGCGGCAGGTATCCGCGGTATAGTTTAAATCACCATACAGTCCGCCACCGGACCCGACGCCATCATCGCCAAAGAAGTAATTACGATGAATTTTGATGCGGGAAAAGAAGGTGCCAACGGCCCCATCGTTATAATTGGTACAGGAAATCTCGCAGCGATGACAACCAGTGCAGCGTGCTCGCTGCGTTACCAGCACCCCTTTCGGTGTATTGATAAGCCCAACGGTACCGCTGTCGATATCTTCCTGCTTACAACCAAAAAGTGATAACAACGCGGGTGCAATGGTCAGTCCTGCCAGACCCTTTCCGGATATACGTAGGAATTCAAGCCGCGTTAAGCCACAATCTAAAAATGGACGATCAACCTGGTTCATTTATTTCGCATCCTCTTCGCAAACGCAGTAGCGGCAACACATCAAGGCTAATTTTTACGCACAGATCGGGCCAATTCGGCCATTAATGTTGCCAACAACACGTGAATATTTGCCCTAACCTGATCGTATAAATGACGGTGGTTAAACTAAATGAATCTAATCCTTTAGGGTTAGGCACAATGATAATGTGGTTATTCAGCGCCCGTCGTTTTGATCGTCATCAATTAAAAAACGGAAGAAAAGTAATTAATGCGGAGTGAGATTTATTATCATTAAGATAAGTTGAAATAATATTTCATATGGCTTGCAAATATTTGTGACTCCACTCTCAAATATATTTTTATATATCAATCGATATACAACCAAATATACAGCGGAGTATATTTCTCTAATTGCAGTCCTAAATTATATATATTGATAGAATAACGTGACGAGAATAAGAGGATGGCGCAAATGACTGCCCTCCTCTTTTTATGGATTATCCGGCCAATGCTTTAATAACGGTCTCAATGGCCTGTTTTTCTAGCTCACTGCGCTTTACACGCTGGTTGGCGAGGGTGGTTCTCAGCACACCCGCAATGACGATATGCTTTGGCTCTTGTCCCAGATCGCGCATTTCCAGTACTACTTTACCGACTATTCTGCACATTTCCCGGTACAACTCATCGTCTTTGGTCTGATTTCCCATATTTGCCCGCTCGTCATTAACTCAAACCAACAGCATATATCACTCTGGCTAATTAGACAAAATTCAATGAAAATCAAACAAATGTCATAAATCTATCGGATCCGCTGCAGTCGATTTACCAGTTCCGCAAGGCTCCGCGCCTGCATTTTTTCCATCACCCGCGCGCGATGAACTTCAACCGTGCGCACGGCAATATTCATAGCGTCCGCAATTTCCCGATTCATTAACCCTTTTGCAACCAGTTGCGCCAACTCTCGCTCCTTTGGCGTGAGCATCTGATAGCAGGCCACGATCTCTTGTCGCGAGAAGGCGGCGCGAGAAACCTGCAAAGCGTGCTCTAACGCCGTCTGCAAAGGCCCGGCGGACACCGGCTTTTGCAAAAAATCGACTGCTCCACGTTTCATTTGCTCAACCGCCATCGGCACATCGCCATGCCCGGTGAGGAACACCACCGCCAGCGTACTTTCTCGCTGGCGCATCGCTTCATGTACAGCATGCCCATCCAGTACCGGCATACGCATATCCAGCAAAAGTACGCCCACCTGGTGCAGATTTGCCCCTGCGAGGAATGTTTCACCCTGCTCCCAGCAACATACCTCATATCCCAGACTTTCCAGTAAAAACGCACAGGCCTGGGTGACGGCAATGTCGTCATCCAGCAGATGAATTAGTGCCACTACGGCCTCCCTCCTGGTTTTGCTTAAAATGTAATGTCACTACCGCCCCCGCTTTTTCATCAGGAGCCTGATGATTTTTGATCTCAATGTCGCCATTTGCGTAACGCACCAGCCGCTGACAAATGGCTAATCCCAGCCCCATGCCTTCTTTACGGGTGGTCATAAACGGCTGAAAAGCCTGGTACAACTGCGCCTCATCAATACCGCCAGCGTTATCCTGCACCTGAATACGCACATCCCCCTCCTCACGCTGAGCGCTAAACCACACCGTGGTTGCCCCGGCCTGGGCCGCATTGAGCACCAGATTGGCCAGCACCTGCTCAAGCAGAACGCTTGGCAGAGTCAGCGTTAACGTCTTGCCGACACGCGTTTGCAGCGCCACTGCCGGGAATTGCTGGGGCATGCGCAATAATTGCCAGACGTGATGAATTGCATCATGAACGTTGACGGCCCGCCAGTCATCGGTCATCACCGGATTACCCTGCGCCTGGCTGACCCACTGGCGCAGATTGTGCAACGTATCAGCGCCCCGCTGCGCCTGAACATCAATGTTCTCCAGCGCAGGCAACAACGGATGCTGCTTATCCTGACCGCGCAGGCGGATCAAACAGCCCTGCGCATAATGGCGGATAGCCGACAGCGGCTGATTGAGTTCGTGGGCAAACCCGGAGGTCATCTCGCCAAGCACACTCATTTGGCGAGCGGTTTCCAGCGCCTGTTCTTGTTTGCGCAGCAGAATGCTGTTCCGCTCCAGTTGCCTGCCGCGACGACGAACCAGCAGCATCACCCAGATATAATTGAGCGTCAGCAGCAACAGCACAACGGCCACAGCCCCCATAGCGAGCTGGTGCTGGATAAACCAACTTTTGACGTCCAGCCAGAGCTGACGTTGCTGCGGATGCTGGCGGACATCGCGTAGCAACGCTTCTACTTCGCGTGTCGAAGCAGGCGCTCCCCAGCGAAACGTTGCATTCTGCGGAGAATTGAACAGCACCCGTGTGACGCGATCGGCGAGCTCGTCGCTCACTGCAGGCAGTGCCGCAAATGACCAGTCAGGATAGAGCGGCGTACTGGTTAAACAGGGAATCGAGGTCGGATGGTTGAGTACAGCCCTAAAGTCCGTTTTATGAATGAGCCCTTCCTCATCCATGTTTTCCAGCAGACACACCGGCACAATCACCGCCTGCACAGCTTTTTCGCGTAGTAAATAGAGTAAGGCATCGGCAGGAAAACCGGTAAACGTCAGGCGTAAATCGCGCTCAGGTCGCAGACCGGCATCGCTAAGTGCTTTATACCCCAACAAATAGCCGCCAAAAGCCTGAGCATCAATGGCGCCAACCGTTTTACCGATCAGATCATGCGCGGAAGTGATTCCACTATCGCGCCTGACGAGAATCGCGCTACCGATCACGTTACTGGCGGCTTTGCCTCCCCGGGTAGAACGTAACGACGCCAGCCAGCGTAACGCAGAGCGGTTGTTTAGCTGTACAAACTGCGCCGGATTAGTGACCACAAATTGTACCGTGCCACGATTCACCGCCTCCTGCATCTGGTGCAGGTCCAGCGGTTGTATATGAAACTGCTCACCGGGAATTTGCTGATTCAACAGGGTTTCCAACGGCTGCCAGTGCTGACGTGTGGAGATCTCCCCACGCATTGCCAACACGCCAATGTTCCATGTCTGCGCCGCGACCGTGCCGCTTAGCATCCACAGCGACGCCAGTACCGTCAGGCATCTTACTACGTTGCGTCCCACTCAATTATCCCTGTCAATTATGTTGTTTTAGATCAACAACAAGCCGGGTATGTGGTTAACCACAATAGAGTACCCCCCGTCACGATTTTTACACTGTAAATCATTGAGATTCTTTATTCATCACACACAAATCAACGGCGTGACCAATGTTTCGTTGTTGTACCGTGACGGGAGAAAATATGGACAGCAGTAAACGGCAGTTTCTCCAGCAACTGGGCGTCCTGACCGCTGGCGCTTCACTGGTCCCCCTGGCGCAGGCGCAATTCCCCTTCTCGCCTGAACGCCATGAAGGCTCACTCGCGCATCGCTACGCCATGTTGATTGACCTGCGACGCTGCATCGGCTGCCAGGCCTGTACCGTCAGTTGCGCTATTGAAAACCAGACGCCGCAGGGAGAATTCAGAACCCTCGTTAACCAGTATCAGGTGCAGCTTACAGGCCAGCAAAGCGTCACCAACGTCCTGCTGCCTCGCCTGTGCAACCATTGCGATAATCCCCCTTGCGTACCCGTTTGTCCGGTGCAGGCCACTTTCCAACGTGAAGACGGTATTGTGGTCGTCGACAACACCCGCTGCGTGGGTTGCGCTTACTGCGTGCAGGCCTGCCCTTACGATGCGCGGTTCATCAACCATGAAACGCAAACCGCCGATAAATGCACATTTTGCGTACACCGTCTGGAAGCGGGGCTGCTCCCGGCCTGCGTGGAATCCTGCGTCGGCGGCGCACGCATCATTGGCGATATCAAAGATCCGCACAGCCGGATTTCTCAAATGCTGCATGAACACCATGAGGCCATCAAAGTGCTAAAACCCGAAAGCGGAACATCACCGCACGTGTTTTATCTGGGTCTGGATGAAGCGTTTGTCACCCCGTTAATGGGACGCGCTCAACCCGCGCTCTGGCAGGAGGTTTAAATGAACCATTCACTGATTATCGAAGAGGTTCTGGCCCATCCGCAACATGTAAGCTGGTTACCCTGGGCCGTACAGTATTTCTTTTTCATCGGTATTGCCGCCTGCGCCGCGCTGTTCGCCTGCGTGCTGCACTGGCGCAAACAAGAGACGCCGGACCTGGAAAACCTGACGCTGTTAATTGCCCTGACCTGTGCAATAACCGCCCCGTTGGCGCTAACCGCCGATTTACACCAAACCGCCCGCGTCTGGCATTTTTATGCTTATCCAACGCCATGGTCCTGGATGCCATGGGGCGCGCTGTTTTTACCGCTGTTCACCGGCTTCCTGGGCCTGTGGTTTTTGGCGCAGCACGTTAAGCAGATAACGCTCAAAAGTTACAGTGTAACTAAATGGTTGGCCGTCGGTAGCGCCTTATCCGCCATCGGATTACTGGTTTACACCGGTCGCGAAGTGTCGGTGGTGCAGGCGCGTCCTATTTGGTTCAGCTACGCCTTTCCGGTTGCAATGTTCCTCAGCGCGCTGCAAACGTTCCTCGCCCTGCTCATCGCTGCAACAAACAGTGAAGGATCTTTGCTGCGCAAACTGGCGTGGGGACAAATTGTCGCCTTGAGCGCGCTGGCTATCGTGGTGGCAATTTGGGTGAGCGGCAATACGCTCTCCGGTTCAGCAATTCGCCAGTGGCTGGATGTCGCCTCTTCGGCACGACACTACGCCATCGGTTGGGTTGCGTTATGGCTTGTCTCGCTCGTCCTTTGCGGGCTGGTGCTGCGTTTTCCATTATCGCGGCTGCTGCGCATATTACTGGCGTTTAGCGCCATGGCGCTATGCTGGCTGATGCGCTGGACGTTACTCATCCAGGTACAGACCGTACCGAAATTTAACGCCCAATTTAATCCTTACACCCTGCCCGGCGGCACCGATGGCTGGCTGGCCATTGTGGGCACCTTCGGCCTGTGGATAGCACTGATTATTATTGTTCGTGAAGCCCTGAACGCGATCGCAAGGAGAATGCAACATGGCTAATTTAACCCGTCGTCAGTGGCTTAAAGTCGGTCTTGCAGTAGGTGGCATGGTGACGTTTGGTCTGAGTTATCGGGATGTAGCAAAGCGCGCACTGGACGGTTTGCTGGACGGTACCTCTGGTAAAATTACCCGCGACCGCATCTTTGGTAATGCGCTCATCCCTGAAGCCAATGCCCGGCCGCAATGGCAGCAAAATCCGCAGCAGGTGATCTCAATGACGCAGTGCTTTGGCTGCTGGACGCAGTGCGGTGTGCGGGTACGCGTTGATAGTGAGCAAGGCAAGGTGCTGCGCATTGCCGGTAACCCTTATCATCCATTATCTCACGAGCACCATATTGACGCCTCGGTTCCCTTTGCCACGGCAATGGCGCAACTGGCGGGTGAGTCGGGTCTGGACGCGCGCTCCACCGCCTGCGCTCGTGGCGCAACCTTACTTGAAGGTCTGTACAGCCCACAGCGCATTCTGCAGCCCATGAAACGCGTCGGCAAACGCGGCGAGGGAAAATGGCAGCGCATCAGCTTCGAACAATTAATCACAGAGGTGGTGGAAGGCGGTGACCTGTTTGGTGAGGGCCATGTTGATGGCCTGCGGGCAATTCACGATCCCGATACGCCGCTTGATGCCAGACATCCCGGCTTTGGGCCAAAATCCAATCAGTTGCTGGTCACCAATACCAGCGATGAAGGACGTGATACGTTTTTACGTCGCTTCGCGCTGAACAGTTTCGGCAGTAAAAACTTCGGCGCGCATGGCGCTTACTGCGGTCTGGCCTACCGGGCCGGTTCTGGTGCGCTAATGGGCGATCTGGATAAAAATACCCACGTGAAGCCCGATTGGGATAATGTCGAGTTCGCGTTGTTTATGGGAACCTCTCCGGCGCAATCCGGCAACCCGTTTAAACGCCAGGCTCGCCAGCTCGCCAGCGCCCGTTTACGCGACGACTTCCGCTATGTGGTGGTGGCGCCAGCCCTGCCATTAACCACGGTACTGGCTGACGATCGCGGCCACTGGCAGCCCGTGCGTCCGGGAAGCGACTCCGCGCTGGCGATGGGTATGATCCGCTGGATAATCGAAAAACAGCGCTATAACGCCGATTACCTTGCGATTCCCGGCGTACAGGCCATGCAGCAAGCCGGTGAAAAAAGCTGGAGCAACGCCACGCATCTGGTGATCACCGATGAGATCCCAAATCTTGCCGGGCAGCATTTAACCCTCGCGCATCTGAACGCAAACGCCGCCCAGGAGCCGGTGGTCGTTAACGAAGCCGGAGAAATTGTCGCCGCCAGCGGTTGCCCACGCGCGCAGTTGTTTGTCACCCGCGTGGTGACGCTGGCAGACGGCCAGACGGTGACGGTAAAAAGCAGCCTCCAGTGCCTGAAAGAATCCGCCGAAAAACTAACGCTGGCGCAATACAGCCAGCAGTGCGGCGTGGCTGAAGCAGACATTGGCGCACTGGCCGACGCGTTTACCCGCCACGGACGTAAAGCGGCGGTAATCGCGCACGGCGGAATGATGGCAGGTAATGGATTTTATAACGCCTGGTCGGTAATGATGCTCAATGCGCTGATTGGCAACCTGAGTCTTGAAGGCGGCGTGTTTGTCGGCGGCGGCAAGTTCAATGGCGCCACCGATGGACCACGCTACAACATGGACAGTTTCACCGGGAAGATTAAACCAAAGGGATTAAGCATCGCACGCAGTAAAACCGCGTATGAGTCTTCCGAAGAGTACCGCAATAAAGTAGCCGCCGGACAATCGCCCTTCCCGGCAAAAGCCCCCTGGTATCCGTTTGTGGCAGGTCAACTTACTGAACTTCTTGTCTCGGCACTCGAAGGCTACCCTTATCCGCTAAAAGCCTGGATCTCTAACATGACCAACCCGTTTTACGGCATCGCAGGGTTGCGCGGCGTGGCGGAAGAAAAGCTTAAAGATCCTGCGCGTTTGCCGCTATTTATCGCCATTGATGCCTTTATGAACGAAACCACGGCGCTGGCAGATTACATCGTGCCGGATACCCATAACTTCGAAAGCTGGGGATTCAGCGCCCCGTGGGCGGGCGTCGCCAGCAAAGCTACCACCGCTCGCTGGCCCGTGGTCAGAGCCGCAACCAGCAGTACCGCTGACGGTCAACCGGCCTCAATGGAATCTTTCTGTATTGCGGTAGCAAAACGCATTGGTTTGCCGGGTTTTGGTGATAATGCGATTACCGACCCACAGGGCAATCAGTATCCGTTAAATCGTGCGGAAGATTATTATCTGCGCCTCGCCGCCAATATTGCGTTTATGGGTAAATCACCGGTCCCGGAGGCTCAGCCGGAAGACATTGCCTTGACCGGGGTGCAACGGATCATGCCGGTGATAACGCAAACGCTGAAAGCCGATGAAGCCAGCCGGGTGGCATTTGTGTATTCACGCGGCGGGCGTTTCGCCCCAGCCAGCAGTGGCCGGGTGGAGGATCGCGTCGGCAATGCGTGGGAAAAACCGCTGCAAATCTGGAATGCGAATGTCGCCGCGCACCGCCATGCGATTACCGGCGAGCGCTACAGCGGCTGCCCGGCCTGGTATCCTTCGCGTCTGTCAGATGGACGGGCGGTCGAGGAGTTGTTCCCGGAACAAGAATGGCCGCTGAAATTGATCTCCTTTAAATCCAATACCATGTCCAGCGCCACGGCGGTCATCCCGCGCCTGCATCATCTGAAGCCGGTTAATCTGGTGGCGCTCAACCCGCAGGATGGTAAGCGGTACGGCTTAGCACATGGCGATACGGTACGTATCACTACGCCTGGCGGTCAGGTACAGGCGCAAATAAGCCTGCTTCATGGTGTTATGCCGGGAGTTATCGCCATTGAACATGGCTATGGACATAAAGAAATGGGCGCGGCGCAGCATACGCTCGACGGCGAGCCGATGCCATTTGACGCGCAGATAAGGTCGGGAATTAATCTCAATGACTTGGGCTTTGCGGATCCTACCCGGCAGGTAACCAATACCTGGCTTGACTGGGTGTCGGGTGCGGCGGTACGCCAGGGGCTGCCAGCGAGAATTGAGCGCGTGTAACTCGCGCGTCCGGTGGCAACGCTAACGCATTTTATCCGGCCTACAACGTTCTGTAGGCCGGATAAGGCAAAAAGCGGATCAGTTATTTACCGGGATCACCGCGCCTTTGTATTTAGTGCGGATCCAGTCCTGAATTTCTTTTGAATGCAGCACGTCTACCAGCGCCACAATATCCTTTTTCTTCTCATCGCCGCGATGTACGGTAATGATGTTGGCATACGGGTTGTTTTCACCGCTTTCGACGGCAATCGGATCTTTCACCGGATCCAGCCCCGCGTCGATAGCGTAGTTCGCGTTAATCACCACCGCATCGCCTTCGTCGTTGTTGTACATCTGCGGTAACAGCGCCGCTTCCACGTTAGGCAGGAACTTCAGTTTTTTCGGGTTTTCCACGATGTCGCTAATGCGCGCGGTGACTTTGTCCACCCCCGGTTTCAGCTTGATCACCCCCTCTTTTTCGAAAATCGACAGGATACGGCCTTCCTCAGATACCGCATCGCGCATGATGACCTTGCCGCCTTCCGGCAGATCTTTAAGCGATTTCACCTTCTTCGAATAGATGCCGATCGGCTCAATGTGAATCGCTCCGGCGCTGACGAAGTCATAGGTTTTATCGCCAGCATGATCTTTAATCACGCTGTTCAGATACGGAATATGTTGGAAGTAGTTAGCGTCAATTTCACGGCCAGCCAGCGCGGTATTCGGCAGGATGTAATCCTGGAACGGCTTAATTTCCAGGTCGATCCCCTGCTTTGCCAGAATCGGTTTGGCCTGCTCAAGGATCTCCGCGTGCGGTACGTTTGATGCGCCAACGGTCAGCGTATCAGCCCAGGAGGCGAAGCTCAGGGCGCTTAAGGTTGCTGCGGCGAGTAATGTCAGTGATTTTTTCATGATAATGGTTTCCGTATTTTATTAGCGTTTATCTAACAGAGAGGTGATCACATCGCCGCAAAGCTGGATGATGAAGACGATGAGCAGAATCGTCACCGTCGCCACCAGCGTGACGTCGCTGTGGTTGCGCTGGAATCCTTCCAGATAGGCCAGATTCCCTAAACCCCCGGCACCAATGACTCCCGCCATCGCGCTGTAGCTGACCAGCGCAATCAGCGTCACGGTAATCCCGGACACCAGAGCGGGAGAAGATTCCGGCAGTAAAACCCGAAAAATAAGCGTACTCAGACGCGCGCCCATCGAACGCGTCGCTTCAATAACGCCTTTATCCACTTCACGCAGGGCAATTTCGACCAGACGCGCGTAAAACGGCGCGGCTCCCACAATTAACGCAGGCAGCGCGGCATTGGCGCCGAGAATGGTGCCAACCATCGCTTTGGTAAATGGGATCAGCAGCACGATCAAAATGATGAAAGGGATCGAACGGAAGATATTCACCACCAGCGAAATCGCGCTATACACGGCGCGATTGTGGAACAGTCCGCCACGCGCCGTCAGAAACAGCGCCAGGCCAAGGGCGATCCCAAGGACAAAGGTCGCCACGCCAGAAAGGGCGGTCATATAGAGCGTTTCCTGGGTTGCTGCTAATAATTGATCCCATTTCAGATGGGGGAACAGTCCTTCAGCCATGTTGAATCACCTCACCTTCAATGTCGCTATCGTGCAGGTCGGCCAGAATATTGCTCAGTTGCTCCTCGGTAGCCACAACGTGCACCCATAGCTGACCAAACACTCCGTGCGCGGTTTGCGTCATCTTGCCGTGCAAAATGTTAAACGGCAGGCCGTAGCGCAGGGTCAATTCTCCAACGACGGGACGGTGGGTGCGTTGACCGGTAAACGTTAGCTTGATCACCACGCCGCCCAGTTCGCGTGCCAACTGTGGGTTGAACTCATCTTCTTCGGCGTACTGGCTCACCTGACGCACGAATTGTCGGGTGATCGGCTGCTGCGGATGGGTAAAGACGCTGAGCACATCGCCTTCTTCAACGACTTTACCGTTTTCCATCACCGCCACGCGGTCGCAGATTTTGCGCACCACGTGCATTTCATGGGTGATCAACACAATGGTTAATTTGAAGCGACGGTTAATATCGAGCAGTAAATCAAGGATCTGATCGGTAGTTTGCGGATCTAACGCCGAGGTGGCTTCGTCGCATAGCAGTACGTCAGGATTGTTCGCCAGCGCGCGGGCAATGCCCACCCGCTGTTTTTGCCCGCCGCTGAGCTGAGACGGATAAGCATTCTCGCGACCACTCAACCCAACCAGCGTAATCAGTTCGGCAACCCGCGCTTTGATGGACGCCTTTGGCGCACCCGCGATTTGCATAGAGAAAGCAATATTTTCGCTAACCGTGCGCGACCACAGTAAGTTGAAGTGCTGGAACACCATGCTGATTTTCAGTCGCGCCTGACGCAGAGATTCTCCGCGGGCGGCAGAGATATCGTGGCCGTTAATCGTCACGCTGCCGGAGGTCGGTTTTTCCAGACCATTAAGCAAGCGAATTAAGGTGCTCTTACCCGCCCCGCTGTAACCAATAATTCCGTAAATCTGTCCCTGCTCAACCGTCAGGTTGACGTTATCGACAGCGGTAATGGATAGCCTGCCTGGCGTAAACACTTTTGAAATATTTTTCAGGACAATCATGTCGTTTGGGTATCCGCTGCTGCTTTTTGTAATCCTGCTAGCGCTTTTAGCTGTTTAGCAGTATGGATGTCCAAACGAGTGTAATGAGTGAAATTGGCTTTTAGAATGAATTAAAACGAATTTGATATAATTTTTAGGAATATGATCTGTACATTGAAAACCCTCGCGTAAATCTGTTTATTTGGATAGCCAGGGCAGGTTGTTGCGCAACAAACTGTCGCTGAGCCCAACGCCTTTATCCATACCGATGAACAAATTAATGAATATTTTTTGTAAAACCGCACAGAACTGTTTTGAAACAGCGTTTCCATTTTCCTTTTAGATAAAATTCAGCGTATAATGCGCGCCAATTGTCTCTTGAATGGTTTCAGCACATTGACCTGTAAAACTCAACGACTACAAAACTCACCTTCCCGTTGGGCTGAAACGCAAGCACACATTCCTCTGCACGCTCTTTCGATGTCACCTATCCTTAGAGCGAGACATCACCACTTTCGTAACTCAGGTTTAGCTTCCCATCCGTGCGCGATGGGAGCCAGATTTCCCAATCCTTCTCAACTTAAAGACTAAGACTGTCATGAAAAAGACGAAAATTGTTTGCACCATCGGTCCGAAAACCGAATCCGAAGAGATGTTAACCAAAATGCTGGACGCGGGCATGAACGTCATGCGTCTGAACTTCTCTCATGGCGATTACGCAGAACACGGTCAGCGCATCAAAAATTTGCGCAACGTGATGAGCAAAACCGGTAAGAAAGCCGCTATCCTGCTGGATACCAAAGGTCCGGAAATCCGTACCATTAAGCTGGAAGGCGGTAACGACGTTTCTCTGAAAGCAGGCCAGACCTTCACCTTCACCACCGACAAATCTGTTGTCGGCAACAGCGAAATCGTTGCTGTGACTTACGAAGGCTTCACTAAAGATCTGTCTGTCGGCAACACCGTACTGGTTGACGATGGCCTGATCGGCATGGAAGTTACCGCGATCGAAGGTAACAAAGTTATCTGTAAAGTGCTGAACAACGGCGACCTGGGCGAAAACAAAGGCGTTAACCTGCCAGGCGTTTCTATCGCGCTGCCAGCACTGGCTGAGAAAGACAAACAGGACCTGATCTTCGGTTGCGAACAGGGCGTTGACTTCGTTGCGGCATCCTTTATCCGTAAACGTTCTGACGTGGTTGAAATCCGCGAGCACCTGAAGGCGCACGGCGGCGAAAACATCCAGATCATCTCCAAAATCGAAAACCAGGAAGGTCTGAACAACTTCGACGAAATCCTCGAAGCGTCTGACGGTATCATGGTTGCTCGTGGCGACATGGGCGTTGAGATCCCGGTTGAAGAAGTTATCTTCGCGCAGAAGATGATCATCGAGAAATGTATCCGCGCGCGCAAAGTCGTTATCACTGCGACCCAGATGCTGGACTCCATGATCAAAAACCCGCGTCCGACCCGCGCTGAAGCCGGCGACGTCGCGAACGCAATCCTCGATGGCACCGACGCAGTCATGCTGTCTGGCGAATCCGCGAAAGGTAAATACCCGCTGGAAGCCGTGACCATCATGGCGACCATTTGCGAACGTACCGACCGCGTGATGACCAGCCGTCTGGACTTCAACAACGACAGCCGCAAACTGCGCATCACCGAAGCCGTTTGCCGTGGCGCGGTTGAAACTGCGGAAAAACTGGACGCTCCGCTGATCGTCGTTGCAACCCAGGGCGGTAAATCTGCTCGCGCAGTGCGTAAATACTTCCCGGATGCCACCATCCTGGCGCTGACGACTAACGAAACTACCGCGCGTCAGCTGGTACTGAGCAAAGGCGTTGTGGCACAGGTTGTTAAAGAAATCAGCTCCACCGATGATTTCTACCGTCTGGGCAAAGAAGTTGCTCTGGAGAGCGGTCTGGCGCAGAAAGGTGACGTTGTGGTTATGGTTTCTGGCGCGCTGGTTCCAAGCGGCACGACCAACACCGCATCCGTTCACGTACTGTAATAATTCCGCCGCGAATTAATTTGCTTATAAAAGCGCCCTCGTGGCGCTTTTTTTATTTTATCGATAGCCACAATTAATAAAAAATCAAATCGGATTTCACTATCTAATCCGTGATTATCTAAGATGAATCCGATGGAAGCTTTCTGTTTTCACTCGGTTTTTTAGCCGTTTTTGCACAATTCGATGCTTCTTTGAGCGAACGATCAAAAATAAGTGCATTCCCATCAAAAAAATATTCTCAACATAAAAAACTTTGTGTAATACTTGTAACGCTACATGGAGATTAACTCAATCTAGAGGGTATTAATAATGAATCGTACTAAACTGGTACTGGGCGCGGTAATCCTGGGTTCTACTCTGCTGGCAGGTTGCTCCAGCAACGCTAAAATCGATCAGCTGTCTTCTGACGTTCAGACTCTGAACGCTAAAGTTGACCAGCTGAGCAACGACGTGAACGCAATGCGTTCCGACGTTCAGGCTGCTAAAGACGACGCAGCTCGCGCTAACCAGCGTCTGGACAACGCAGCTACTAAATACCGCAAGTAATAGTATCTGTGTAATAAAAATGGCGCACGTTGTGCGCCATTTTTTTTGCCCTCAATTTCTCATTCCCTGTTATTGCGTAGCGCGCACCTCTGCATTCTCTCCCGGCACGCCATTTCGCGCAGACTTCACTTCCGCACCATTGCTAACGACCGAGGCCTGGCTGGCCGTCACTGTGACCGGATAACCCGCACGGCGATACAACGCGCGTTCCACCAGGCTGCTATCAACGGCTTTATTGTCTTTGAACTGAGTAAAACCGGCTGGGAGCACATACGGCATGGTCTGAACGTTTTGTTCCTCTTCCGGCGACAGTGGGCGATGCACCTCGACATACCGCATGCCGTTCGGCTCAATCGAATATTTGATCGGCTCATTAATCACCCTGACCGGCGTTCCTGTTCGGACTTGAGCAAACAATGCCTTGATGTCCGGCGCGTTCATGCGAATACACCCGGAGCTCACGCGCAGACCGACGCTGTCCGGCGCGCTGGTGCCATGGATCAGGTATTCACCGTTTCCATGCGCCAGACGCAGTGCAAAGCGTCCTAACGGGTTATTTGGCCCGGCGGGCACTACCGGAGGCAATGTTATGCCACGTTCCAGAGAGCGTTTACGGATGCCTGCTGTAGGGGTCCAGGTAGGATTCGGTATTTTCTGCCCTACCCGGGTTTCCATCACCGGAGTTTCCAGCCCCTGCAAACCGATACCAATCGGGAAGACCTGAACGATATTCTCTCCCGGCGGGTAGTAATACAGACGTAGCTCCGCCAGATTCACAATAATGCCTTCGCGTGGCGCATCAGGCAGCAGTAATTGCGAGGGAATAGTAATCAGGGTTCCGGGTTTGGGAACAGGGGCAATAGTATTATTGGCTTCGAGGATCAACATTGCGGCGGTATCAAACTTACGGGCAATCGCCTGTAGGTTTTTATCCCCTTCCTGCACGGTATAAGTTTGATTTTGCCCAACAAGACGACTGTTTGCCTGGGGCAACGGATAATCGACCGCCCATGCGGCCTGAATAGCGCTGTAAGCGCCGATTAGCATTAAGGTAATAACAGACGCGCGTTTCATACTCACTCACCCCCCTGGCGTTCCTGCCGGACGACGGCGAGCGCCAGATCCGGCTTACGAGTCACTGCGTTGCCTTACACGATCGATTTCAAGTCGGTCTGAAAGTTGACGTGTTTTATCAGTTTAGCTAAGAGTTGCGGCTTTGGCGCGGATAGCCCGAATCATTGCCTCCAGCCCCTGTGAACGAGACGGTGTGAGATGCTGTGCGAGCGCCATTTTTTCAAACCACGGACGCACATCAAAATTCACAATATCCTGGGCCGTCATGCGGTCGTACAGAATGAAGACCACGGCGATAAGCCCTTTCACAATTGCCGCATCGCTGTCGCCCTGAAATTCAATAATCCCTTCAGCATTCTGACGCATAACAATCCATACCTGACTTTGACATCCCTGAATGCTATTTTCGGGGCAGCGATCGTCGGCGTTTAATTCCGGCAAACGCTGACCCAGTTCAATGATGTACAGGTATTTCTCTTCCCAATTAGCGCAACGCAGAAAATTACGCAACAATTTTTCTTTATCCGGTAGCGCAGCCATAACGCCTCCCTGTTATCCCAGTAAGTGATGAATACGCTTGAGACCTGTCACCAGGCGATCCACTTCTTCATGGGTGTTGTACATGGCAATCGACGCCCGACACATGGCGGGAACGTGATAGTAGGCCATCAGCGGCATTGCGCAGTGATGCCCCGTCCGCACGGCGATCCCATAGTTATCGAGAAAACTCCCGACGTCATAGGCGTGATGTTTGCCGAGGTTAAAGGCAATCACCCCAAGGCGGTTATCCGGTCCGTAAAGCGTCAAATCCGGTACGTCCGCCAACTGTTCCAACGCATAGCGCATCATGAACTGTTCATATTCGCTAATTTCAGTCAGCCCCAGCGCTGAAACATACTCAATAGCCGCGCCAAGCCCGATGATTCCTCCTGTGTTAGGCGTACCGGCTTCAAAACGCCACGGCGCTTTGGCCCACGTCGTCCCCTGGTTCAGGCTCACGGTCGCAATCATCGAACCGCCGCCTTCCCATGGCGGCATTTCCTGCAGCAGCGCCTCTCTGGCATACAGCACGCCAATACCGGTTGGCCCGTAGAGCTTGTGTCCGGAGAAAACATAAAAATCGCAATCTAACGCCTGCACATCCACTTGATGATGCATAACCGCCTGTGCGCCATCCACCAGTACTTTTGCGCCGTATTGATGCGCCAGCGCAATCATCTCACTTAGCGGGTTTTCGGTGCCCAGTACGTTTGAAACATGGGTAATTGCCAGCAGTTGCGTACGCTCATCGAACAGCGCTGGCAACGCTTCCAGTTGCAATGTGCCGTCGGCATTGAGCGGAATGACCCGCAGTTCTGCGCCCACGCGGGCGCACAGCATTTGCCAGGGAACAATGTTGGCATGGTGCTCCATTTCGCTGATGATGATGTTATCGCCAGTCCTGACATTGCTGGTGCCCCAACTGTTCGCCACCAGGTTAATGCCTTCCGTGGTACCGCGAACGAACACCAGCTCTTCAGCGGAACGAGCGTTAATAAACAGCGAGGCGAGCTTGCGCACATTCTCCATTTTTTCTGTGGCCTGCGCGCTCAGCGTATGGATACCACGGTGAACCGCCGCATAGCCGTGACGGTAAAACTCGGCTTCGGCATCGATCACCTGATTAGGCTTTTGCGCGCTGGCGGCGCTGTCCAGATACGCCAGCGGTAAACCGTTCACTTCACGCGTCAGGACCGGAAAATCAGCCCGCACTTTTTCAATGGGAAATGTCATGCTACGCCTCCCGGCAGGCGGTGAGCGATCCGCGCCAGTACCAGTTGTTTAAGCGTTTCATCGCGCAGGGCTTCCGTCAGCTCAGCGGCAAACGCATAGAGAATCATCTGTTGAGCATCCTGCTGACCGATCCCGCGCGAACGCAGATAGAACATCTGCTCGTCGTCAATCCGCCCTACCGTCGCCCCGTGACTGCATTTCACGTCGTCGGCATAAATTTCGAGCTGAGGCTTGGTGTCCACTTCCGCCAGTTTTCCGAGCAGTAAATTGTTATTGGTCATCTGACCGTCGGTTTTAATGGCGTGTTGGGCGACGTTGATCAGGCCATTGAACACCGCCCGCCCCTTATCGCTGACAATCGTTTTATGCAACTGGCGGCTGTTGCAATAGCCCTTGTTGTGCGCAAGCCAGGTCCGGGTGTCACAAACTTCGTTTTTCACCGGCATCGCCAGGCTGTTAAGGCGCAGCGTGGTATTTTCGCCGTTGAGCTGGGTACTGGTGTTATGGCGTAACACGGCATCACCCAGCAAGAAACTTTGGCTGACTGCCGAGGCATCTGCACTCAACTGAATATCATTATGGGCAAAGTGGTGGCTGAGCGAATTCTCAAACGCCAGTTTAATGTGGTGCAAATGTGCATTGGCCGCGACGTTCATCGTTAAGCGCGCCCCGGTAAAATGGCGAAGCTCGCTGAGACTGACATAATGCTCAATAACGGTGGCTTCTGCGCCTTCCGCCAGATCCAGATGGTGACGATAGTGCGCCGTATTCACCGCATCGCCCGTCGCTCCCTGGGTAATGTGCAGCAGCAGCAACGGTTTCGCTGGCCGGTGGTTACGCTTGACCAAAATGTGCGTTACGCTGCGGGACAGGCTTTCGGTCAGATGCAGAAATACTTCCGGCTGGATAGCCGCAGGCAGCATCTGACGCTCATCATTAACGGTAATATCAAATCCGCTACCTTCCACGCTGTCGCTGAGCGTTGGACAAAATTTCCCGTCGACAAACACCAACCGTACCGCATCAATCGCTGGTGCCAGCGCCTCAAACTGGGCTGGCGTTAGCGCGGAGATATTGCTGACGAACCGGCTGTTGGTTAATCCCTCCAGCGGCGTGTATTTCCAGTCCTCATGCTTACGCGTTGGCAGCCCCAGACGCAGTAGCTGTTGCAGATGCTGTTGCGCATAGTGCGAACGGGTCTCCCCTTGGGTCTCAAACAGATGGTGCCACTGTTGCAGCACGTTACTGCTGTTCGCTAAGCCAGCCATATCCTTGCTCCTCCAGTTGTTTGACCAGCGTGAAATCGCCGGACTTCACAATTCGCCCCTGGTAGAGAACGTGAACATAATCGGGTTTGATATAGTCCAGGATGCGCTGATAGTGAGTGACGATAATGAATGAGCGTTTCCCGTTGCGCAGCGAGTTCACGCCATCGGCGACGATTTTCAGCGCATCGATATCCAGCCCGGAGTCTGACTCATCGAGAATGCACAACTGAGGCTCCAGCACCGCCATTTGCAGAATGTCATTCCGCTTTTTCTCACCGCCAGAGAAACCGACGTTTACCGAACGCGTCAGTAAGTCTTCCGGCATCTTCAGCAGCGCGATTTTTTCTTCCATCAGATCCTGGAAGTCGAACCTGTCCAGCGACTCCTCCCCACGATAACTGCGCACCGCATTCAGCGCCGTTTGCAGGAAAAACTGATTACTGACGCCGGGAATTTCTACCGGATACTGAAATGCCATAAAGATCCCTTCACCGGCCCGGTCTTCCGGCGACAGTTCCAGTAAATCCTTACCGTTAAATTCAACCGTCCCGCCAGTGACTTCGTAGTCTTCACGTCCGGCGAGCGTGGCGGACAGCGTACTTTTCCCGGAACCGTTCGGCCCCATAATGGCATGGACTTCTCCGGGACGAATCTCAAGGCTGAGCCCACGCAGAATCGCCTTATCTTCGACACTGACCTGTAAATCTTTAATGCTTAACATGTGCTTTCCTTAAATTTTAACCGACGCTGTGTTCAAGACTTATGGCGAGAAGTTTTTGCGCTTCCACCGCAAATTCCAGCGGCAGTTCAGAGAACACGTCTTTACAGAAACCGTTGACGATCATCGAAATGGCATCCTCTTCGCTGATGCCGCGTTGCAGACAGTAAAACAGCTGGTCTTCACCGATGCGTGACGTAGTGGCTTCGTGCTCAAGCTGGGCGCTGTTGTTTCGACACTCGACATACGGGAAGGTATGCGCCCCGCAGTCCGCCCCGATCAACATGGAGTCGCATTGGGTATAGTTACGCGCGTTGGTGGCGGTCGGCATGATTTTTACCAGGCCGCGATAGCTATTCTGACTCTGACCGGCGGAGATCCCTTTCGAGATGATGGTCGATTTGGTGTTCTTGCCAATGTGGATCATCTTGGTGCCGGTATCGGCCTGCTGGTGACCGCTGGTCAGCGCGACGGAGTAGAATTCGCCGATGGAGTTATCGCCACGCAGAATGCAGCTTGGGTATTTCCAGGTAATGGCCGAGCCGGTTTCCGACTGCGTCCACGACATTTTGCTGTTTTCGCCTTCGCACAGCGCGCGCTTGGTGACGAAGTTCAAAATGCCGCCGGTATTACCATCACCGGGGAACCAGTTTTGCACCGTCGAGTATTTCACTTCAGCATCTTTATGGATGATAACTTCCACCACCGCCGCATGTAGCTGGTAGCTGTCGCGTACCGGAGCTGAACAACCTTCGATATAACTGACGTAGCTGCCCTCATCCGCAATCAGAATAGTGCGTTCAAACTGCCCGGTCTTTTCGGCATTAATCCGGAAGTAGGTCGAGAGTTCCATGGGACAACGCACGCCTTTCGGCACATAAATAAAGGTGCCATCAGATGCCACTGCGGCATTCAGCGCGGCGAAGAAATTATCATTACCCGGAACGACGGTTCCCAGATACTGTTTCACCAGCTCGGGATGGTCATGAATCGCCTCACCGAACGAACAGAAAATAATGCCCTGCTCTGCCAGCTTGTCGCGATAGGTTGTCGCCACCGACACCGAGTCGAAAATAGCATCAACCGCCACCTCTTTTCCTTCACGGACCGGCACCCCTAGCTGTGCAAAGGCGTCTTCTACCTCTTTGCTTAAAAAGGCATTCGCCCCTGTTTGCTGAACAGCCCCCGGTTCAGAAGCACAGGTTTCATCACAATTGCCGCAGGACGGCGCAGAGTAATAGCTGTAATCCTGATAATTCAGCTTGTCGTAGTGCGCTTTGAGCCAGTGCGGCTCTTCCATGGTGAGCCATGCGTTAAAGGCATTCAGGCGAAACTCCAGCATCCAGTCGGGTTCATTACGTTTTGCCGAAATCGCGCGCACAACGTCTTCATTGATCCCTTTTGCCAGCTCATCGGTTTGCAGTTGGGTGAAGAAGCCCTCTTTATAATTGAGGTGCCCGCCAGCCCAGGTGTTGACATCATCAGTTGCTTCAGTATTACGAGACATAGTACCGCCTATACCCCAAAACTTTCGCCACAGCCGCATTCGTTCTGGGCTTTCGGGTTATGAAATTTAAATAACTGATTTAATCCTTCGCGAACGAAATCGACTTCCGTCCCGTCGATAAACGGCATCGCCTGTAACGGCACATAAAGTCTGGCGCCATCCGATTCATACAGCAGATCGTCTTTTTCCGGCTCACGGACGGTGTCCAGCACGTAGCCGAATCCCGCGCATCCGGTTTGTTTCACACCTAAACGCACGCCCAACATACCGGGTTGTTTTGCCACCAGTTCGCGGATGTGCGCCGCAGCTGCCGGCGTTAACGTCAAACCACGCCATGCGAAATCGTCCGGGTTAAATGTTCCTGAATGCAATTCCATAGGGTTACCTCGAGTCATTAGCTTTCAAGCTATAACACCATGTTAGTGATAATGATTATCACTTCAACCCCTCAACAGCAGGGGCATTCGGGTTAATCGCCATTTTTGGCTACTTTTAATAAGCATAGACCCTGCAGCGCGGGTTATCAGAGATGGATTATTTTGTTCAATGCATTGATTAATAATGGATTATGAAAATCCAATCGTTCAGGCAGGTCAAACGCCAAAAGATGTATAGGTAATACCTATTTAAGGAATTGGTTTTAAAATCTGAATAAAATCATGCAATTATTGTATAATCAGGGACTTAATACTTGCATGTTACAAAACGTATTGATTTACAGGCATATTACTTACGTTAATAAAAAAGCGGTAAGCATAAACTTACCGCCCTTTAACTATTACCAGTTAACCCGAATTCCCAGGTTGCCAGCAAAACCATGCATATTACCTTCAAAATCATGCTGATATTTCATATCTGCATATAGTGAAGCATTTTTAGTAATATCACCGGTAAAACCACCGCCCACTTCATACCATTGGTCTGAATAATCTTGATTAAATTTCACCGAGCTCACCGTTACATCTGGCGAACGACCAATATTAGTCAGGACATTTGCAGTTAAATATGGATGAGCTTTAGATGTTTTAACACTATCATAACCCAGACGTCCTCCGATACGAGCAAGGCCCGAGTTATCAGACGTTGATTTAACGTAGGCAACGCCATCGTTTGTCGCATCTAAGTGAAGGTATTGATACATAAGTTGAACTTGAGGTTCCAGATATAACCCATTAGCATATTTGAATGGCTTACCTGCCTCTACGGATAGAGTTATGCCATCACCATCCTGAGTGGCATCATTACCGTAAATACTATTATATTCATTACGATAGTGAGTATACTGAGCCACAGTATCTACATATACGTCATTTGAAAAATATGAGGTGTAATAAGCCCCTACACCGTAACCTTTGGAATTGATCTTACCTGTCGTTGTCGATCTGCCTTGATACATTCCACGAACAGAATCTTTAGCAGACGTGCTAACTTGTCCGAAAGTAGCAAATACGCCACTATGTACTCTGGTGCCATCTTCTTCAAAGTTGTTATAAAGATCGCCGCCAAGCTGAGCAAACCAGGTGTCGGCGTCATAGTTAAAACGATCTGCATTAGATTTTGTTTCACCGCCGCCAATACGTCCCCAGGCCCCCTGAGGCATATTACTTTCTTTCTTAATATTTTCCTGTTCACCGACCCTTTCATGCAAAGTACCAACGGTCTGATAGCCATACATACGGTTTAAGTACGGGGCGATAACGTAACCAGGTACTGATGGGTTATATGATGGTTCCGATGTTGGGGCCGGAGTCGGATTTGGCGTCGGCTCCGGGGTTGGGTTTGGCGTCGGATTTGGCGTCGGCTCAGGGGTTGGATTCGGCGTCGGCTCCTCGGTCGGTTCTGGGGTAGGCTCTAAAGTCGAGCGCAAATACCATCCATTTCCTGATTGGCCGCCGTTATACGCCAGATATTCATAAGCGCCTGCGACAACAGGTTTTGATAGCGTTACCGAGCTCGTATCCTGACCACTGATAGAAGCAAGTTTAATACCATCGTTTACCGTGAGCGCCCCCGCTCCACCAATCTGATTGATATTAATCGTATGGCTACCGGCAGCATCACCATTAACTACAATTCTGTCAGAAACTGTATTAGCGTCGCCTTCATTAAGAACCGTATTAAAAGTTATCGTTCCATTATTTCCGGAGAATGAATTCGTCGTGATGGTCTTAACATCATTAACGCCACTGCTTTGAAAGTTAATCAAAGCACTATTTAAGGTAATAGCCGCAGAATTTGAATCGCCCGTCACATTCCACTGGCTTCCATTGGCAATGTTTAGATTTGTCATATCAACAGCTTTACCTGTCCAGACAGAGCCATTGTTAAGCGAAAGCGAAGCCGTCGATGATGAGGTATTAATTGCATCCCCCGACACAACAGAGTTAGCATCGGCATTGACTTCTAACGCCGCTGCCCCCGTGTTTTGAATAAACACGCCGTTATTAACGGTGGAATTAACCTCATTTAACTGGATGGTCCCATTGCCTTCTATAGCATAGATAGACTCACCGGCAAGAGATGATAATGCACCGCCAGTCATTGAAAGCGTCGACACGCCGCGATTCTGCAAAATTGCCGGGCTTTGGATGCTATTAGTCGTATTTACTGTTGTATTAGTAAGAACGACATCCCCACCCTCAAGAGAAACACCTGGCGAATAGTTACCTTTCGTCTCTAACGCACTATCCGTGACGTTAATCTTGCCGCCAGATACCGCCCGTACCGCCGCTGAAATGTGATTCTCGGTAAGTATATTTGAGTTACTAATATTGGCGATGGCGCCATCCCTCGTCATAACGCCTGCAGCGGATGAATTTTTTGTGTTTATATTGCTATCAACAACGTTCAGGGTAGCCCCTTCTTTTATCGCGTATGCACCAAGCGCACCCACTCCAGCAGTTGAAATGTTAGTATTGGTGAGCGAGATGCTTGTCGGATTATTCAAATCACCGCTGCCATCTACATAGGCGCCATGAATGTTTGCACCTGTCGTGTTGATATTTATGGCATCTGTACCCTGGATTGAGACACTGCTTGCGGATGCAGCATAAATCGCAGATGTTGTGAAGATGGATGATGATGAATTCTTTTCGATGGTGCCAGTACCTGACAATGTGATTGTACTGCTGTCTGTAGCAGATATAGCAGAAGCATCATCGCCAGTACTCACAATATTGAACCGATCGCGAACGTCAACGTTACTATTATCTTGAGCAACTATCGCTGAAGCACCACTTCCGGTGGAATTAACACTTAACAGCCCCTGTGAGCTAACGTTGCCTGAACTCGTGGCATAGATGCCAAAAGATTCGTCGCCTGTCGTGTTGATTGAAACTCCATTGAGCTGTGAATCACCGCCAGCGATAACTGAAATACCGTTTGCAGTCGCCCCACTGGTCGTAATGGATGAATTTTGTATCACACCTGCACTATTGCTGCCGAGGAACTTAATACCATCGGCATCTGTCCCGGAGGTCGTTACGGTCGAGTCACTAAGTAAAAAATCATCCCCAACAAATACCCCATTTGCATTTGCACCCGATGTGGAGATAGCTAAGTTGCTTCCATGGACGGAAGTCCCCACTCCGTTAGCATCCATTGAGATACCATGCGCAGTATCGCCAACGGTTTTAATATTTAATTTAGAGGATGAGGTGCCATTAAGCTCGATACTGGCCCCATTTGATGCATTCACTGCAGACGAATTGACTCCTCCACCAGAAGGTAAAAGAGAGGATGTCTGAATCAAGCCTCCGGCATTAACAATTACACTGGTTCCGTTTCCGCTAGCTTCTATTGCGCTATATGGGCCATTGGCAGATGCATCGTTGTTAGCCGTTACGTTTAACGTCCCGGCGGAAACATCAACTTTGCCGCCGTTTAAGGCATATATTCCATACGAACTTCCATTTGCTGTGATGTTAAGGTCCCCCTGGCTTGTTACCGAAGAACCTGTACCATCCACTTTAATTCCGGATGAATCGCCGCCAGAAGTCGTAATAGTTGAAACGCCGTTGAGATTAACCGTCCCGCCAGATTGAGCAAGAACGCCCTCAGAGTTACCTCCGGTCGTGACAATATTTAATGCCCCAGGCGAAGTAATTGTTCCTGCATTCAAAGCAAATAACTCTGGAGTATCAGAAGTACTGCTTGACGATGAATAGCCTGCAGGCACATTAGTTGATGTGTTATCGGCTATCGTTTGCGCCTTAGCGATCTCAGTTGATGTTGAGAATAGAAGACCAATCATTATTGATACTTTTGATAACCTGGTGTTTAAGCAAGACATCGACGCTCCTTAATTCCCATATCTCTAAAACCCCACTACGTTTGCAGTGAAGTTCATTTTCTTAAGAGGTGTAATTACTTGAACGATCCTGGAGAATAGTAATAGCTCATGGCATAACTAAGTTATGTATAGCCCCATGATTTAGAAACATCAAGTTACACAGTTTTACGCCACGAGTATACCCTGGTTATTAAAGCTATCAATTTCCAACCAGCATGAAAAATCCTAAACTTTTTAATGCGGCAAATAGGTTCAGATTTAATATCCTGTTGTTTTATATCTATTACTTTCCTTTACATCCTTATCCTTGTCGTCCTGTTTTCGTTTTTATCTTGTCCTGACATACATAACAGACACCGTAACTAACATTTCTTTGACCGGCAGACCAGGCATATATTAACCATTTGATATATATGAAATTCCCCAGCCCACCGCTAACCGCACATTCCTGTTTATAACGATGCAGTCGCGAACAGGATCGTCGTCAATAAGTAATACGTTTGAAATTCTGCAGGCATTACGGCGCATTGCAACGTAACTCCCGATTTAATAACGGAATAAATTATTTCTCGCTTAACGAATTGCCTCTCGCCCCTCTCGTTATGTAAACTTATGTAAAGAGAAGATTCAAATGACACAATCAGGAATAGAACACATAAGAACCTTGTGGATATATAATTCACAAAATAGAGAGAGGACAGAACATTAAACCAGACATAAACGCAAAACCAAGATTAAAATATCAAAAAAACGGGCCAGTACAAATGCTTGAACCACATAACGACCTTATATTACATAATAATTTCATTTAATTTCATTAAGTTACCATTTCAATGTGGAATTAATTATTTTCCCATATTGCAAGGAAAGTATTCCCCATGTGAATATACTTACATCGTGAGTGCTCATTGAACATTGATACTAAAATTCCACTTTTATGATGAGAATCCTGCGTATGATGAAGCCAAATGATGAAATGAAGTTAATTATCTCCAAATGGTTATCATCCGGTGCCGCGCGTATCATAATAAAAAGCGAAATTGGAATTGAGCGTACTTTAGGCGTTAAGCCGAATAATACTGACTTCGTCTTTCTGACTGAAGGAGCGATGGATATCAGGAGAACAATGGACGACCTGGTATTCTGTACTGCGCTTGCGCCCTATATTATGAGCGGGACCGACCATCCTGAAAGTGAAGCGTACTTTTATGGTGAGATACGGGCTCATTCAGTAGCATATCGGATTAAAAAAGAAACCGCATTGAATTTAGTGGAAAAGTTCAATTTATTCAAAGAATTGTGGATAGTTGAAAAGTATAAATCTCAAGCCATATGGCGCAGAGATGCCAACCTCAATGGCGCATCAGTTAAAGTGGCAATCGGAGAGCTGATTACCGTTCTTAGTATGCTCCCACCAGAGTTTAGAAAATCAATCTCTGTTTATAAATTTCTTCAGGAAAGAACAAAGTATTCAAAAAGTACAATAATGCGTGTCGTAAACCATTACAGAGATAATGGCCAACTAGATATTAAAAATGGAATACTTATTGAATGGATTCCTAAAGAAAAAGGATAAACACTATGGGATTTCATATACATACTTACTGTGCCTATACCCGGCAGGGGGTTTTGGGCCTCATTGATGAAATATTTGAAACTTCACAACCCGATGAGGTCATTCATATTTTCGATCTCATCGAAAACCCACATCCAATCTTACTATTAAATAAAATAAAAAATTACATGCGGATTACATTAGATGAACCGCAGAAAATAATAGCTATATGCAATAAACAGACAGCAGATTTTCTGCGTAAATTCAGCATACTATGCATTACACCGACAGAATCAATATTAAACTGGGTGGATATTCTAAAAAAAGCAAAGGCGTATACTAAGTGGTCTGTAGCCAGCATTCCAGAACTGGAGCATCATTACGCTTCAAAGCCTCTGACAAATAAGGATTTTTTTATTCTTGAGCATTTGTGTCAGGGTTATTCATTTTCTGAAATCTCTGAACTAAGTGGTTTGAATGCAAAGATAGTTTATGCCAGACTCAGTAAAATTAAATGTGAATTTAACTTAGAAAGGAATAACATCCATCTCGCTTACACTTTTATTTTAGAGTCAAGAACAAACTATTTTCATTGTGGCAGACAGTCCAATTATCATCTTTAAAGGCACATAGAAATTAAGCGCTTACAGTCTCAGCAGCAATGCATTATTATGCGGAACAGTGCAAATAACAAAAAACCCTTAAGTCTGCTTGCTGGCAGGCTTAAGGGTTCCGGCCCCATCCGGCGCTTATCTCCGGCACTCGTAATGGCTTAGCTCTTGAAGGGGCATAAGAATAATCTCACTCCCGGATAAGTTTTGTTTAACACAAATTGCGGTTTGATTGTTTTTTGAGCGCAGTCAATGACATAATTCGCGCGTTGTTTCACTAATTGCGTCTAACAACAAGCGTAACCCCGCAGGCTGATGCTCACGAGAAAAATACAACCCGTATATTGGCAGGCGTTTAGGCTGTAGCTCTGGCAGTAACCGAACTAACTTTCCCTGCGCCAACCCTTCTCGCGCTTCCGGCTCCGGTACCAGCGCAATGCCCATACCCGCCAGCGCCGACTCACAGAGCAGCGAAGAGATCCCGGCGCTCAAATTCCCTTTGATCGCAACAGAAACCGTCTGCCCTTGTACATCGAGAAAGTGCCAGGATTTTCCGGCAAAGCCGCTGTAATAGAGGCAGTTATGCTGCGTAAGATCGTCGAGCGTTTCAGGAGTGCCATGTTGATGCAGATAATCGACAGACGCACACAGCACGGATTCACAGTCCCCCAATCGACGGGCGATGGTCCCAGGCTCGGGGGTATCCGTAATGCGGATCGCCACATCGATGCGTTCCCCGACCAGACTTACCGGTTGATTATTAATCTCAACCTCAATGCGCAGTTGCGGATACCGCGCCAGAAAAGTGGGCAGCACCGGAGCAAGAATATGCATCGCGGTATAGTGCGCGCAAGCGACACGTAGCGTACCGGAAGGTATTTGCGCGGCACTGGCGGCAGCAATATCCAGCGAAAGTTGCGCCAGAGAACGCGTTTTCACTAACGCTTCTTCTCCGGCTGGCGTGATCGTCAGGCGACGCGACGACCGATGGATAAGCCTTGCCCCCGCCCATTTTTCCATTTCGTCGAGGTAACGACTAACCATCGGTCTGGAAAGCCCCAGCGCTCGCGCGGCGGCGCTTAAGCTGCCCAAATCACAGATATGGTTGAATACCGTTGCCGCCATTACTCTGTCCATTGCATCCCATCCGATCGTTTTAAGAAACTCAGCATACCCTGATACAGGAATTCTAACAGATGCAAATATCCTTAAAATACGCGAACTATCAAAAGACAATTTCCTGCACAAGGTTACCTGGTATGAATGTTAAAACTCTGGCTCTGCTGTTACCCCTGTTCTCCTCTTCACTCTTTGCCGCCCCGCTCCAGCTGGACGTCTACAACCCGCAGGATAAGGCTATTTTCCCGGTCTCCTCGACGCTGGTTTCAGGACCGAAAGAAGCGATTTTGTTTGATGCGCAGTTCAGCACCAAAGATGGCGAACAACTGGTACAGATGATTCACGCCAGCGGTAAAACGCTGAAAGCCATCGTAATCACCTCCGGCGATCCGGATTTCTATTTCGGTCTGCAGCCCCTCGTCAACGCCTTCCCACAGGTAAAAGTGCTGGCAACACCGCATGTGGTTGAGCATATCCGCGCCACGAAAGAGGCCAAACTGCAGTTCTGGGGCCCGCAAATGAAGGACGGCGCGCCAACATCACTCACCGTGCCGCAAGCCACCACACAAACGCGTTTCACGGTTGATGGCGAAACGCTGGAACTTCGCCATCCCAACGATTATGCGGCGTATGTCTGGATCCCGGCGAACCGCGCAATCATTGGCGGTACCGGCGTGGCTTCGGGGATCCATGTCTGGACGGCGGATACGCAGTCTGCTGAACAGCGTTCCGCGTGGCGCAATGTGTTAAGCGAGATGCAGAACTTACAGCCCGCTCAGGTGGTTCCGGGGCATTACATTGGCGAACGCCCGACAGGCGATAAAGCGATTCGCTTCACCCGGGACTATTTGCAGTCATTTGAGCAGGCGTTAAGCGCGAATAAAGGTTCAGCTTACGTGATTAAAACCATGACGGCGGCATGGCCAGGTCTGGCGGACGCCAGCTCTCTGGAGCTAAGCGCGAAGGTCAATACCGGTGAGATGAAGTGGTAAACAAGATTTAACGCCAAAAATAACCCCGAACGCATGTCGGGGTTACATTACAATAAGCATACCGGAATCAATGAACGCCCATGCGCCAGGCAAAATAGATCTCTTCTTTCAGTTCAGTTGAAGAGAGCGTCAATAAATCCGCAAACTCCAGCTCAAGCTGTTTCAGTCTTTTCAGGTACTGAGCCGGTGAAAGATCGGTTTTATCACGACGTAAAAACTCTATTGCCAGTTGGGCCGGGTCTAATTGGGTAGACATATCATCCTCGCTTGTGTTCAAAACCTGCACAGTATAACACCATTCACTGCGCAGATAATGACCAAAAGCAATATGCATCACAAAATAGCGGTCGTCAGACGCGATGTGCAACACAATCGCCCTTGCTCATCGAAGATTTCGATTTGCCATACCTGATGGCGAGAGCCAGTATGAATGGCGCTACACACGCCTCTGACACGCCCTTCCCGCGCAGAGCGAACATGGTTGGCATTAACCTCAAGGCCCACCACTTTTTGCTCTCCCTGAGTGCACAGGTAACCGGCCACTGAACCAATGCTTTCCGCCAACACCACCGATGCACCGCCATGTAGTAAACCAAAAGGTTGTTTGGTGCGATGGTCCACCGGCATTGTGGCCTCCAGGGTATCGTCGCCAATATGTTCAAAGCGAATGTCGAGCAACCCCACCATATTTCCTTCACCCATGGCATTGAGCGCCTCAAGAGTGACTTCACGTTTCCAGATCATCCTATAATCTCCAGCAGTGCCTGTAATGGATGGCGAACGCCCGTGCCTTCAACGCGTTTAACCTGGCTACGACAGGAATATCCGGTAGCCAGACAACGATTTCGCGGCAGTCGTTGCATTGCCTGGTGCCATGATAGCTCATAGATCCCCAGTGAGTTCTGGTGATTTTTCACTTCGTGCCCATAAGTGCCAGCCATGCCGCAGCACCCCACGCTGACGTTCTCCAGCCTGGCGCCAAAACGGGCAAAAATAGCTGCCCACTGCGCAGGCGCGCCTGGCAGGGCCGTCACTTCGGTACAATGACCAAAGAAATACCACGGCTCACCGGCAATAGCAGCTGGCTGCTGTGACGCCACAACGGTAGATAACCATTCGTTGACCAGCAATACATGGAAATCCCCCCGCTGTTCTCCAAGCGCCAGCTTGTATTCATCGCGATAACAGAGCACCAGCGCCGGATCAACGCCCACCATTGGAATATTCAGCTTCGCCACCCGGTTGAGAAACTCAGATGTCTTTTTCGCTGTTTTGGCAAAACGGTTTAAAAAGCCTTTAATGTGCTGCGCTTTGCCGTTTGGCGAGAACGGCAGCAGTACCGGCTGTAAGCCCAGTTTTTCTACCAGACGGATAAAATCAGCCACCACCTGCGCATCGTAATAGCTGGTGAACGGATCCTGTACCACCAGCACCATACGGGCTTTTTGTTCCGGGCTGAGTAATTCGAGCTGCTCCAGTGTCATGTTGGCAGAACGATGACCAACCAACTGACTTTGCAGCGACGGCGCAGACAACAACGGTAAATCCACCATACCGATGTGCTTTTTAGCCAGATTACGCACCAGCGGCTGATTGATGAAGAAATTAAACGTTTTGGGCGCACGCGCCATGAGCGGCGCATAACTCTCAACGGTCGCCACCATATGATCGCGCAACGGTCGCAGATAACGCGTGTGGTACAGTTGCAGGAAGCGCGAGCGGAACTCCGGTACATCAATTTTAATCGGACATTGCGTGGAACAGGCTTTACACGCCAGACAACCGGACATCGCCTCTTTGACTTCATGCGAGAAATCGTATTCGCCCTTACGCGCATGCCAGCTATTGCGGGTGCGGGCAATCAGCGTGCGTAAACTGGCGCGTTTTTCCGGCAGCTCTTTTTCCAGCTGTATCGGGTCAATTCCACGATCCGCCAACAGACGCAGCCATTCACGTACCAGCGTGGCACGGCCTTTCGGCGAGTGGATACGGTTGAGGCTGATTTTCATCGACGGGCACATGGGGCTTTTCGCATCAAAGTTAAAGCATAACCCGTTGCCGTTACACTCCATTGCTCCGCGCCACTCTTGCCGCACCGCCAATGGGATCTGTCGGTCATAAGTCCCGCGCTTGACGGCATCCACTTTCATCATTGGCGCGTCAACGTCTTCCGGTGGACAGATTTTCCCCGGGTTCAGCCGGTTTTGCGGATCAAATACCGACTTCACTTTGCGCAATTCGCGATACAGTTCGTCACCGAAAAACGCCGGACTGTATTCTGCACGAAAACCTTTCCCGTGTTCGCCCCACAGCAAACCACCATATTTTGCCGTCAGCGCGACCACATCGTCAGAAATGCGTTTCATCAGCACTTCTTGCTGCGGGTCACACATATCCAGCGCCGGTCTGACGTGCAGCACGCCGGCATCCACGTGACCAAACATGCCATAACTCAGACCGTGGCTGTCGAGCAGCGCACGGAACTCGGCAATGTAGTCAGCCAGATGCTCCGGCGGAACGCAGGTATCTTCAGCGAACGGAATAGGCTTCGCGGAACCTTTCGCATTTCCCAGCAAACCGACGGCTTTTTTACGCATGGCGTAAATGCGCTCCACGCCCGCGAGCTCAGTACACAGCTGCCAACCAATGACACCGGCTTCCTGACGGGCAATTAAGCCGTCCAGGCGTTCGCACAGCGCCCTGACCTGAGCATCAATCAATGCTTCATCATCACCCGCAAATTCGACGATATTCAGGCCCAGCATTTCTTTATCCGGTACGTCGGTAATCAACTCACTTACCGAATGCCAAACGATATCTTCCCGCGCCAGATTAAGCACTTTGGAGTCAACGGTTTCTACCGACAGTGCGCGCGCTTCCACCATAACCGGGGCGTTACGCAATGCTGAATCAAACGAGTCATACTTGACGTTGACCAATTGCCTGACTTTGGGCAACGGCGTGATATCCAGGCGCGCTTCGGTAATAAACGCCAGCGTACCTTCTGAGCCGGTAAGAATGCGGGTTAAATCAAATTCGGTCATCTCGTCGTTAAAGACGTGTCGGAGATCGTAACCGGTAAGGAAGCGATTGAGTTTGGGGAATTTATCAAGAATAAGCTGCCGGTTATCACGACACCGCTCATACACCGTCTTATAGATGCGGCCAATAGTGGTATTGCTGTTGCCCAGCGTTTGGGCGAGTTCGACCGGCATTGGCTGAGTATCAAGAATATCGCCGCCCATCAGCACCGCGCGGATACCCAGCACGTGATCGGAGGTTTTACCGTAAACCAACGAACCTTGTCCGGATGCGTCGGTATTGATCATCCCGCCCAACGTTGCCCGGTTACTGGTGGATAATTCCGGGGCAAAGAAATAGCCGTAAGGCTTCAGAAACTGGTTGAGCTGATCTTTGATTACCCCGGCTTCGACCCGCACCCAACCTTCCTGCGGGTTGATTTCAATAATGCGACTCATATAACGGGACATATCAACAACAATGCCCTGATTCAGCGCCTGACCGTTCGTCCCGGTACCGCCGCCGCGCGGGGTAAAAATCAACGACGAAAAAAGAGGTTCAGCCGCCAGACGGGCGATCAGCGCCACATCTGCCGTTGAACGCGGGAAAACCACAGCATCAGGAAGCAGCTGATAGATACTGTTATCCGTCGACATTGTCAGCCGATCGGCGTAGCTCGTTGCCGTATCGCCCGTGAATCCTTGCTGCTCCAGCGCCTGCAAAAAATTGAGCACCAGTTGAACGACACCTGGCGCCTGAGAAATTTGTGGAATCATTATAGTGACCCTTTCCTGCGGTCTGTGTTGTGAATTTAATCGTTTGCGTGTTGCTTTGTTTGTTGTATCACATTTTTTTCTAATACGCTCAGCAGATTTACAGGCAGAATCCGCCTGTTCAAAACCGCTGAAATTGCTCATCATTACAGGGTGTGATTTAAGTGTTCACGTCGCGTCAACGTTCTGACGCAAAGACAAAGGTGAAAAGTATTTATGGTAAATTTTCGTCAGCCCAGGGATATTGCGCAAGTGCTGCTAACGGTGCTGTTTTTAGCCATCATGATTGTGGCCTGTCTCTGGATTGTGCAGCCCTTTATCCTCGGTTTTGCATGGGCGGGTACGGTGGTCATCGCAACCTGGCCTATCCTGTTACGCTTGCAAAAACTGCTGTGGGGACGCCGTTCACTGGCGGTGCTGGTAATGACCCTGCTGTTGGTAATGTTGTTTATCATTCCTATTGCGCTGCTGGTTAATAGCATTGTTGATGGCAGCGGACCGTTGATCCATGCCGTCACCGCTGGCGATATGACGCTGCCGGATCTGGCGTGGTTGAACAGCATTCCGTTGGTGGGAGCCAAAATGTATGGCGCATGGCACAGCCTGCTGGATATGGGCGGCGCAGCCATTATGGCCAAAGTTCGGCCCTATGTCGGCGCCACAACGACCTGGTTTGTCGGTCAGGCTGCGCATATTGGTCGCTTTATGATGCATTGTGGCCTGATGCTGCTATTCAGCGCCCTGCTGTACTGGCGTGGTGAGCAGGTGGCGTTAGGGATCCGTCATTTCGCGTGTCGACTGGCATCCAAACGCGGTGATGCCGCCATTCTGCTGGCGGCGCAGGCCATTCGCGCTGTTGCGTTAGGTGTTGTGGTTACGGCTCTGGTGCAGGCGGTCCTCGGCGGCATTGGTCTGGCGGTAACCGGCGTGCCGTATGCGACGCTGCTGGCAGTATTAATGATCCTCTCCTGCCTGGTACAACTGGGGCCGCTGCCGGTGCTGGTCCCGGCCATTATCTGGTTGTACTGGACCGGGGATTCGACCTGGGGCACCGTGCTGCTGGTGTGGAGCGGTGTGGTCGGAACGCTGGATAACGTCATTCGCCCAATGTTGATTCGTATGGGCGCCGATTTGCCGCTGATCCTTATCCTTTCCGGGGTCATCGGCGGATTAATTGCATTCGGCATGATTGGTCTGTTTATCGGCCCGGTAGTCCTGGCCGTGTCCTGGCGTCTGTTCTCTGCCTGGGTGAATGAAGCGCCTGCGCCGGGGAGCGATCCGGACGAACTCCTCGCAGAAATAGAAAGCAATAAGTAATCCAACGTCAGGCGGCATTGTCGCCTGATTGTTTAGCAATGTTAATCTATCCCGTCCCGGTACTGAGTTAAACCGAACGGTACTCTCCTCGCAGCACTCATTTATGTCGCAAATTCTTTACAGTTTTTAAACTATTGAGATGAATCTGATCGACGTGAAAAATCAGTATGCCTACTATTAGCTCAAGGCTGTAGATCAACACATTGATTTATAAGCATGGAATTCCCCTGAGTGAAACAACGAATTGCTGTGTGTAGTCTTTGCCCATCTCCCACGATGGGCTTTTTTTTATCCTGATTTCGCGTCAGAACCAGCAATTACGGGGTTTAAGAGATTATAGGTATTAAGGGTATGCGATTACCTGTGAGCCTTTTGTGTACCATTTGTGTGCTATAAGGGTAAATCAGGCGAGTGTTACAATAATTTTCTGGCGGGAATTTTGGAGGGGATATCTCGAATTAAACCTAAAAACCCTCCACACCCTAAGGCCATGAAGGGATGATTTTCCGTGTTAACGGGTCAGCGCGTTGACCAGTTCCCTATTGATTTATTAATGCCGCCTTGTCGATTTGAATTAACATTCTGTTGTTTAACGTAATTTTGCATGAATTTATCAAGCGCAACCCCCATTTTCTGTAAGTCGCCATTACTTGCACTAACTTTGCTATCGATTCCCTTATTGCCATTATCATTAATGGTGATATTGATTGTTGGCGCGGCTGAACCCAATCCTGAACCTTGCGTTGCCCCAACGCTAGGAACCTGCATTAAACTTGAACCAAATAAGCCAGATACCCAATTAACCAAATCAGAGCCAGCCCAATAAGCGCCGCCAGTTGTATCAACGCCTTTTGCATTAAATCCCATCATGCCGCCGAAAAATGAATTAACAGGCTTCATAATATCCTGCTCAACAAACATTTTTTCAACGTCCATTAATACAGCTTTTAAAAACTTATCGATATCTAATTTTCCGGCATCTAGGAAATTAACCAACATGCTTTGCATATCGTCTAAAACATCTTTATATGTTGCAGCCGATTCAGCCATAATATTATTTAAATTATCGCTGTATGTAATCCATGCTTTTTTCATTCCATCCAGTGAGCTTTGATTTATTTCCTCTAATTGGCCATAATCGTCTTGCGCTTGCTGCAAATATTGCTGGCGTCCCAAATTAATACTTTGAAGCGCCTTTTTATATTCTTCATCATGCGGCTTATTTTGTCTGGTGTATTTCTGGTTTAATTCAGTAATGAGATTATCAGCATATTGGTTTTCTTGCTCAATTTGATTCAGGAAATTATGATAATCACCCGTCATTGAAAATTGATACGTTTTATTCTCAAAACTACGGTTTAATGAATCCATTCTATTTTGGTTTGAACGTGCGATGTTTTGATTCATCGCCTCCATATTATTAAACCACTCTTGCGCCTTTTTTGCGGCCTTTTGCGCATCACTCAAACCGTGATGTTCACTATAAGAGGGATGATATAATTTACTGAAATCATGATACGCCTTTGTATGGCTTAAATCAGGCGATTTAACAGAATCAATTGATTTCTGTATTGCACTACTGGCTTGTTCATTGGCATCAATAATGGCATCTTTCTTTTTCTTAATTCCATTTAAGATTTTCTGCTGTGTTTGCACTCCAACTGCTGAATACCCTAACGCCCCCATCCCCATATATTGCAAGGCTGTATCCCACCAAGAGTCCCCCTTTAATTCCCCTTGTGTTTTCTGTGATTCGCGCAACTCATTTTGCGCTCCCTGCATTAACTGCGCAATCATATCAGCGCCAGCGGCTTTGTAATTACCACTTTGAATATCGCCATTCACTTTATCAAGTAGGCCGTCACCCATTTTATAAAGTGCAGCATATCCTTTTGTTGCATCAGTCTGTGTTTCAGCAAGGATTTTTTCTAACGCGTCAGTTTGTTTTTCGCCAAACTCCTGCTGATATTGAAGAAGCATTGAACCATTCTTTTTCAAAAAATCAGGAGTTAATCCATCATTAAGCGCGTTAGTGACAAAATTCTCCTTAACTTCCCTTGATGCGTCTTTAATAGTTTGTAGTCCATTAACGATTTCATCAATTCTACCGGAAAATAATGAACCAGCATTTCCAGATAATATTGCTGATTGCTGTAAATCCTTTTGCGCTTGTGCGGCCTCCTGTATGCTTTCGGTTAGTGCCTCGATGCCCTCAAAGGCGGCTGTAAGCCCCATGACGAGGCCAGTGGAGGCAATGCCACCGATACCAGCCGAACCCATCATTATAGCCGCAGAGCCGCGCAGATTAGCCCATCGCCCTGACATAAGCTCATGCCCCATCACACCTAACTCACGTTGAGCGTTATGGTTCTCTTTAATTCCATTAATAAAATTAGTAAACCACTTATTACCAGCCTTTTCACCATCATTAATAATGTCGTTTGTAATGTGATTTTGCATCGCCTGAAAATCACGGGTAATATTACCCATCAATCCACGCCGCATCCCACCACCCAAATTTTGATTAGTAAATGACTCAACCATTTTATCAACATTACTTGTAACTCCCTGCGCCGATTTCGCAAGTTTATCTAAATCGCTAGATGCGCTTTTAACTTGTGACGTATCGACCGAAAAACCTAATTCAGCATTATCACCAGACATTTTATTTTACCTCTTTAATGTGTATTTGTTCGCTACGCTCACGCCCCTACGGGGCTGGTGAGGTGAAGAAAAGGAACTTTTAAACCTTGTATGGGAGTGATTTAATGTGATGGGTTAAATCCCTTAACCCATACAGCATATGGTTTTAAATGTAATTACGCACTTTAACTTTCTTATTTGGTGTTATTCTTAATCATCAATTTTTTAAGAATTTCATAGCGGTTATTCTTTTCCGCTTCTCCTTCATCATTTTTAGTGGCGATTTGTTCTTGCTTATAAATTGCCACATCAACTAAATCAAGCATCGTTCTAACCACTACTTTTCGCTTGTCATTTGATTTATTTAAAATACTGATAAGTGAGCGGCGTTTGTCATTTGCCAGTACCGTTGATGGAAATACTGATAAAGGTTTTAAATACGCATTACAGTACATAGTATCAGGGTTATCGCCATCCGTTTCAGGGTTAATAACAAATACCCCATAACGTCTTTTATCAATGCTCATTTTTAATCTCCTTTCTTAATACGTGAAAAGCCATTGCCATAATAACAATAAATGCAATAATCATTTTGAATAACCTTAATTTGAGGGTTGATGACAATTATTAAATTGACTTTTTTCCATTTCAATAATTGCTTGATTAGCCATTAATTTTTCATGAATAATCTGAACATTTCTGATATGAACATTTAAACTAGTTTCAGAGCCATTATAACTATACCCAAAATTAACAACCCCAACATCTATAATTGTTTTTAGTTCCTTATGGTATTCTTGCATCAATAATTGCTGTCTTAATTCCAGCACTTGCATATACTCACTATGTGAAATAGGCTGATTGGTTAACGCCTCGTGTTGTTGAAACATTTTTTAAATCTCCTATTAAGTAATAAAATATAATTTTCATTGTGATATCCTTTGCATGGTATGGTTTAAATTTATTTTTATTTTGATGCTGCAATTTCAGTTGGTAAACGACTAATTAGCATTTTGATAATTGCAGTTCTATTTAATCGAACGCCATATTTATTTTTATAATACTCCTTATAAGTCTCAATAATACTTAACTCTTGTTCATCAAGCGAGCATATAATACGCTTAACTGGCATAATTCATTCCTCTTGCTGATTGGGTGAAGCTATCATAAGATATATTACACACCATCCACAAGACTATTGTGGATATATTTTTGATGAATCCAATCTAAGGGATCAAATAATGATCAAGCCTGTCAACATATCGCCTATAAGCAAAGAAGAAGCACTCTCATTAGTCAAGCAAGCAGAAGCTAACCTATTGAAAGCTAACGAAAGACTAGATTACCTAACCAGAAAAACATATTTAATACAAATAACCATTGAAAATAAAATTTATTTTTTATGTGACGATGATTCTTTAAGTAAAAATTTCGGAGGGGCAATTAAATTCAAACGAAAATGCGATGCACAACAGGAATTAATGTTTTGGCTTGAGCGAATTGATGCCGTTGGAAATCCCAATCTTAAAAGCGAAATTGTCATTGAAAAAGATTTACTTAGAAATTTTATCTCACATACTGAGAAACAAATTAACAAGTAATCACCTTCTAATTATCGGTTCCAATAATTACCAGACACAAAAAGCGGGCTATCATGCTCGCTTTACTTTTTGAGGATTACAAGTATGAGCATTCTTGTTTTTGGTGTTATCGCTATGATTTTTTTTGCCGCCTGTACTGGCATATCAAAAGGAATGCAATCTGATTGGCCTGTCATAAAATATCGCGTCAAATTAATTGATGATAATGCCGTCTCTTTTTTTGAAGTGGATGGAGAAATGTTTACTCAAATTGAAACTGATTTTTTAAATAGACAGGGTGACGGGATTTACCATTTTGCTGGAGATAAAGGAAGCAATGCTTATATAACATACAGATTAATTAATGGTAAGGTGTGGTTTTGGTTATCTGATAACAAAGACATTGATGGAGTGCCAATTAAATTTATTCGTGAAAGGAATTAATGGCATAAAAATAAAAAATCACGATCATCGAATAAAACGGGAATCATCCCAAAACAGCCAAAGCACCAGCCATCAGAAAGGGGCGCTCTATGCGCCTCTATTCGGCTTCATCCTGACAGGCTACACAATCACACCCTATCACCTCTTACGCTTGCTAGATGTACGATTCCGGCGCAAATCTGAGGCATCTACCATCATGCCTCTATCTACCCTATGACGACAACCAGCCACACCATGATTGTTCAATTTGCGACCGATAGATTCACAGGAAGCATCAGGAGGCGATGACGCGCAAAGGCATACAATCGCATTACCTGACAGCCGTTAGCGCTGCTGCTCTGGACTGAGAAGCCCAAGATTACCCAACTCTTTCAATATAGACCTTCTCAAGAATATTTTTGCTATATATAGCATTCTTTTATCCTTTTCAGACAAATAATTTCTGACACCATGAATTATTTTAGATCTAATTTGATAAATTTCACGGAACATCTTTTTTATTTCATTTCTATCCTTGATGTTACGACCAATTAAGTATGCACATCTGTCAGATAGAATTGTTGTGAGACTTCCTTCATAATCATCATCACCAAAAATCGCTTCAAGTCCCATACATGACTGAATAAATGACATAGTGTCATCTTCGGTTATTTTTGAGTAAACTAACCAATCAATTGCCGCCTTGATTCGTAAGGATTCTTTAGAGTCGTCAGAAACCAATGTATTAGCAATATCAAAAGCATTATACAAGCCCAACGGACTAAAGCCCTCGTCGTTGATAGCATATTTATCATAATATGCCTCAATGTGATCACCCAACTTTGGATACATTTTTATATTAGGGTAATCACTGTTAACAATTTCTATTTTAGCGTTGTTGCCACCACCCCATTTAGGAAAAGGTGATAGTACTTGATTGGTATGTTTATATGAATATTGCGTTATAATTGAGTTTTCTTCAAGAAGAAATAATAGAATATTGATTTTTTGAATAACAATTTTCATGAAGGACTCAGGATACCAACCAGAATAATACCCATGAGTTCCAATATTTATTATTGCATACTCAACACATTCATCAGGAAGTAGAAATGAAGTGCTTTCCTTTCCAATATCTAAATTTATAGCTGCGAATTTATCTAGTTTAGGCAGATCTAGAATTTTTCTGAAATGGAATAAAACATTATATTCCATTGGGGTTTTTTCATAAAATTTATAAACAGATTCAGTAAGATTAGTTATATCTTTATCAGAAATTAATTCATTGTTTTTGCAAAAATCATCTTTAAGGCTCTCAAAAATAATCGAACAAGAATCACGATCTATTTTAAAATCAATTTTTCTTTTATTTAATTCTTTTTCAATCAAAAAGAAAACATCCTCATCATAATTCCTATATGAGAATTTCTCTGCAAGCTCAGGATTATTTATAACTTTTTTTATTAATTCTTTGATTTTGTTTTCTGATGATGGATGTATTTGATTAGTCATGACAGACCCCTACGATCATTTTTTATTATTTTACTCAGCATCTATCCAAAAAGAAAGACATTAAATGCTTCAAATTAATTTAGTATTTGTTCGCTACGCTCACGCCCCTACGGGGCTGGTGAGGTGAAGAAAAGGCGTGATTCAAAACCTTTATCTCTACCTCACCACGCCGTAGGCGGTGGAGCGAAGCGGAACAATGCTTAATTAAGATGGCCTTTGAAATTCGTATTTGTTAACTAGTACATAAATACATATTAATTAATACCTATTACGCACACGCGCGCGGCATGGCCCACACCGCAATCAGACACATTAAAAACAAAAATGCGCCCCATAAATTAGAGACGCATCGATCAATTTAAACAGGTTTTCGAATTACACGATTTATCGGAGAACCATCTTTTTCATAATACCTTGAAGGCCAAATTTCTTGAGGTGAAACACCAATTGCATTTGCAATAATTAATTCGCCTCTAGGCCAATCTCGATTTAAGGCATTTAATAATGTGCCATCAGATAAACCATGTTCGCGAGATAATCCCGCCATGCTGATTTTCTTTTTCTTTAATGCGGCAAGAATATCCGCTTTGTGCCAGTCTGTTTCCTGCATACCCGTTCCTTTTGGTGGTGAATCGAAACGTGGTTTGCAGTACCAGCTAACACCCACTGGCGAGTCTTTCGACTCCCACGCTCCGACCCACCATAGAGAAACTACGGGTGAGCAAGACCGAGCCATTCACATAAGTGAATAGCGTGGTGTTAGTTGGGGCTGCAAATCCCCATCAGCGCCCTTTTCGCACTGACATGTCGAATCTACCACATATCGAAATTGGCGGGAAGCCTAGCGCCGCAAGGGTTTACATGAATAGCTTCCTACTTTTCCAGATTCATTTCCAAATGGCATGGCCCTACAAGCCGCGCCACATCTCACTTTTCCTGTTTATCCGATTTTTCCAACATTATAAGAGATGAGAAACGGTCATTTTATTAGGTATATACATAGGTGATGGAGCACCCCCTCCCCCTTCACATGACACAGGGACATGGGTATGTATTAAGGGATTCTATAAGAGGCTTTAACCCTATAGTGGAAATCTCGGAAATCTGGAAAAACCGCATGGCGTCGGGAATTACAGGCCATTAGATTCAGGAAACGAATCTGGAAAAGCCGGAAATCTACCAGCCTCCAGACAAGCCAACTACAGTCTGTGCAAATTTCACTCAATTGGAAATATTTTAATTTTATTTTTTCCCTTACATATCAAACTGTTCACTATTAAAATCAGTGTCCCTAATTACCCATCCGTTCCCGACGCCATGCGGTTTCCTGCCAAATTGTTGACAGTAAGTAAATCAATGAGTTACGCCCTCACCCTGTTTGACTACCCTATCCAACACGGGTAAAGTTATTTGCATCAAAGCGAGATATATTCCTTCTATTAAGATAATAGATTAACTGAATAGATAATATGGAGCACACAAAATGATTACGCTTAATTTTTGCGCGGATAACTCACGCCATTTTTCAGAAGATAAAATCAACAATAAAGAGATCTTATTGCTATTAAACATAACGACTCAAGAATTTAGCTCAGCGAGAAAATGGAGGCCGGAGGATTTCCCAAAAGGTGTAAGGTGTGGGAAATCAATTTATTATTCAAAAAAAGAAGTAATTGAGTTTTTTGGAAGATATGGATACAGGCCAAAAGACGCACAAGCTAAACCAACTATTGTGGCGGCTAAACTCAGGTAGAGCGGAGTTAGGAAAATGAACGGGTTTAACAGTAACAATGTCCAGCAAATTAATAATAATCAGCAAAAATCACGCATGGTTATTGATTATAACGCACAGCCTTATGATGGTGATTATGATGAATTTGATAATCGTGTTGGCCCATTATATGAATTTATAAAAGACAACAGGCCACGCATTTATATTGACCCAACAGCCAAACCAAATGTGCCTGATGAATTTGGTTTTGTTACCTGTTATGACCCATTATATATTGATTGGTCTGTTAAAGTGCCCGTATATATGGCTGTCGATTGGGATTGCCAACCTTATTACGGGGAATGGGATGAATACAATAATAAGATTGAATTAGCACCTGTAAATAATTTTTGTCAGCCTGCGTTTAATTCTGGCAATAAACAACAAAATATACAGAAAACATCACTACGCATTAATTCTTCAACACTAGTAATTGATAATGCTAATAAACCTAATGCAGAATCATTGGGCAAAGATAAAAATAACGAAAGCGATGAGTTATGCGGTTTAGGTCAATATATTTATGAGTGTATAAATGGCGCTGGTCGAAGAGAATTAAAACCAGCATCAAAAATGGCTGCATTACAGGCATTATCAGCAATGTCACCAAAGATTAAAGGCTACAACAACGTAACAATGGGATTGCTTACTTTTACTGTTTGCGAGTCAGGCGCAGGTAAAGAAAAACCACAAGAATTTTTTGATGATATTGCGGTATCTGCTGGAATGGCAGCGGCTGATGCACCAACATCAAATAAAAGTATTTACATGGATATCTTTCACGGTAAAGGGCGCGCGGCATTTGTGGTTGATGAAGTACATGAAATGCTAAATGGGATGCGCGGTATAGGTTCAAAAAAATCTGAACATGCTAACGGAATGGAAGGAAGTATTTTAAAATTATCTACAAAACACTATGCAAAATTATCTCCTACCTATGCAAAAGAGATTTGTAACTCTATAACGAATGAAATCAATTCAGCTAAGAAGCGAATTGAACAATTTAAAAAAAACTTAGATGAAGACGGGAATGTAATAAATAAAGATATCGCTGAAAGCAGAATTGATAAGATTCAAAAATCTATTGAGTACAAGAAAGAAATGATTAAGAAGATTCGCTCAACTAAAAGAATCGATGACATACGCTTAAATTTATTTGGCTCATCCACTCCGCGAGAAATGAGGCCGCATATTAATAAGCGTTCAATACAGAGTGGTTTTTTAGGCCGAGTAATTATGGGATGGAGTGACAAGGTTAATCCATTGCGTGAACCATACTCAACAGAAATGGAAAAAGAAATGATAATGAATTATGCGGAATGGGTTTCAAGCAGGGAGGGACAAATTACAACCAACAGTGAATCAAAGCGATATCTTGATGATGTAATGTTAAATTATGACACTCAACAATATAGGGAACATAAAGATTATGCCCCTTTATATCGAAGGGTTTATGAAAACACATGCAGAATAGCATCATTACTTGCTGTTGGTAATTTTGATTTGCAAATAACTTTAGCACAAGCAAAAGCAGCATTTAAAATTGTTCTGGATAGTCTCAATGCCGTTATTACACTGTGTGAAGCGAGTGGTAGCGAATCGGAGCAATACGAATTTGAAAAAGAAATAGAGGCAAAGGTTTATACTGTAATAGATAAAAATAAAAACCAGCATGGTTACTGTTATCTTAGCATTCTACGTGACAAATTATTTAATGGTAAAAAAATTAGCAGCATGTTAAACCGCTTTAAGTTAACCGTTGAGCGATTTATGAATAAACTTGTTTCATCAGATTATTTATCTGTTGCTGATGCGAATAAAAAGCCAGCATATAAATTAGAACCATCGGGAATCAATAGAATGTTAACGTTAATTGGTACTGCCTAGTAACTAACATCAAACTTAAACCACCAGCATTAAAGTTAAACTCCCCATCAAATGACTAAGGATATCAAAATGACAGATACAAATTACCTTAAAGAAAAGTTACGATCAATGGCAATTGAAAAACACGTCAAGGAAAATAGAAAGCTAATTGCAGCACAGATAAGCAAGCAATCTCAAAAGGTACATCTCACGGGTCTTGTGTGTGGTAATGATGCAGTTGCATTAGCTGGTGTCAGCAAACCTATGTTCTATGCTGCAAAACGTTTTAATCCTAAAGAATTTCCACAGGCGATTTATCAAGAGACAGAGGGTTATATCTGGTATCGAAAACAGGACATTGTAGATTTTTTTGCAAAACATCCGGCAAGGCGATATGGGAGTAAATACAATGGCTAATTTCTTTACCGACTTAAATAATTTTATCAAGCAAAACCCAATCAAATACATGCACGATTTTAGCATTGAAATTGAACCAGAAAAACAAATGCCATGCCCTATATGTGGGGGCGTTGATAGATTTGAATGGCGAAGCAAAGGAACACATGCAAATACAGGATATTGCCGAAATGAAAGCGCCCATGATGGGTATCATATAATCCAGCCTTTAACTATAATTGAGGCTGCAACTAAGATGAGATATTTAGATATCGGTGCGCATATAGGATTCAAACAACATGGAGGTTACAGAAATCCAAAACACTTTGTAATGAGAAATGCACCAAAGAAAATGACTTCCACACATGAACACAAACTCGCAGAACTGGATTCTAAAAAGCTGAATTTATTTTCTAATAATGTACGCAATGAATCTAAAAATGCCACATGGCGCGAATCCCCTTACCTGTTAACTAAAGGGATTAGTAAAATGATGTGGGTTGGCTGTCATGGTCAAACATTATTGGATTATTACCGCTCAGATAATACATTTTGTGCATTGCAGCGCATTTCTACTGATGGGCGAAGTAAATCATTTGTTCATGACAGTCAGAAGACAGGCGCTTTTCACTGTGAGCGAAATCAGGATGGGAATATTGAAACAATATTCATAGGCGAAGGTTTTGGAACGGTTACAGCATTTCAATACTCGATAAGTGATTTATATCCGGCATCCTTATTCTTAACTGCTGGAAATGATACTAATTTAATCAACGTTGCTGTAGAAGCAAGAAAATACCATCCAAATGCCGACATTTGTATTCTTACTGATAATGATAGTCATAAAGATAACGCTGGTTTAAAGGCGACAATAAAAACAATGTCGCAAGTAAATAAATGTTGGTGGGCTATGCCTGTAACTGCTAGTGAGGATTGGTGTGATGTTTTTCAGCGCGGAAAATTTGCAGTGTGTGATGAATTTCGAAGGGTTCTTACAGACCGCAAACCATCTATATAATTGCAAATACCAATATTCTAATTTCGTAGATTTGTTCACAAAAGTAAGCATTAATTGTCCTGTACATGGCAAATTTGAACGTGTTGGCATTTATCATCTATACGGCGATGAATGCCCTTCATGCCAAACTAATAAAACCAAGACTTATTATAATTACGTTATGCAAACCGATAACATTGTAAAAATAGGTAGAACGGCAAATGTATATGCCCGTATGGGTGAACTATCATTTAGATTAGGACGTAATTGTATTTTAAATTACCTGTGCTCTTACAACTCAAGAAGGGAAGCGTGGGATTCTGAAAGATTTGCACAAGCAATGTTTAAACAGTATCAAATATCACCTTTTGATTTAAAGTTTGCAGGTTCATCGGAATTCTTCAAAATCATGCCATCAATGGCTTTTAGTTCTCTCATTATTTCAGGGGGTAATCCTGTTTACAGAACTGATAGTATTTAGCCCCTTGCGGGGCTGCGCTTCGCGCTGGTGAGGTGAAGAAAAGGCGTGATTCAAAACCTTTATGTCACTTAACCAGCCCCGAAGGGGCAACCCCTGAAAGGGGTTAACGCCAGATAGATTATCCTTATCTAAAAATCACCCATCAATATGGGTGTTACAAGCATGCATATTCATAAATTGATTGTTAATAAGCAATGACACTTGAACGGCAGTTTTTATATATCGTTCGGCTTCATCCTTTGTTAAATCGAAATCTATAAAATGTGCAGCTTTGTTTCTCAGCCTTTGCATCTCGCTAATTAAATTCGCAGTACTTTTATTAATTCTCTTTTCTTCAACTAATGAATCAATGAAATAGCTTATACTCCTTCTTTGTGAGCCTTTCTCTTTATTGATGAAGCCGTCTCTTTCCGCTGCCTCCTCTATTAGAAGCCATGATTCCATTATTGCCGCACGGGGTGAAGTCTCAGCTATTCTTTTTAAATAATTCACACGTTGATTAAATTCACTATTATCAGATTGGACTTCTAATGTCTCACTGTCTTGTTGCTTTTCTGTAACTATGGCCTCTACCATACTCAAGTTCGCAGAAAACTCAGCTTCGGCGCTACCCATTTTAATTTTGGAAATTCGTAGTATAAGTGTTTTTACATCATCACCGTATTTTTTTACAAACCACACGGTTACGGAAGGCCATGCGGCGACTGAGACAAACTCTACAAAAGCAGACATTTTATTCATACCTCGTGGGATAATTTTTTATTTTATCATAACTACCGCATCCATTTCATCCTAAATTGAATTTTATCGAACGAATTTGTATTTAATGTAAAATACATCGAGAACAAATCAATTATGGTAATAAAATATATCCATTTAATTAAGTTTGTTTCTTTTTTGGATGTTACTGAATTATAGCTTTGACATTTCGAGTGTCTTGCGGCTGTACAGGGGCATCAGAGACTCGGAGTGATGTTATATTATGGTGAGCAAGCGATTCCATGACTTCTGGTTTCATCGTCTCCTGGTTCTTCCTGTGCGTTCAATGGTTATTATTTGCGCAGCCCTATCCTGAATGCTTGCATCCAAACCGGGCGGAAGGAAGCGCTCCAGGCAACCCGGTGGAGCGAAGCGGAACAATGCTTAATTAGCGTCGTTCAATGCCTTTAACATTTTCTTCAAAGGTAATCGAGAAATATAAACTCTATCTGTTATTGTTTCCTGTGCATGCCCCATTATCATATTTCGTGTGCTATCTTCCACGCCATCCACATCACGTAATCTGTTTGATAATGAATGCCTAAAGCAATGAGTTGAACGTGCAAGACCAATGTCCTTAAAGCTTTCACTTGTCGCCGCCATCGTTCTGTTATTTCCATATTTCATTACTGGCTTAACATTCCATATGTCTAAATCTAGTAATTTTTGGCATATCGGAATGTTACGTTTGGCATTTTCTGTTTTAACGGTCTTACTTGCTTCGCCATCATCAATTGTGTTTATTGACAGGCACTTAATCCCGTAAAGCTCTATATAGTCAACCTTAGTTATCTGTGTTAATTCACTTACCCTAATGCCCGTATAATACATGATATTCATCGCCCAATATGTTTGGCTATCGTTAATTACCCTGAATTGCTGCATGACAGCTTTGAAATGTTCTGGTGTGATTTCTTCCTTTGGATTTTGAACGTAAACCTTTTTATACTGCAAACCTGTTATGTTATTTTTATCTATCCATTCTTTGATGTTCACACAGAAGTTAAGAAATGAACCGATTCGCGTTATGATTTTGCTTTTAGTTAATGGCGCTAATCCTTCACCGTCCATGTATGCTTTGAAGGCGATTATTTTATCTTTGCTAATTTCTTCAATTGTTGACACGCCATTATCTATACACCAAAAAATAAAACGCTCAAGACAAGCATTATAATCTTTTACGGTTTTTGGCTTCCATTCGGTGTTAGCGTCAAAGTACGCTTTTTGAGCATCCATTAGAGAATGCCCCTGTGCGGCCTTCTGAGAGGTTTTAACCTCCTGTGCACGTGATTGCATTGGCGCATCGATTACAGTGGCTTGTGGCGCATCCTGTGAAGCCATCGCAATCGACCTTAAGCGCTCAATGTCACGTGACGTAATCAGACCATCACGAAACTTTTTAAGCATTTCCCGCATAGCTTCAAATGGAACATCAAGCGATTTTAATTCTATATAGCGAATTGTTATAGATGCCGCTATTTTTATAGCAATTGATTTATCGCGTGTACGCAAGATGATTTCAATAGTGTGTTTTTGGTAGCGCTTGCGCCATAGATACCCCTTTTTATCTGTGTGCGATATGTGTGCAATTTGTGTGTCCATTTTCAAGCCTTGCTTAATTTTGGTTATGCCGAAAACCGCATACCCATAAATCAATCAATGACTTAATTCCCCTGAGTGAAACAACGAATTGCTGTGTGTAGTCTTTGCCCATCTCCCACGATGGGCTTTTTTTTGTCCTTCACTCACCTCTGCACTCGACTGGCTGCAAAACTCAGTACCTCTTCCCTGCTATACAACAAATAATATTGCACAAGATACTGTGACTCTCTTCAAGCCGAAATATCCACAGCAATGCTATTACTATTCCACCGTCTTTTATGAGGTGATCAAATAATGAACGCATTGGAACTGCAGGCTATCCGCCATATTTTTGCTATGACGGTGGAAGAAAGCGCGATGTATATCTCGCGTGATAATAATGTTGCCGCATGGCAACAATGGGAAAATGGCGAAAGGGAAATCCCGGAGTACATCGCGCACATTTGTAAAGAAATGAAAGCCAGACGGAAAGTAAGAATTAATGCAGTTATCGACAAAATTAATAACCGCATTGGTAATAACACTATGCGTTTTTTCCCCGATCTGAACTCATTTCAGACGGTTTATCACCACAACGATTTCCTCGACTGGAAAATCTATCAATCGGCTGCTGTTGAGCTCTACGCTCACGACCTTGAGCGTTTGTGTTAAGCATTTACAACGCCATACCAATTTAGCCTCTTCGCTGAGTAACACATTATGAAAAACACCTATTTCTCCACTGCGATAGGGCTGTACTTTAATTACCTGGTCCACGGCATGGGGGTCATTCTGATGAGCCTCAATATGTCTTCGCTTGAACACCAGTGGCAAACCAACGCCGCGGGCGTCTCGATCGTTATTTCCTCGCTGGGCATCGGTCGTTTAAGTGTCTTATTAATGGCTGGCATGCTCTCCGATCGCTATGGCCGACGACCGTTTATTATTTTCGGCATGATCTGCTACCTGATTTTCTTTGTTGGCATCATCAATACGCATAGTATTTTTATCGCCTATGCCTTTGGCTTTCTGGCGGGAATGGCCAACAGTTTTCTCGATGCCGGAACCTATCCCAGCCTGATGGAGGCGTTTCCCCGATCGCCCAGTACAGCCAATATATTAATAAAAGCCTTCGTCTCCAGCGGCCAGTTTCTGCTTCCTATGATTATCAGTTTGTTGGTGTGGGCCGAGCTTTGGTTTGGCTGGTCCTTCCTGCTGGCGGCCGCCATTATGATAATCAACGGCGTGTTTTTGTTTCGCTGTCGCTTCCCGGCGCATCCCGGAAATCAAACTTCCATCAAGGCATTACCTGCTAAACAGGAAACACAACAATCTGAACATCGTTGTTCGATTCTCGATCTTGCCTGTTACACTCTGTATGGCTATATCGCCATGGCGACATTTTATCTGGTAAGCCAGTGGCTGGCGCAGTACGGACAGTTTGTTGCTGGCATGCCTTATACGTTATCTATCAAATTGTTAAGCATTTACACCTGCGGCTCTTTGCTGTGCGTATTGATTACTGCTCCACTGGCGCGCAAAGCGGAACGCGCGACATTGTTGTTGATGCTGTACACCTTTATTTCATTTATTGCGCTGCTGGTGGTTTGCCTGCACCCGACACCCTACGTGGTTATCACCTTTGCGTTTGTCATTGGATTTTCTTCAGCCGGAGGCGTGGTGCAAATCGGTTTAACACTGATGGCGGCACGCTTTCCACATGCAAAGGGTAAAGCGACCGGCATTTACTACAGCGCGGGCAGCATTGCGACTTTCACCATTCCGCTGATCACAGCAAGAATCTCTGAGACCAGCATTGCTCATATCATGTGGTTTGATGCCGGTATCGCCGCGGTCGGTTTCCTGTTGGCGCTGTTTATTGGGTATCGCAGCCGCGCCGCATTAAAACATCAACTAAAAATGGCGACGGTCGCAGAATAACGGGGATGCAATATTGTTCATCCCTTCTGCAACATAATTGGCTGCCCTTTTAAATTATCAGCGAAAAGTCATCAGGAAGAATTAAATTCACAGTTTAAGATGCAAAATACCTGGTAAGTTAAACGCCATGCTATGTAGGTAATGTGTCTACTGAACGGTATATTAAGCACAAGGTCGCCGAAATTTAAAAATATCGTCAAGCACGAAATAATTTTAAAATCCGCAAGGAGTTGTGAAAATGTCTCAAAACAAGACCTTTAACACGCCATTTCTTCTGGCGATAATCTGTATTTATTTAAGTTATTTTCTCCACGGCATTAGCGTCATTACGCTGGCGCAAAATATGACGTCTCTCGCAGAAAAGTTCTCCACCGACAATGCCGGGATTGCCTATTTAATTTCAGGCATTGGTTTAGGGCGACTGGTGAGTATTTTATTCTTTGGTGTGCTCTCAGATAAGTTTGGCCGCCGGGCGATCATTCTGTTAGGCGCTATTCTGTATATGCTGTTTTTCTTCGGTATTCCCGCCAGCCCTAATCTGCTGATTGCCTTTATTCTGGCTGTTTGCGTTGGCGTGGCTAACTCGGCGCTGGATACCGGTGGCTATCCGGCATTAATGGAATGCTTCCCCAAAGCATCAGGATCGGCTGTTATCCTGGTTAAAGCGATGGTCTCGTTCGGGCAGATGCTCTACCCCATTGTCGTCAGCACCATGCTGCTCAACCATATCTGGTACGGCTATGCGGTCATTATCCCTGGCGTACTGTTCGTCGTTATTACCCTGATGCTGTTAAAAAGCCGCTTTCCCAGCCAGATGGTGGATGCCGGTATCGCTAAAGAGCTGCCACAGATGAACAGCAAACCGTTGGTCTGGCTGGAAGGCGTCGCTTCCGTGATGTTCGGTGTCGCGGCGTTTTCAACCTTTTACGTCATCGTGGTCTGGATGCCGAAATACGCTATGGCGTTTGCCGGCATGGCGGAAGCCGACGCCCTGAAAACGATCTCTTACTACAGTATGGGATCGTTGGTCTGCGTATTTATTTTTGCCGCCCTGCTGAAGAAAATGGTTCGACCGATATGGGCAAATGTGTTTAACGCCGCGCTGGCAACCATCACCGCAGCGGTCATCTATTTATATCCCTCTCCGCTGGTGTGTAACGCCGGTTCATTTCTGATTGGTTTCTCTGCCGCTGGCGGTATTTTACAGCTTGGCGTCTCGGTGATGTCAGAGTTTTTCCCCAGGAGCAAAGCCAAAGTCACCAGTGTTTATATGATGATGGGTGGCGTAGCCAATTTTATTATCCCATTAATCACCGGATACCTTTCTAACATTGGCCTGCAATACATCATTTTGCTGGACTTTGCATTTGCTCTGCTGGCCTTCATCACCGCCATCATCGTCTTTATTCGTTACTACCGCGTATTTGATATTCCCAAAAATGATGTGCGGTTGGGCGAACGTTATTTTCAATAAATTGTTTAGAAGGAGTATCAAATGGACGTAACTGCTAAATATGAACTGATTGGCTTAATGGCCTACCCTATCAGACATAGTCTGTCACCAGAAATGCAAAACAAGGCATTAGAAAAAGCGGGACTACCTTTTACCTACATGGCATTTGAAGTCGATAACTCAACGTTTGCCAATGCCATTGCCGGACTGAAAGCGTTGAAGATGCGCGGCACCGGGGTCTCTATGCCCAATAAGCAGTTGGCATGTGAATATGTTGATGAATTGACCCCTGCGGCCAAACTGGTCGGCGCAATCAATACCATCGTGAACGATGATGGTTACCTGCGCGGTTACAATACCGATGGCACCGGTCATATTCGCGCCATTAAAGAAAGCGGCTTCGATATTAAAGGTAAAACCATGGTACTGTTGGGCGCGGGCGGCGCATCGACAGCCATTGGCGCGCAGGCGGCCATTGAAGGCATCAAAGAAATTAAGCTGTTTAACCGTAAAGATGAATTCTTTGAAAAGGCGCAGGCATTCGCCAAACGCGTCAATGAAAACACCGATTGCGTCGTGACCGTTATCGATCTCGCCGATCGGCAAGCATTTGCCGATGCCCTCGCCAGCGCGGATATTCTGACCAACGGCACAAAGGTCGGCATGAAGCCGCTGGACAACGAATCTCTCGTGACCGACGTTTCCCTGCTGCGCCCGGAGCTGCTGGTGACGGAATGCGTTTATAACCCGCATATGACCAAATTATTGCAACAGGCGCAACTTGCGGGTTGCAAAACAATTGATGGTTACGGCATGTTGTTATGGCAAGGGGCTGAACAGTTCAAACTCTGGACCGGGAAAGATTTCCCACTGGAGTATGTGAAACAGGTTATGGGTTTTGCAGCCTGACGGGCACGCATTTGTAATATATTTAAAGGGTAATCAATGAAAACCGTAACCGTAAGAAACCTCGTGATTGGCGAGGGTGCGCCGAAGATCATTGTCTCGCTGATGGGTAAAGACATCGCCACGGTAAAAAGCGAAGCGCTGGCCTATCGCGAAGCGGATTTCGACATTCTGGAATGGCGCGTTGACCATTTCAGCGATGTCTCTTCCACAGATGCCGTGCTGGAAGCGGCTCGCGCCATCCGCGATGTGATAGCGGACAAACCGCTACTTTTCACCTTCCGCAGCGCCAAAGAAGGCGGTGAACAGGCACTGTCTGTCGAAAACTATATTGCACTTAACCGTGCAGCAGTAGACAGCGGTCTGGTGGATATGATCGACCTGGAGCTTTTCACCGGTGATGAGCTGGTTAAAGCGACCGTCGAACATGCCCACGCGAAAAATGTCAGCGTGATTATGTCGAATCATGATTTCCATAAGACGCCAGCCGCAGAGGAGATCATCCAGCGTCTGCGTAAAATGCAGGAACTTGGCGCGGATATTCCTAAAATCGCCCTGATGCCGCAAAACAAAACGGATGTGCTGACATTGTTGGGCGCTACGCTGGAAATGCAAGAGCGCTATGCGGACCGGCCGATAATTACCATGTCGATGGCTAAAACTGGGGTGATTTCACGTCTCTCCGGCGAGGTTTTCGGTTCAGCAGCCACCTTTGGCGCCGTGAAAAAAGCGTCGGCCCCGGGACAAATTTCGATCGCCGATCTGCGTACTGTATTAACAATATTGCATCAGGCTTAATAGCAGAATATATCCACATCACTATTAGCAATGCCCTGCCCCAGATATTCGCTTAACCACGAATATCTGGCTGGCAGCTAAGCCTGATTAAATTAACTCACAATATTATTGTCGACTATAGCGACAGGTAGTCGCACGCATATAATCTGGAGTTTATATGAAATTTCCAAGACCAAACCGTATCGATGGTCGGGTACCTGTATTATCCGCCGCAGAAGCCATTAATTATATTCCTGATGAAGCAACACTCTGTGTATTAGGCGCAGGCGGCGGTATTCTTGAAGCAACCACATTAATTAATGCATTGGCAGAAAAATACAAAAACACGCAGTCACCACGTAATTTATCATTAATTAGCCCAACGGGTTTAGGCGACCGCGCCGACCGCGGAATCAGCCCGCTGGCGCAGGAAGGTTTAGTCAAATGGGCGCTCTGCGGCCACTGGGGACAATCGCCACGAATCTCCGACCTGGCTGAGCAGAATAAAATCGCCGCCTATAACTATCCTCAGGGCGTATTAACCCAAGCCCTGCGGGCATCAGCAGCCCACCAGCCTGGCATTCTGAGTGATATCGGCATCGGTACGTTTGTCGATCCTCGCCAACAGGGCGGCAAACTGAATGAGGTGACGACCGAAGATCTGATCAAACTGGTGGAAATCGATAACAAAGAGTACCTCTATTATAAAGCCATTGCGCCAAACATCGCTTTTATTCGCGCGACTACCTGCGATAGCGAAGGCTACGCCACCTTTGAAGATGAAGTGATGTATCTCGATGCGCTGGTGATTGCCCAGGCCGTACACAACAACGGCGGCATCGTCATGATGCAGGTGCAAAAAATGGTGAAGAAAGCCACGTTGCATCCGAAAGCGGTGCGTATTCCGGGCTATCTGGTCGATATTGTGGTCATCGACCCCGACCAAACGCAACTGTACGGTGGCGCGCCTGTTAACCGTTTTATTTCCGGCGATTTTGTCCTCGATGACAGCCAGCAAACAGCCCTGCCGCTTAACCAGCGTAAACTGGTGGCCAGACGCGCGCTGTTCGAAATGCGTAAAGGCGCGGTCGGCAACGTTGGCGTGGGCATCGCCGACGGGATTGGCCTTGTCGCACGCGAAGAAGGTTGTGCCGACGATTTTATTCTGACGGTCGAAACCGGCCCGATTGGCGGCATTACGTCTCAGGGCATCGCGTTTGGCGCCAACGTCAACACCCGCGCCATTCTGGATATGACCTCCCAGTTTGACTTCTACCACGGCGGCGGGCTGGATGTGTGTTATTTAAGTTTTGCTGAAGTGGATCGGCACGGCAATGTCGGCGTACATAAATTCAATGGCAAAATCATGGGCACCGGCGGTTTTATCGATATTAGCGCCACCTCCAAGAAAATTATTTTTTGCGGCACGTTAACTGCCGGAAGTTTGAAAACGGAAGTTGCCGACGGCAAGTTAAATATCGTGCAGGAAGGTCGGGTGAAAAAATTCGTTAACGAATTACCTGAAGTCACGTTCAGTGGAAAAATTGCCCTTGAGCGTGGTCTCGATGTGCGCTACATCACCGAACGCGCTGTATTTACGTTAAAAGAAGATGGCCTCCATTTAGTTGAAATTGCGCCAGGAGTCTCTTTGCAGGAAGACATTCTCGACAAAATGGACTTCACTCCGATTATTTCCCCAGACCTGAAACTGATGGACGAAAGATTATTTATCGATGCCTCGATGGGCTTTGTATTACCCGACGCAGCCAATTAAAAGGAGTACCCTGATGGACTTTTCATTAACTGAAGAACAAGAACTGTTGCTTGCCAGCATTCGCGAACTGATTACCAGCAATTTCCCGGAAGAGTATTTCCGCACCTGCGATCAGACGGCGACTTATCCGAAGGAATTTATGCGAGCTCTTGCGGACAACGGTATTTCGATGCTGGGCGTTCCGGAAGAGTTTGGCGGCATCCCGGCTGATTACGTCACCCAGATGCTGGCGCTGATGGAAGTGTCAAAATGTGGCGCGCCCGCATTTTTGATCACCAATGGTCAGTGCATCCACAGCATGCGACGTTTTGGCTCCGCCGAGCAGTTGCGTAAAACGGCAGAAAGCACCATGGAAACGGGCGATCCAGCGTATGCGCTGGCATTAACCGAACCGGGAGCAGGCTCCGACAATAACAGCGCCACCACCAGCTACACCCGCAAAAACGGCAAGGTGTATCTCAACGGGCAAAAAACATTTATCACCGGCGCTAAAGAGTATCCGTACATGCTGGTACTGGCTCGCGACCCGGAGCCGAAAGATCCGAAGAAAGCCTTTACGCTGTGGTGGGTGGATTCAAAGAAACCCGGCATTAAGGTTAACCCGCTGCATAAAATCGGCTGGCACATGTTAAGCACCTGCGAAGTCTATCTTGATAACGTTGAAGTGGACGAAAGCGATATGGTCGGCGAAGAAGGCATGGGCTTCCTTAATGTAATGTACAACTTTGAAATGGAACGCCTGATCAACGCCGCGCGCAGCACGGGTTTTGCCGAATGCGCCTTCGAAGATGCCGCTCGTTACGCTAACCAACGCATCGCATTTGGTAAGCCAATTGGTCATAACCAGATGATCCAGGAAAAACTGGCTCTGATGGCAATAAAAATCGAAAACATGCGTAATATGGTGCTGAAGGTCGCCTGGCAGGCCGATCAGGAACAGTCGCTGCGCACCAGTGCGGCGCTGGCAAAACTGTATTGCGCCCGTACGGCAATGGAAGTGATTGACGACGCGATTCAGATTATGGGCGGGCTGGGTTACACCGATGAAGCACGCGTATCCCGATTCTGGCGCGATGTCCGCTGTGAGCGCATTGGCGGTGGTACCGATGAAATCATGATTTACGTCGCGGGTCGCCAAATCCTGAAAGATTATCAAAATAAGTAAGCGGTATAACTGACCGGATAGCGCAGATGCGCTATCCGGGACGGTGCGGGGGAATCAGACTTCAGGCATCAGGCATTCTTGCTCAGCAAGGTTATTTTTAAACTGCCTACGATAATCGCTGGGAGTACATCCCACATGCCGCTGAAAAAGTTTGGCAAAATGATCGACGTTTTCATACCCTACCCGCCACGAAATTTCCGCCAACGAGGCCTCGGTATTAGTCAGGGAAAATTTCGCCTCCGTCATTCGTCGCTGAATAACATAATTGATGGGTGAAATACGATACTCCTTGGTAAATTCATGGCAGATATAGCTCACGCTGGCGCGGAATTTTTTAGATAACTGTTCGAGAGTGATTTTTTCGCGGAAATTGTTATTTAAATAGACCAGTACATCTTTAATTAAGACATCTTTTTTAATATATCCTTGTTCAGAGCGGTAAGCATTTTTAAAGTTTTCGTAATATAACACGGTTAATGCATACGCGAATGCGTCATAAGCGGAAGACGTCAGGTTGTTCTTGCTCTGCGGGAGCATCACCCCCAGTTCATTAAAAATACTCTTAATAACCTCTTTACCCTGACTGACGCTAATGACCGGACACGAGTGCGTCTGCAATAGCTGATTATCCTGCCAGCCGTTAAACCGGAAACCGTAGAGCGCGCAGGTGTAAGTGGTAGCCGGTGCGCTGGTATCAGATGCAACCGCATGTAATCGCCCTTGTTCAATCACCACAATGTCCCCGGCATGCGCGACATACAGCGAAGAGTCGATGATTAATCTTGCAACCCCCTTTTTAACATAGATAAGCTCCGTTTCATTATCATGAACATGATGGCCGGACTCCCAGTTAGGATCATCGCTAATGACGAATCGGGAAAGTCTCGGCGTTTTCCCCTGCTCAAAAAGGGTCTCCATGGCATTATCAAAGCAGCGTTGATACATGACAACCTCCACCTAAAGGCAGTAATTTTGCGAATAATTAATATCAGAAAGCGAAAACAATAATGATGTTATACAACGTTATTCCTTGCTGGCGAAACAAAATTATTTGCGTCGACTGCAAGATGATACCTCCGGCGCTATCTCGCTGTTCTCTGCGATTATTTCCGTTTTATAAAAACTGATAAGAGTAAATGTTATTAATTCAACATTAACAATTTACATATCAGAAACAAATTAAGCGTAGAAACGATAAAAAACAGGATGCATTTCGCAATTATCCTTCCCTGGTGTGTTTGCTATTTTTTTTCTTCAGTACACAACCCCGAGCTCTCGTTTATGAAACAAGCATTCCCGCCGCACTTTTTTTTGCAAGATTGTTGGGAATGAAAACAGATTGCCCCGTCGAAAACAGTCCCCTCTCTGCCGCACACTATTTTCAGTTAATTTTTCCTACTGTGGATGACTGGAGATGCCATGAAAATAATAACCTGCTTTAAGTTGGTGCCTGAAGAACAGGACATTGTTGTTACCCCACAGCGTTCGCTTAACTTTGACCGGGCCGACGCCAAAATCAGCCAGTTTGATCTGAATGCGATTGAGGCCGCGGCGCAACTGAGTACGGAGGGTGATGAAATCGTCGCTTTAACCGTGGGCGGCTCGCTACTGCAAAATTCCAAAGTGCGTAAAGACGTGCTGTCGCGTGGACCGGACAGTTTGTTCATGGTGCAGGATCCACAGCTGGAGCATTCATTGCCCCGCGACACCGCTCAGGCGCTGGTCTGCGTGGCCAAAAATATGAATTTCGACCTGATGCTGTTCGGAGAAGGATCGGGGGATATCTACGCCCAACAGGTTGGCTTACTGGTTGGCGAACTGTTGCAACTCCCGGTGATTAGCGCCGTCAGCAACATCCAACGTAATGGCGACCGCATTGTGGTTGAGCGTACGCTGGAAGATGAAGTCGAAGTGATTGACCTGCCGCTCCCCGCTGTACTCTGCGTAACCTCGGATATCAACACGCCGCGTATTCCCTCAATGAAAGCCATTCTCGGCGCGGGTAAAAAGCCCGTCACAACATGGCAAGCCAGCGATATTGGCTGGACGCCGGCGTCACCGTTAGCGGAACTGGTAAGCCTTACGGTACCGCCACAAACAGAACGTAAGCACATCATTCTGGAAAATGACTCGGCTGAAGCCATTGCCGAACTGGCGGAACACCTGAAAAAAGCCCTGAACTAAGCTCAACGGAGAGAAATTATCATGAGTAAATTAGCTAACGTATGGGTGTTCAGCGATAACGTAGAACGCTACGCAGAATTAATGGCCGGCGCGCGTCAGTGGGGTGAACACGTCCATCTTATTGTACAAGGCAGCGAACAAGCTAATCAGGTTAAACCTCTGGGTGCCGATGAGATAATCGTGCTCGAAGCCCCCTCCGGTTTACAGCGTGTTGAAAATTACGCCGAAACCATTGCAGCGCAGATGCAAGAACACGCCGGAATGCTGTTGATGCCCGCTACAAAGCGCGCGAAATCACTTGGGGCACGGTTAAGCATCCAACTCAATGCCGCGATGGTGAACGACGCAATATCGGTGACGCTTGAGGATGACACCGTGTTCGCAGAGCACCGCATGTATGGTGGTCTGGCATTCGGCAAAGAAAAAATCAAAAGCGCGCTGGCAATTATCACGCTAGCCCCAGGGGTGCTTGAACCCGTAGCGGAAAACGCATCGCACACCTGTCCTGTTGTCTCGGCAGCTTACATCGCACCGCTTCATGAAATTATGTGCAAGGAACGTCGCGCCAAATCCGTGAGCAGCGTGGACCTCAGTAAAGCCAAACGTGTGGTTGGCGTGGGGCGCGGCCTGGTTGCGCAACACGATCTGGAGATGGTGCACCAGTTGGCATCGGTACTGGGTGCAGAAGTGGGCTGTTCACGCCCGATTGCCGAAGGCGAAAACTGGATGGAGCGCGAACGCTACATTGGCGTTTCTGGTGTATTACTGAAATCAGACCTTTACCTCACGTTAGGCATCTCAGGACAAATTCAACACATGGTCGGCGGTAACGGCGCGAAAGTCATTGTCGCTATCAATAAAGACAAAAAAGCCCCTATTTTCAATTACGCCGATTACGGCCTGGTAGGCGATATCTACAAAGTTGTTCCGGCCCTTATCGAACATCTCAGCCGCTAACCCCCCATTTAACGCACATCTCCCGCTGCTTCGCGGCGGGAAAGGAGCATAAAGCATGTCAGATGAAAAATTCGATGCCATTGTGGTCGGTGCTGGCGTGGCGGGTACAGTTGCAGGCTACGTTATGGCGCAGGCCGGACTGGACGTGCTGGTCATCGAACGCGGAAACAGTGCGGGCAGTAAAAATATGACCGGTGGGCGACTCTATGCGCATAGTCTGGAACGCATCATGCCGGGATTCGCGCAGGAAGCACCACTCGAACGTAAAGTGACCCGCGAAAAAATATCCTTCCTGACCGAAGAGAGCGCCGTAACGCTCGACTTTCATCGGGATAAAGACAACGCGCCAGCGCAGGATTCTTACACCGTGTTGCGCAACCGACTTGATCCCTGGCTGATGGAAAAAGCAGAACAGGCCGGCGCGCAGTTCATCCCCGGCGTCCGCGTTGATGCGCTGATCCGCGAAGGTAATAAGGTCACCGGCGTGCAAGCTGGTGACGATATCCTGGAAGCCAATATTGTCATCCTGGCCGATGGCGTCAACTCAATATTAGGACGGTCGCTGGGGATGGTCCCTCCCTCTTCTGCTCATCACTATGCTGTTGGCGTAAAGGAGTTGATCGGCTTACCTCCGGCTGTGATTGCGGATCGATTCAACCTCTCAGGCGATGAAGGCGCAGCCTGGCTGTTTGCTGGTTCACCGTCGGATGGACTGATGGGGGGAGGCTTTCTGTATACCAACCAGGACTCGGTCTCTCTGGGGCTGGTATGCGGGCTGGGGGATATTGCTCACGCAACGAAAAGTATTCCACAAATGCTGGAAGACTTTAAGCAACACCCGACTATTCGTCCACTGATTGCGGGAGGAGAACTGCTGGAGTATTCCGCACATATGGTACCGGAAGGCGGTCTGGCAATGGTACCCAAACTGGTTGATGACGGCGTAATGATCGTCGGCGATGCCGCGGGTTTCTGTCTGAATCTGGGTTACACGGTGCGTGGTATGGATTTAGCAATAGCCTCCGCAGAAGCCGCCGCCCAAACCGCCATTGCAGCCAAAGAACGCCAGGACTTCTCCGCCAGCAGCCTGATGGACTACAAACGCGCCCTCGAACAAGGCTGTGTGATGCGTGATTTACAGCATTTTCGCAAGATCCCGGCGCTGATGGAAAACCCGCGCCTGTTCACCCAATACCCTCGCATGGTCGCAGATATCATGAACGATATGTTCACCGTTGACGGACGCCCGAACCAACCGATTCGTAAGATGATGATGTCCCATGCGAAGAAAATTGGGTTGATGAACTTACTGAAAGACGGCATCAAGGGGGCAACTGCGCTATGAGTCAGGACAATACCGTTAACGTCGACGTCAAGCTGGGCGTCAATAAATTCAATGTCGATGAAGGTCACCCGCACATTATTCTGGCCGAACATCCCGATCTGAATGAATTTCGCAAACTGCTGAAGGCCTGTCCCGCCGGACTGTATAAGCAGGACGAGAGTGGGAATATTCATTTTGATTCTGCTGGCTGCCTGGAGTGTGGCACCTGTCGGGTGCTGTGCGGCGATACGATCCTCGAACAATGGGAGTATCCGGCAGGAACATTTGGCATTGATTTTCGCTACGGCTAACGGATTGAGCCGTTGTACCCCGGATCGGCCTCCACGGCCAATCCGGTCAGACGTATGCCGATATTATCCAGGGAATAACGAATGAGTATCACACTAACGTTTAACGCCGAACGTCGCGATGCCTGGCGACAACAAGGTTTATGGGGAGATGCTTCGCTTGGCGATTACTGGAACCAAACAGCCAGAGCCATGCCGGATAAAATCGCCGTGGTTGATAATCATGGCGCTTCATATACCTACGCCGCACTCGACGGTGCCGCCAGCAGTCTGGCGAGCTGGTTTTTAGCCTGCGGTATTCAACCCGGCGATCGCGTCGCTTTCCAGTTGCCTGGCTGGTGCGAATTTACCATTATTTATCTGGCCTGCCTGAAAACTGGAGCCGTTTCCGTCCCGTTACTACCCGCCTGGCGCGAAGCGGAGTTAGTATGGGTATTAAATAAATGTAAAGCGAAGATTTTTTTCGCACCTACCCTGTTTAAACAAACCCGGCCGGTCGATTTGATCCTCCCCTTACAAACCCAGTTACCGCATCTGCAACAGATTGTTGCCGTGGATAAACTGGCGCCGGCAACCACCTCGCAGGCACTCAGCCAACTGCTTTTAGCACCGCCGTTAAATCAAACGATTAACGTTCACGCGGATGAACTGGCAGCGGTACTGTTTACCTCCGGAACCGAGGGAATGCCGAAAGGCGTAATGTTAACCCACAACAATATCCTTGCCAGCGAACGCGCCTACTGCGCCCGTCTCAATCTCACCTGGCAAGATGTGTTTTTAATGCCCGCGCCGCTTGGACATGCTACCGGTTTTCTGCATGGCGTTACCGCACCGTTTTTAATCGGCGCACGCAGCGTGTTGTTGGATATTTTTACCCCAGACGCCTGTCTCGATCTGCTGGAGCAACAGCACTGCACCTGCGTACTCGGCGCAACGCCATTTGTCTATGACATGTTGTGTCGCATGGAAAAACGCGCCTGCGATCTCTCATCGCTACGCTTTTTTTTATGCGGAGGCACCACCATTCCGCAAAAGATTGCCCGTGACTGCCAACGGCTCGGCATTAAATTGTTAAGCATTTATGGTTCAACGGAGAGCTCGCCGCATGCGCTGGTCAATCTCGATGATTCACCTTCCCGCATGATGACCACCGACGGCTATGCTGCCGCAGGGGTCGAAATTAAAGTCGTTGATGAAGCGCGCAATACCCTGCCTGCAGGAGTAGAAGGTGAAGAGGCCTCGCGTGGCCCCAATGTTTTTATGGGCTACCTCGATGAACCCGAACTGACCGCCCGCGCGCTGGATAAAGAGGGGTGGTATTACAGTGGCGACTTATGCCGGATGGACGACGCGGGATACATCAAAATAACCGGGCGTAAAAAAGATATTATTGTGCGCGGAGGGGAAAATATCAGCAGCCGCGAGGTAGAGGATATTCTATTGCAACATCCACGCATTCATGATGCCTGCGTTGTCGCGATGCCGGACGAACGGTTAGGTGAAAGGTCATGCGCTTATGTGGTACTAAAAGCCCCGCATCATTCGCTGTCGCTGGAATCTGTCGTCGCCTTTTTTAGCCGCAAACGTGTAGCAAAGTATAAATACCCGGAGCATATCGTGGTTGTCGAGAAGTTACCGCGTACAGCGTCCGGCAAGGTACAAAAATACCTGTTGCGTCAGGATATTACTAAACGTTTGAGCATGGAGAGTGTTGCAGGATAAAGTGCCGGATGGCGATGCTAACGCATCTTATCCGGCCTACGTTGAATAGGCCGGATAAGGCATAATGTTACTTGTTCAGTTCAGCCAGGCTCAGCCAGGTCTGTACGACGGTGTCCGGGTTCAGCGACAGACTGTCGATCCCCTCTTCCATCAGCCAGGCCGCGAAGTCTTCGTGGTCAGAAGGTCCCTGACCGCAAATACCCACGTATTTGCCCTGTTTCTTAGCAGCGCGAATCGCCATCGACAGCAGCGCTTTCACCGCGTCGTTACGCTCATCAAACAGTTCAGAAACCACACCCGAGTCACGGTCCAGGCCCAGCGCCAGCTGCGTCATGTCGTTTGAGCCGATGGAGAAGCCATCGAAGTACTCAAGGAACTGTTCTGCCAACAGGGCGTTAGACGGGATCTCGCACATCATGATGATCTTCAGGCCATTCTCGCCGCGTTTCAGCCCCTGGCGCGCCAGCTCTTCAACCACCGCTTTCGCCTGGGCAACGGTACGTACAAACGGTACCATCACTTCAACGTTAGTCAGACCCATGTCGTTACGGACACGTTTCACCGCGTCACATTCCAGTGCGAAACAGTCGCGGAAGCTGTCTGAAACGTAACGGCCCGCCCCGCGGAAGCCCAGCATCGGGTTCTCTTCGTGCGGCTCATAACGCTCACCGCCGACCAGGTTAGCATATTCGTTGGACTTAAAGTCCGACATACGCACGATGACGCGTTTCGGATAAAACGCCGCACCCAGCGTCGCGATCCCTTCCGTCAGACGACCAACGTAGAATTCACGCGGAGAGTCGAAACCTTTCATCATGCCGCGGATTTCATTTTGTAGCTCAGGCGTCTGGTCATCAAACTCCAGCAGCGCACGAGGGTGCACGCCGATCATGCGGTTGATAATAAATTCCAGACGCGCAAGGCCGACACCTTCGTTTGGCAGGCAGGCAAAGTCAAAAGCCCGGTCCGGGTTGCCGACGTTCATCATTACCTTCAACGGCAGATCCGGCATGGTCTCCACGCTGGAGCTCTTCACGCTGAAATCAAGCATCTCAGCGTAAACATAACCGGTGTCGCCTTCGGCACAGGAGACAGTGACCTTCTCACCATCCTTCATGCGCTCGGTGGCATCGCCGCAGCCAACCACGGCAGGGATCCCCAGTTCACGGGCAATGATCGCCGCGTGACAGGTACGGCCGCCACGGTTGGTCACAATCGCCGCCGCTTTCTTCATGATCGGTTCCCAGTCCGGGTCGGTCATATCAGTCACCAGTACGTCGCCGGGTTCAATACGGTTCATTTCGCTGATGTCGTGAATAACTTTGACCGGGCCGGCGCCAATGCGGTGACCGATGGCGCGACCTTCAGCAATAATTTTACCCTGGGCGTGCAGCGTATACCGCTCCATCACCTGCCCGCGAGAACGCACGGTTTCCGGGCGAGCCTGAACAATGAACAGCTTGCCGGTATGACCGTCTTTCGCCCATTCGATGTCCATCGGACGACCGTAGTGCTTCTCGATCTGTACCGCCTGCTTCGCCAGTTCCTGCACTTCATCATTGGTCAGAGAGAAAATATCGCGTTGTTCCTGCGGCACATCCTCAATGGTCACCTGCTTACCGTGTTCCTGGGTTGGCGCGTAGACCATACGGATTTTTTTCGATCCCATGGTGCGACGAACGATCGCCGGACGATTAGCCGCCAGAGTCGGTTTGTGCACGTAGAACTCATCCGGGTTAACGGCACCCTGCACCACCATCTCGCCCAGACCCCATGCGGAAGTGATAAACACCACCTGGTCGAAACCGGATTCGGTGTCGATGGAGAACATAACGCCTGAGGACGCAAGGTCAGAGCGCACCATTCGCTGGACACCAGCAGAAAGCGCCACGCCGCGGTGGTCATAGCCCTGGTGAACACGATAAGAAATCGCGCGGTCGTTAAACAGCGAAGCAAATACGTGTTTGATAGCGACCAGGACAGCATCGAAGCCCTGGACGTTAAGGAAGGTTTCCTGCTGACCAGCAAATGACGCATCTGGCATATCTTCTGCGGTGGCGGAAGAACGCACGGCAAAAGAAGCATGGGCATCGTCTGCTGACAGCTGCGCGTAGGCATCGCGGACGGCATTTTCCAGCTCCGGCTGGAAAGGAGTGTCGATAATCCACTGGCGGATTTGTGCCCCGGCTTTCGCAAGCTCGGTAACATCATCAATATCCGTTTTATCCAGCAGCTCATAAATGCGCTGGTTTACACCGCTTTGGTCCAGAAACTGGTTAAACGCATCGGCGGTTGTTGCAAAACCATTCGGTACGGAAACTCCCATACCGGAAAGGTTAGTAATCATTTCACCCAGGGAGGCATTTTTGCCCCCAACTCTGTCTACATCATTCATGCCGAGTTGGTTATACCAAAGCACCAGCGGTGACGAGCCATTGTTGGACATCGAACAATCCTTATATATGAACGAGGTTAGGAAACTCAATTTTGCGTATTTATCTTTGCATATTTACCGCGGCGAAAAAAACGGTGAATCGTTCAAGCAACTTTATTTTTTATTTTTTAAGATTGTTTCCGCATTTGCGCAAACCCGCGAGCGACACGGGATCACCACAAAAACTATCGGTATAAACATTTGTTCCGAAAAATGAAATGCACTTTTCATTAAATATAAAAATAGCGTTTCACTTTATAAAAGTGATGGCGCAATATTCGCTTCTGGCGAATTTTAATTTATGCTTTCAGAGAATTATGTCTGCCCCAGGATGAGTAAAATGGATAATGCTGTTGATCGTCACGTTTTTTATATTTCTGATGGTACGGCCATCACCGCCGAGGTATTGGGCCACGCGGTAATGTCGCAATTTCCGGTCACTATCAACAGCATTACGCTGCCGTTTGTTGAAAACGAGAGCCGCGCGCGCGCGGTTAAAGACCAGATTGACGCCATTTACCAACAAACCGGCGTGCGTCCTCTGGTGTTTTACTCCATCGTCTTGCCGGAAATCCGCTCGATCATTCTGCAAAGCGAGGGGTTTTGTCAGGATATCGTACAGGCGCTGGTCGCTCCATTGCAGCAAGAGATGAAGCTCGACCCAACGCCGATTGCCCATCGTACCCACGGCCTGAATCCCGGCAACCTCAACAAGTACGATGCGCGTATTGCCGCTATTGATTACACCCTTGCCCATGACGATGGTATTTCGTTGCGCAACCTCGATCAGGCGCAGGTGATCCTGCTCGGTGTTTCCCGTTGCGGCAAAACCCCGACCAGTTTGTATCTGGCCATGCAGTTTGGTATCCGCGCGGCCAACTACCCCTTTATTGCCGATGATATGGATAATCTGGTGCTGCCCACATCCCTGAAGCCGCTGCAGCATAAACTGTTCGGCCTGACCATCGACCCCGAACGCCTGGCGGCGATCCGCGAAGAGCGACGAGAGAACAGCCGTTACGCCTCGCTACGCCAGTGTCGGATGGAAGTTGCCGAAGTGGAAGCGCTGTACCGGAAAAATCAGATCCCATGGTTAAACAGTACCAATTATTCGGTAGAAGAGATTGCTACCAAGATCCTCGACATTATGGGGCTGAATCGCCGCATGTACTAGAATGCTAGTGCATTGGTTCGATTTTTTGTTATTATGCTCGCCACCAGGCCGGATGAGTGTGATATTGTGATGCACATCACTTCCCGGTAGTCCTGCCGTTGAAGCAACAAATTTCTGAGACAAGTAATGAACAGAACCGATGAACTCCGTACTGCGCGTATTGACAACCTGGTCACTCCAGCAGAGCTTGCGCAGCGGCATCCTGTTTCGTCCGCCGTCGCCCGTCATGTTACGGACTCCCGACGCCGGATAGAAAAAATATTGAATGGCGAAGATCCCCGTTTGCTGGTGATCGTAGGCCCTTGCTCAATTCACGATCTCGATGCCGCCGTGGAATACGCGACGCGCCTGCAGGCGCTGCGCGAAAAGCACCAGACGCGTCTGGAAATCGTGATGCGTACCTATTTTGAAAAGCCACGCACCGTCGTGGGCTGGAAAGGCTTAATTTCCGACCCGGACCTGAACGGCAGCTACCGTGTGAACCACGGCATTGAGCTGGCGCGTAAACTGCTGCTGCAGGTCAACGAACTGGGCGTCCCCACGGCCACTGAATTTCTCGATATGGTGACCGGCCAGTTTATTGCTGATTTAATCAGTTGGGGCGCCATTGGCGCGCGCACCACCGAAAGCCAGATCCACCGCGAAATGGCGTCTGCTCTTTCCTGCCCGGTTGGGTTTAAGAACGGGACGGATGGTAATACCCGTATCGCCGTCGATGCGATTCGCGCCTCCCGCGCCAGCCATATGTTCCTCTCCCCGGATAAAACCGGCCAGATGACCATTTATCAGACCAGCGGTAATCCATACGGGCATATCATTATGCGCGGCGGTAAAAAGCCGAATTATTTTGCTGAAGATATTGCCGCCGCCTGCGATACCTTGCACGAATTTTCCCTGCCTGAGCATCTGGTCGTCGATTTCAGCCATGGTAATTGCCAGAAGCAGCATCGCCGTCAGTTGGAAGTGTGTGATGACGTATGCCAGCAAATTCGCAACGGTTCGACGGCGATTGCCGGGATCATGGCGGAAAGTTTCCTGCGTGAAGGCACGCAAAAAATCGTCAGCGGTCAGCCGCTGGTTTACGGTCAGTCGATTACCGACCCGTGCCTGAACTGGGAAGATACTGAACTACTGGTGGACAAACTCGCCTCGGCGGTTGATAGCCGTTTTTAACGCTGTATACCGGGTAACACCACGTTGCCCGGTGGTAATTCTTTGTTTTTCCCTTCATTGTTGTGCAAAAACTGTTCCCGTCACAATTATTTCACAAAAACGCTTGCCGCACATTTGCAGTTTGATGATAATGATTATCATTGTTACATTGATTGCTATTTTTAAACTCTATGGCACGTATGGATAACACAACAGCAACGCCTGCAAAAGAAAAAACACCGCCTGCCGTCGCCGCAACCGAGCGTCGCATTGACAGTAAAAGTTTGCTGGGCAAAGAAGGACGCGTGATTATAGAGCACGATGGCCAGCACTACCTGCTGCGCCAGACCCATGCTGGAAAACTCATTCTGACTAAATAAACGACACTTTTCGCCAGCCACCCAGGTGATACCCAGGCAGCCAGCGCTTTTCGATTTTCTAATGGAGAGTTGCTATGCCCCACCTGCACACCGCATCCTTGCGCCCGTCGCTCCTGGCGTTGGCGATTGTCAGTAATCTTCCCGTCGTTGCCTGGGCGGCAGTAGAGGATATGACCGTCACCGCCACCGGTAATCCCCGTAGCGCCTTTGAAGCGCCGATGATGGTCAGCGTTATCGACGCTACTGCACCTGAAAACCAGACAGCCAGCTCGGCAGCCGACCTGTTACGGAAGGTTCCGGGCCTGAGCCTTGACGGTACGGGGCGGACAAATGGTCAGGACGTCAATCTGCGCGGCTATGACCGTCGCGGTGTTCTGGTGCTGGTGGATGGCGTTCGCCAGGGAACCGATACCGGGCACCTGAACAGTACCTTCCTCGATCCGGCGCTAATCAAGCGGATTGAAGTGGTGCGCGGCCCTTCCGCACTGTTGTATGGCAGCGGCGCGCTGGGCGGCGTAATCGCCTATGACACTGCGGATGCTAAAGACTTACTGGAGGCGGGTCAGAATAGCGGTTATCGCGTGTTCGGTACCGCGGCTACCGGCGATCACAGCCTCGGTATGGGCGCCAGCGCATTTGGCCGCACCGATACCCTCGACGGGCTGCTGGCCTGGTCCAGTCGCGATCGCGGTAATTTGCGCCAGAGCGACGGCACTACCGCCCCGAACGATGAAGCAATTAACAATATGCTGGCGAAAGGCAGTTGGAAAATTGACAGCGCCCAGACGCTGGCCGGCTCGCTGCGTTATTACAACAATGATGCCCGGGAACCTAAAAACCCACAAACCAGCGCGGCGGATACCACCAGCAACCCGATGACCGATCGCTCAACCATCCAGCGCGATGCGCAACTGACCTACTCCCTCGCCCCGGCGGATAATGACTGGCTAAACGCGGATGCCCGCATCTACTGGTCCGAAGCGCGCATTAATGCACAAAACACGGACAGCACCGGCGAATTTCGCAAGCAGACCACCAAAGGCGGGAAAGTCGACAACCGTAGCCGCCTGTTTACCGATTCATTTGCTTCTCACTTACTGACCTACGGCGGTGAATACTATCGTCAGGAACAACAACCGGGCGGCGCAGCCACCGGTTTCCCGGAGGCAAAAATCGATTTTAGCTCCGGCTGGCTACAGGATGAAATCACCCTGCGCGACCTGCCGGTTACGCTGCTGGGAGGTACCCGTTATGATTCTTATCGTGGCAGCAGCGACGGTTATGAAGATGTCGATGCCGATAAATGGTCGTCCCGCGCTGGACTCACCGTTGCGCCTGCCGACTGGCTGATGCTTTTCGGTTCATACGCTCAGGCCTTCCGTGCTCCAACCATGGGCGAGATGTATAACGACGCGAAACACTTCTCGATTGGCCGTTTTTACACCAATTACTGGGTGCCAAACCCGAACCTGCGTCCGGAAACCAACGAAACACAGGAATACGGATTTGGCCTGCGCTTTGACGATCTGTTGATGGCGAGTGATGCGCTCGAATTTAAAGCCAGCTATTTCGACACCAAAGCCAAAGATTACATCTCCACCAGCGTCGATTTTGCCGCTGCGACGACCATGTCCTATAACGTACCCAACGCCAAAATCTGGGGCTGGGACGTGATGGCGAAATACACCGCCGATCTGTTCAGCCTCGATATGGCCTATAACCGCACGCGGGGTAAAGATACTGACACGGGCGAGTACATTTCCAGCATTAACCCGGACACCGTCACCAGCAAACTGAACGTGCCGGTTGCGCACAGCGGTTTCTCCGTTGGCTGGATAGGTACATTTGCTGACCGCTCAACGCACATCAGCAGCAGCTACGCCAAACAACCCGGCTATGCGGTAAACGACTTCTACGTGAGCTATCAGGGGCAACAGGCGCTAAAAGGCATGACCACCACATTGGTCCTGGGCAACGCCTTCGACAAAGAGTACTGGTCGCCGCAGGGCATTCCGCAGGATGGCCGCAATGGCAAAATTTTCGTGAGTTATCAGTGGTAATCACTTTTCCCCGGTTCGCCGGGGCAGCAATCTGGAAGGAAGAGACAATGAATCACCACACACGCTGGCTGGAACTGAAAAAAGAAAACCCTGGCAAATACGCACGTGACATCGCGGCTATGATGCACATCAGCGAGGCAGAACTGACCTTCGCGCGCGTCGGTCATGACGCCTGGCGTTTACGTGGCGAAGTCCGCGAAATCCTCGGCGCGCTGGAAGCCGTAGGCGAAACCAAATGTATTTGCCGCAACGAATATGCGGTGCATGAGCAGGTCGGCACCTTTACCAACCAGCACCTGAGCGGGCATGCCGGGCTGGTACTCAATCCACGCGCCCTCGATCTGCGTCTGTTCCTGAATCAGTGGGCAAGCGCCTTTCATATCAGAGAAACAACCGCTCACGGCGAGCGTCAGAGCATTCAGTTTTTCGACCATCAGGGTGATGCATTACTGAAGGTCTATGCCACACAAAATACCCTCGTTGAAGAATGGGCAGCGTTACTGAGCCGTTTCATCTTCACTGAAAACCCGCCACTGGCGCTGCAATCCGCTAAAAACCCTGCTCCTGCTACCGTCACCGTTGATGCACAGACCGTGGATCAAGAGTGGCGAGCCATGACCGATGTCCACCAGTTCTTCGGTCTGCTGAAACGCCACGATCTCACTCGCCAACAGGCGTTTAATCTGGTAGGCGATGACCTGGCCTGTAAAGTAACCAATGGCGCACTGGCGCAGTTACTCAATACCGCGCGTCAGGATGGCAATGAAATTATGGTGTTTGTGGGTAATCGCGGCTGCGTACAAATTTTTACCGGCGTGATAGAAAAACTGGTACCGATGAAAGGCTGGCTGAATATATTCAATCCAGCATTTACATTACATCTGCTGGAAGAAAGCGTGGCTGAAACGTGGGTAACGCGCAAACCAACCGCCGATGGACACGTTACCAGTCTGGAACTGTTTGCGGCCGATGGCACACAGATTGCCCAACTGTATGGTCAACGTACGGAAGGCGAACCGGAGCAAACGCAATGGCGCGCGCAAATTGACGCACTGACGCCGAAAGGGCTGGCCGCATGAACAAATTGCTGCTCCTGATTGCGTTGCTGCCCGTTACTGCGCTGGCGGTCCCCGAGGAAAGAGTCGTTACTCTGGGGGGCGACGTCACCGAAATTGTGTACGCGCTGGGGGCCCAGTCAACGCTTGTGGCGCGAGACAGTACCAGCCAGTGGCCTGAAGCCGCAAACGCCCTGGCTGACGTCGGCTATTTACGCCAGCTTAACGCCGAAGGGATCCTTGCCACCCGTCCGACGCTGGTCCTTGCCAGTGCGCAGGCGCAGCCTTCTCTGGCGCTAAAACAGGTCGAGCAGAGCAACGTCAGGGTTGTTACGATCCCGGCAAACAACGACCTTAACGCGATTGATGGAAAAATTCGCGTCATTGCCGAGGCGACTCACCGGGAGGCCGATGGCGAAACGTTGCGTGCAACCTTACGTCAGGAGCTGGCGGCGCTCCCGTCATCTGAACTTAACAAACGCGTCCTGTTTATTCTTAATCATGGTGGGATGACCGCCATGGCCGCAGGCCAGCAAACCGGAGCCGATGCCGCTATTCGCGCCGCCGGTTTGCGCAACGCGATGCAGGGGGTTAACCGTTATCAACCTCTTTCACAAGAAGGTGTGATTGCCAGCCAGCCGGACCTGGTGGTGATTTCACGGGAAGGTGTTAAGGCAATGGGTGGCGAGGCGAGCCTGTGGGCGCTGCCGGGGCTGGCGCAAACACCTGCGGGACGGAATAAACAGGTATTGCAGGTTGATGATATGGCACTGCTTGGCTTCAGTATCCGCACGCCGCAGGCCATTTTGCAGCTACGCGCGAAAGCAGAGCAATTGCCCTGATGTCCCGACGAATCACTTGTTCTTTGTGGGTCATGGCGCTAATGCTGGTCGTAATGACATTTTTGGCTACCGGTTTTGGCGCGTTGCGCCTGCCGGTAAGTCTGCTCTGGCGTGATGACAATGAAACTCTGCGTCAAATCTGGCTCACTATTCGCCTGCCCCGTGTTCTGCTGGCGCTGGTGATTGGCGGTTCTCTGGCGCTATCCGGTTGTGTGATGCAGGGACTGTTTCGCAACCCACTTGCCGACCCGGGATTACTCGGAATTAGCAGCGGTGCGGCCTGCGCCGTCGCCCTGTGGGTGGTACTGCCTGTCTCTTTGCCCGCGCTACTGATGCTGTATGCGCCAATGTTGGCTGCATTTGTCGGTGCACTGGCGGCAACCGTGGTGATTTTTATCCTCAGCCAACAGCGCGACGGTTCACTCTCGCGGCTGCTGCTGGTCGGTATTGCGATCAACGCGCTCTGCGGGGCGGCTGTTGGCGTTCTGTCGTGGGTCAGTAATGATGCGCAACTGCGCCAGCTGTCGCTGTGGGGGATGGGAAGTCTGGGCGCTGCGCAATGGTCCACGCTGCTGGCAGTTACCTCGCTGGCTATCCCGACGGTGCTGATCGTCTGGCGTCTGGCTTCGGCCCTGAACCTGCTGCAACTGGGCGAGGAAGAGGCGCATTATCTTGGCGTGAATGTGCGTACAATCCAGCGTATTTTACTGCTTTGCAGCGCCTTGCTGGTAGCCGCAGCGGTGGCAGTAAGCGGCGTAATTGGCTTTATCGGGCTGGTTATCCCGCATTTAATACGTATGTGGCTCGGCGCAGACCATCGGGCCGTTATCCCCGGTTCCGTGCTGGCGGGCGCGTTTTTATTACTGATTGCCGACACGCTGGCCCGCACTTCAGTTGCGCCAGCGGAAATGCCGGTCGGTCTGTTAACCAGTCTGCTCGGCGCCCCATGGTTTTTATGGCTTATTTTTCGTCAGCGAGGATCGCATGGCTGAACATTTCGTTGCTGAAGGACTTCACTATCGCGTGGCTGGCAGGTCGGTGATTGCTGATGTATCGCTTGCCCTCGCAAAAGGTGAACTGGTGGCGCTCATCGGCCCAAACGGTGCGGGGAAATCTACCCTGCTGCGCCTGTTGACCGGTTTTCTCAAACCGATTGCCGGGCGCTGCATGCTGGCGGGCAAAGCGCTGGATGAGTGGCATATGCAGACGCTGTCGCGCCATCGGGCGGTGATGCGTCAGCAAACGCAACTGGGATTTGACTGGCCGGTAGAGGCCGTTATCGCGATGGGCCGTGCGCCCTGGACCCAGCGTTCGGAACCTCGCCTTATCGCGCAGGTGATGGAGATGACCGGATGCGCGCCGTTGGCAGGTCGGCAATACGCCACGCTTTCCGGCGGCGAGCAACAGCGCGTGCAGTTAGCCCGCGCCCTGGCGCAACTCTGGTGCGACGGAGCGCCTCGCGGCTGGTTATTTCTTGATGAACCCACCTCGGCGCTGGATCTTTACCACCAGCAACATCTGCTGCGGTTACTGAAAACGCTTGTCGCTTCAGGAGAGCTGCATGTGTGTATTGTGCTTCACGATTTGAATCTGGCAGCTTTATGGGCTGACAGAATAGTGTTACTGCATAATGGCAGGCTGGCGTCGCAAGGGACGCCGGAGACCGTGTTACGGGCCGATGATCTGATGCGCTGGTACGGTGCTGAGGTTCACGTTGGCCATCATCCGGCCAACGTGTCCCCCCAGGTGTTTCTGGCGCCTTAGCTTGAACAGCTCACTTCCAGCCGTTTGCCCCACTCAGGCGGCCGGCTGACATAGTCATCATCGCGATCGACAAACGGGGTACGCAACGCCTGGTGCAGCCGATGTAGCTCGGCGTAATCTCCCTGCTCCGCCTGACTAATCGCCCGTTGCGCCAGCCAGTTGCGTAAAACCATCGCCGGGTTTGCCGCCTTCATCTGCGTTTGTCTGACATCGTCAGCAACGCTGTCCTGTTCCAGGCGCGAGCGATACCGTGTGAACCAGTCGTCAAACGCCGCACGATCCACAAACTCATCGCGTAGCGGAGATAGCGCACTGTGTTGTTCCGTCAGACTGAGCATGCGAAACGTTCGCGTATAGTCGCTTCTTTCTCGCGCCATCAGGCTAAACAGTTCACTCAGCAGCTCGTTATCGTTTTTCTGCTCGCTAAAGAAGCCGAGCTTTTGCCGCATCCGTTGACCGTAACGCGTTAACAGCGCCAGTTGGTAATTGTCCAGCGCATCATTGAGCGCCTCGACCGGGATAAATGGCGACAGGGTTTGTGCCAGACGTTGCAGGTTCCACAGCGCGGCTGCAGGTTGATTATCGAAACTGTATCGTCCCTGATGATCGGAGTGGTTACAGATAAAATCCGGCACGTAGTCATCAAGAAAACCATACGGACCGTAATCCATCGTCAGCCCCAGAATAGACATGTTGTCCGTATTCATAACGCCATGCGCAAACCCTACCGCCTGCCAGTCGGCGATTAAGCTTGCGGTACGCGTGACAATATCGCTAAACCACAGCTGATATTTATCGGCTTCTTCCTGCCAATGCGGCCAGTAATGACGAATCGCGAAGTCTGCAAGTTGACGGACTTTCTCCGGCTCGCGGCGATAGTAAAAGTGTTCAAAATGGCCAAAGCGCATATGGCTTTGCGCCACGCGAATGAGCATCGCCCCATGCTCTACCGTTTCGCGATATACCGGCGTGTCGCTGGTGACAATCGACAATGCCCGCGTGGTGGGTATTCCCAGATAGTGCATCGCCTCGCTGGCCAGGCTTTCGCGAATGGTTGAACGCAGCACGGCGCGCCCATCCCCCATGCGGGAATAAGGCGTCAGTCCGGCACCCTTAAGGTGCCAGTCAAGCGTCGAGCCATCAGCAAGCTGTTGTTCGCCCAGCAGGATCCCGCGTCCGTCACCAAGCTGCCCGGCCCAAACGCCGAACTGATGTCCGCTATAAACTTGCGCTAAAGGCGACATCCCGGGAAGCAAGGATTCGCCTCCCCAAACGCCTGAACCCTCTGGAATAGTAAACAGCGCCGCAGGAATAGCCAATTGCTCAGCCAGAGCATCGTTATGCCAGATAAGATGCGCGTTTTTCAGGGGCGTAGGCGAGAGTGCTGTATAGGTTGCTGGTAATTCATCACGCCAGCGGGTGGTAAAAGACAGGGTCATAGGGCCTCCTGTCTCTAGTGTAGACTGTTAATAGCCTGTTAAACACCAGCAAATAAAAGGGTTATATCCTCGATAACGAAATTATCTGCGAGGGCGGTACCGCAGGCCACAGTCCTCCCTGCATGGCGCTGAAACCGAGGGAAAGTACTCGTGCCAACATTTCTTGCGTATCAATACCGCTAATGATGATTGACTCACAGCAGGGTGATATTTGCGCCTGGATAGCGCGCATAAATGGTTCAAATGAAATATGTGCAATCCTTTGTTGAACAAAGTTTTTATCCAACACCACACGTTTGAACAGGCCATCAAAAATTGCCCGCGTTGATATGCCGCCAGCGCCATAATTTTGCAGAATTAATGGAAATCTTGCCGCAAGTGCAGCCAGCGTTGGATTGTCTTTACCCTTGTTTAACTCTGGATAGCTTTCATTAATAGCCAGTTCCAGAAATGAAAATCGTTCAATTTGTGAAGCATATTCAGCGTCTGATAATAAAGTATGAGCAACTGCCGGGGTTAAATTAATCCAGACTGAGACTTTTCGCTGAATAAAAAAATGTTGGCACGTTTCGATTAATTCTAGTTTCTCTGCAAATAAACGACATTGTTCATCGTCCGACATCCGAGGTAAGACCAGCTCGGTTGGTATGCGCACATCCCCCTGCAGGCTGGCAAAACTGGTGATGATATCTACGAATTCAAGATCGCCTTTTTCACTTCTCGCAGGAAGAAAAGACAACTCCGATTGATAAAGATTATCCAGTGAAACAATCATCGTACCAGCCCCTCTGCATAGGTGTTATCCGGCATCCTGTAGCAAAGGATGGAGAAATACGTTACTGCTGATGCAAGTAGAGGCTCTTTCATTTGTCCCTTTATAGCCAGTAAATCGAATCCTTTTTTTTAGCTTATCGTGATTATAAGCGAATATCCAGCTTTGCACTTTTTAATATCCCGGCATAAATCATATTTTTAGCAAGATACACTCTTAACACACAGGGTTATTGATCGGCGGAAGCAGTAATAACAGTTAGCATTCAAATGAAAATGTCGAGGCTGCACAGTCGTTAGCAGCCTCGTCAGTTGTGAGGATTAAATACGTCGAGCCTGCCAGAAGTTTTTACGCCAGTAGACATTATCCAGTGACGAGCGCATCACTCCGCGGCTGGTTGAGGCATGAATAAATTGATTATTGGTGTCGTAAATGCCGACATGCAGACCACTTTCTCCGGATCCGGTTTTAAAGAAAACCAGATCGCCTGGCAGCAAATCATCTTTATCGATTTCGGTACCAATCTTTGATTGCATGCGCGTATCGCGCGGGAGTTGTAGATCGAATTTATCCCGCATCGTCATCAAAACAAACCCTGAGCAATCCACCCCGCTACGGCTCATACCACCATAACGATAAGGTGTACCATGCCAGGTTTGTAGCTGGTCATTAAGACCGGCGATCACGGCGATAGAATTCGACAAATGGGCATTTGGCGCAGGAGCACGATGGCTGCTGCAGCCCGCCAAAAACAATGCTGTGATGAAAAGGAGCCAAAAGCGCATTCAGGACGAATCCTCTGGATTTTATTTTTATGCCAATTTAGCGTGGAAATTACAGGATTTTCAAGAACCCATTTAACTTAAGTGGTTGATATGAGCATTCTGTGACCTTCGATATCCAAACGACGGAAGTTCACGCCGTAAGCCGCAGACAGATTAGCTGGTGTCAGGACCGTATCACGTGAGCCACTGGCAAGCAGCTTCCCACGTTTGAGCAACCAGGCCTTATGCGCATGGCGCAAGGTATGATTGAGGTCATGGCTGCTCATCACAATCGCTATTCCCTGCAAACACAGCTGGCCCAACAACCTGTCCAGGGCGTTTTGTTGCGCGACGTCCAGGCTGTTCATCGGCTCATCCAACAGTAAAAGCTGACCGAATGGATTAGCTTGCGGGCAAATTTGCAAAATAACGGCCGCCAGGCGCACACGCTGCCACTCACCGCCGGAGAGTTGATTGACGCCACGCCCCAGCTTATCCCCCAGACCAAGCGCATCGGCGACCTCCTGTAACAGATCGGCACGCGCTTTGTCGGGTTGATGCAGCATCAGAAAATGCCAGACCGGCATGGCAAAAGGCGGGTTTTGCTGTTGCGCAAGATAAGCACGATATTGCGCCAGCTTTGCTGCCGGCCACTCTTCAAGCGGCATGTCGCCGAAGGTGATGCTGCCCTCCCCGGTCGTCAAACCCGCCATACGCGCCAACAGAGTACTTTTCCCCGCACCGTTAGGCCCCACCAAATGCAGGATTTCTCCTGCTTTTATTTCGCCAGAAAGCGGGCCGAGCCGGGTCGATTCCGCTACATCCTGTAGCTGCATCAATCGAGACATTAGTTTGCCAGCGCCTTCTTGATGCTTTGCACCAGCATCGGATCCTCAGGCGTCATATCCGGAGAGAATCGTTGCAGTACTTGCCCATCCCGTCCCACTAAAAACTTCTCAAAGTTCCACAGGATATCGTCCGGGTAGAGCGGCGCCCGGCCTTTACTGGCCATACGTTCATAGAATCCACTGTCTGCTGGCGCCACAGCCGTTGGCGCGGCATCAATCAGCTTCTGATACAGCGGATGACGCCCCTCGCCGTTGACGTCAATCTTGCTGAACATCGGGAAAGTAACGCCCCAGGTCATACTGCAGTACGTTTTGATTTCGTCTTCGCTGCCCGGTTCCTGGCCCAGAAACTGATTGCAGGGAAAACCAAGCACATTGAAGCCCTGCTGATGCCAGGCTTTCTGCAGGTTCTCCAGTTGTTCGTATTGCGGCGTCAGTCCACATTTTGAAGCAACGTTGACGATTAACAGTACATTGCCGGAATACGGTTGCAGCGTAGTCGCCTCGCCGTCAATGGTCGTCACTTCTGTATTGAGGATAGTGTCTTGCATAGCATCTCCAGAACAACAGGTTGATTTTCAGTTTTTAATCATAGACCGAACCAACGCTTTCTAGCGCGCGGCTTTCAACAATAGCCAGATAAATACCGGTGCTCCCATGGTAGCCGTCACCACGCCGATGGGCAGTTCAGCCGAAGCCAAGACCAAACGCGCGACAACATCAGCAAACAATAATGCGATTGCGCCAGCCAACGCGCAGCCAGGCAGGAGAACACGGTGATCGGTTAAACCACACAACCGCAAAATGTGGGGGATAACCAACCCAATAAAACCAATCGCACCCGCCAGAGCCACGCTTACGCCGACCATCCATCCTGTGGCGACCACCAGCAGATTGCGCCAGAACCATAATGGTAACCCCAGTTGGCGCGCAGAAGTTTCCCCCAGCGCCAGCATATTCATCGGCTGAGACTGACAGCAGATCCATATCAGTACGGGGATCAACGCCACCATCAGCCAGGCCTGATGCCAGTCGACGCCGCCAAAGCCCCCCATCATCCAGTACATCAGTTGTCGTAAGTCAAAAGAGGTGGAAAAATAGATGGCCCACGTCATCAACGCGCTACAGATAATGCCCAGCGCCACTCCCGCCAGCAGCAAGCGACTGGTAGACAAATGACGACGGGCAAAGCGTAACAGAATGAGAGTAATAATCAGCGCCCCGGCGATGGCACATAAGCCCAACGCCCAGCCGGGAAGCTGCCCCTGCCCGAGCAGCACAGCAGCAATGAGTCCTACACCTGCGCCGTTAGACACGCCCAGTAGACCCGGTTCCGCGAGTGGATTTTCAAAGAGGGCCTGCATTACCGCACCGGATAAAGCCAACGCAGCGCCTACCAGCAAAACGGCGAGGGTACGAGGAAAGCGGATTTGCCAGACGAACAGATCGCCGCGGGCGCTGAACCAGTCGCCAGGAGCGATCCACTGTTCTCCTGCGCACAGGCTTAAAATCGTTGCCAGTAACATCAGCACTGACAGTGACAGTATCCAGCGCACGTTTCGTCGCTGCTGTTGATGGGCGAAAGTCAGCATGTTTTCCATTCTGCTGAAAAGAGATGGGGGTGATTCTACGGTGCTGTTTCGGTAGTGAAAAGGAAAAAGGCCGCAGAGCGGCCTTTTTAGTTATATACGTCATGCTTTACGCTGCCGCTTTGATGGCAACGCAAGTGGTTTAACGAATCGTTAAATCACTCTTCTTTGGGCGTTGCGTTTTCAACCCGACTTTTTAACTTCTGTCCGGGTCTGAAGGTCACCACGCGCCGTGCTGTAATGGGAATATCTTCGCCCGTTTTCGGGTTACGTCCCGGACGTTGATTCTTATCACGCAGATCGAAGTTACCAAAACCAGAGAGTTTTACCTGCTCACCATTTTCCAGAGCACGACGAATCTCTTCGAAAAACAGCTCGACCAGTTCTTTGGCATCCCGCTTGCTAAGCCCAAGCTTATCAAACAGATATTCTGACATTTCAGCTTTTGTAAGCGCCATAGGTTCAATCCCTCAATGATGCCTGGAATCGCTCTTTTAATGCCTCTACACATTTGGCGACGGTAGCGGCAATCTCCTCTTCTTCAAGTGTACGGCTGGTATCCTGAAGGATCAGGCTGATAGCGAGGCTCTTATAGCCCTCCGCAACACCCTTACCGCGGTACACGTCAAATAAGTTTACGCCAACTACCTGATTTACGCCAACTTTCTTACACTCGGATAAAATATCCGCAGCGGGAACGTTTTCTGCCACAACGACTGCGATGTCGCGACGGTTCGCTGGGAAGCGAGAAACTTCACGCGCCTGAGGCACCACGCGGTCTGCGAGCTTGTTCCACTCCAGTTCAAACACCAGAGTGCGACCGTTCAGATCCAGTTTACGTTCCAGCTCAGGATGAACAACCCCAATGAAACCAATACGTTCACCTTTCAGATAAATCGCCGCAGACTGACCCGGATGCAGTGCTGGATTCGCTTCAGCTTTGAACTGAATGTCCGCCAGTTTGCCGGTCAAGTCGAGAACCGCTTCCAGATCGCCTTTCAAATCATAGAAATCAACGGTCTCTTTTGCCAGATTCCAGTGTTCATCATGACGATTACCGCAGATCACGCCTGCCAGCATCAGATCCTGACGGATCCCGAGGTTGGCCTGCGTATCCGGTACGAAACGTAAACCCGTTTCAAAAATACGCACACGGTTCTGCTGACGGTTCTGGTTATACACCACCGTTGACAGCAAACCGGTCCACAGCGACAAGCGCATTGCCGACATATCAACAGAAATTGGGCTTGGCAGCAGCAGCGATTCTTCACCCGGATGCAGCAATGCCTGAATTTTCGGGTCGACAAAGCTGTAGGTGATAACTTCCTGGTAGCCTTTGTCATTCAGCATGGTTTTTACACGTTTCAGCGATAAATCCGCTTCACGATGCGTACCCATGATCAGACCTGCCTGAATTGGCGTATTCGGGATATTGTCATAACCGTAAACGCGGGCAACTTCTTCGACCAGGTCTTCTTCGATTTCCATATCGAAACGCCAGCTCGGCGCTACCGCTTTCCACTCATCCTGACCTTCCGTGACGTCACAACCCAGACGACGCAGAATATCACTCACCTGGTCATCAGCAATATGATGTCCGATCAGACGATCCAGTTTGCTGCGGCGCAGCGTAATGGTCGCGCGTTTTGGCAGCGTCGCTTCGTTGGTTACATCAATAATTGGACCGGCTTCACCGCCGCAGATATCAATCAGCAAACGGGTAGCACGCTCCATCGCTTTGTACTGCAGCGCAGGATCGACACCACGCTCATAGCGGTGAGAAGCATCGGTGTGCAGGCCATGACGACGTGCGCGACCGGTAATAGACAGCGGACTGAAGAACGCGCATTCCAGCAGGACGTTTTGCGTTTCATCATTCACGCCGGAATGTTCGCCACCAAAGATGCCGCCCATGGCCAGCGCTTTGTTATGGTCGGCAATCACCAGCGTATCCGCATGCAGTTTAGCTTCGCTGCCGTCCAGCAGAACCAGGGTTTCCCCCTCTTTTGCCATCCGGACAACAATCCCGCCTTCAATGCGGTCTTTGTCGAACGCGTGCATCGGCTGACCCAGTTCGAGCAGCACATAGTTCGTTACGTCAACCACGGCATCGATAGAGCGGATGCCGCAGCGACGCAGTTTTTCTTTCATCCACAGCGGGGTTGGCGCTTTAACGTTGATGCCTTTCACCACGCGCCCCAGATAGCGTGGGCAGGCTTCCACCGCGTCGACCTGAATCGGCAGGACATCGCTAATGGTTGCGGCTACTGGCGCCATTTCAGGTTCAACCAGCGGAGCCTGGTTCAGTACGGCAACATCACGTGCCACGCCGATGATACCCAGGCAGTCGGCGCGGTTCGGCGTAACGCTGATTTCGATAGTGTTGTCGTCAAGCTTCAGATATTCGCGGATATCGGCGCCAATTGGCGCATCGGCGGGCAGTTCGATAATGCCGCTATGGTCGTCGGAAATACCCAGCTCGGAGAACGAGCACAGCATGCCTTCAGACGGTTCACCGCGCAGTTTCGCTGCTTTAATTTTAAAGTCGCCTGGCAGTACGGCGCCCACGGTTGCCACCGCCACTTTCAGGCCCTGACGGCAGTTCGGCGCACCACAGACGATATCCAACAGGCGGTCACCGCCTACATTCACTTTGGTGACGCGCAGTTTGTCAGCGTTCGGGTGCTGAGCGCACTCAACCACTTCACCCACCACAACGCCGTTGAACGCGCCCGAAACAGGTTCCACACCGTCAACTTCCAGACCCGCCATCGTGATTTGGTTTGACAGCGCATCGCTATCAATCGCCGGGTTTACCCATTCGCGTAACCACAGTTCACTGAATTTCATTGTTTTATCCTGCCTTTATTTAAACTGTTTGAGGAAACGCAGATCGTTTTCGAAGAAAGAACGCAGATCGGTCACGCCATAACGCAGCATGGTCAGACGCTCCATACCCATACCGAATGCAAAGCCGGAGTAGATTTCCGGATCGATACCCACGTTGCGCAGCACGTTCGGGTGAACCATCCCGCAGCCCAGCACTTCCAGCCATTTGCCATTTTTGCCCATCACATCAACTTCCGCAGAAGGTTCGGTGAACGGGAAGTAAGAAGGACGGAAGCGAACCTGCAGGTCTTCTTCAAAGAAGTTGCGCAGGAAATCGTGCAGCGTACCTTTCAGGTTGGTGAAGTTGATGTTGGTATCAACAATCAGCCCTTCCATCTGATGGAACATTGGGGTGTGCGTCTGATCGTAATCGTTACGGTATACGCGCCCAGGGGCGATGATACGGATCGGCGGCTGTTTTTCTTTCATGGTGCGGATCTGCACGCCGGAAGTCTGCGTACGCAGCAGACGGGTCGCGTCAAACCAGAAAGTGTCGTGGTCAGCACGCGCCGGGTGATGGCCAGGAATATTCAGTGCGTCGAAGTTATGATAGTCATCTTCGATTTCCGGACCGGTCGCCACGGTAAAGCCCAACTCACCGAAGAAGCTTTCAATACGATCGATAGTACGTGTTACCGGATGCAGACCGCCATTTTCGATACGACGTCCCGGCAGAGAGATATCGATCGTTTCTTCAGCCAGACGGGCATTCAGCGCAGCACTTTCTAATTCGGCTTTACGTGCGTTCAGCGCTTGCTGTACCTGCTCTTTGGCTTCGTTTATCACCGCACCTGCTGCCGGACGCTCTTCTGGCGGCAGCTCGCGCAGGGTTGTCATTTGAAGGGTCAAGTGCCCTTTCTTGCCCAAATATTCGACGCGGACATTGTCTAACGCGGCAACATCTGAAGCCTGGTTAATGGCGGCCGTTGCACTGGCAACCAGCTCTGCGAGATGTGACATGGTTTTCCTCGTTATGTGGCGATATTCACTAGTCGCTCGTCTATACGCAAAATCATTCAGGTTGTATCAAGGCGGCAAAAGAGCAAATCCTCAGGAGCGTACATCAGTACGTGACTGGGGTGAGCGAATGCAGCCAACACAGAGACAACTTGAAGGATGACGCGTATAAAAAAAGCCTCCACCAGGGAGGCTTTTAGGCGCTGTTTTCCGTTTCTTCTTTCACGCGCAAGCCTCCTGGATTCAGGTGCTAAAGTAAAAGAAGAAGCGGAAAATAGCAGCATTCATGCTTGCATTACCTTATGTGGTAAAAACCGGACAACCTTTATTGAAAAGGCTTACGGGTAAAATGTCAACTAATTGATTGCGCTACAATAAAAGAGAGGGAGCCAGGCTCCCTCTTTTCACCGGCTTATGCCAGAGCTGCTTTCGCTTTTTCGACCAGAGCGGTGAACGCTACTTTGTCGAATACTGCGATGTCAGCCAGGATCTTACGGTCGATTTCAACAGAGGCTTTTTTCAGGCCGTTGATGAATTTGCTGTAAGAAATACCGTTCTGACGTGCTGCTGCGTTGATACGCGCAATCCACAGTTGACGGAACTGACGCTTTTTCTGACGACGGTCACGATAAGCGTACTGACCAGCTTTGATAACAGCCTGGAAGGCAACGCGGTATACGCGAGAACGCGCACCGTAGTAGCCTTTAGCTTGTTTCAAAATTTTCTTGTGACGTGCACGGGCAACTACACCACGTTTTACGCGAGCCATATGTGCTCTCCTGTATCTATATTCTTAGTAAAAAATTAATTAAACGTTAACGGCTTATGCGTACGGCAGGCACGCGATAACCAGACCCAGATCGCCTTTAGAAACCAGGCCTTTTGGACGCAGGTGACGTTTACGCTTAGTAGATTTTTTGGTCAGAATATGACGCAGGTTTGCGTGCTTACGCTTAAATCCACCACCACCGGTTTTTTTGAAGCGCTTAGCAGCACCGCGTACGGTCTTAATTTTTGGCATTTTAATAACTTCCACTTCGCATTGTTAATAAACGAAACGTAGGCGAACAACGGCTGTGGAACCCGCAGGCTCCACAGACATTGCTACTTGAAGGCCTTACTGTTTCTTCTTAGGAGCGAGCACCATGATCATCTGACGGCCTTCGATCTTCGTAGGGAAGGATTCGACTACTGCCAGTTCACTCAGATCGTCACGGACGCGGTTGAGCACTTCCATACCGATCTGTTGGTGGGCCATCTCACGGCCGCGAAAACGCAGCGTGATCTTAGCCTTATCGCCATCTTCCAGAAAGCGTACCAGGCTGCGGAGTTTTACCTGGTAATCGCCATCGTCGGTGCCAGGACGGAATTTAATTTCCTTAACCTGGATAACTTTTTGCTTTTTCTTCTGTTCCTTAGAAGACTTACTCTTTTCATAAAGGAACTTGCCGTAGTCCATAATACGACAAACTGGCGGTTCGGCGTTAGGGCTGATTTCAACTAAATCTACTCCAGCTTCTTCAGCTTTTTCGATTGCTTCTCTCAGACTCACAATACCCAAAGCTTCGCCTTCCAGACCTGTTAAGCGAACTTCCAGGGCGCGAATCTCGCCATTAATACGATTCGGACGTGCCGTTTGAACTCGTTTTCCGCCTTTAATACCTTATTCCTCCAGTTGTTGAAGACTGCGGCTGCGAATCTCTTGTTGCAGCTTCTCAATCACTTCATTTACGTCCAGGCTGCCCAAGTCTTTGCCACGACGGGTGCGCACGGCAACTTTGCCTGCTTCAACCTCTTTGTCGCCACAGACCAACATGTAAGGGACACGACGTAAAGTGTGCTCGCGGATTTTAAAGCCAATCTTCTCATTTCTCAAGTCTGCTTTTACACGAATGCCCGCATTTTGTAGTTTCTGCGTTAATTCGTTAACGTATTCAGACTGAGAATCGGTAATGTTCATGACCACAACCTGAACCGGCGCAAGCCAGGTCGGGAAGAAGCCAGCAAACTCTTCGGTCAGAATACCGATGAAACGTTCCATCGACCCAAGAATTGCGCGGTGAATCATAACCGGCACCTGACGCTCGTTGTTTTCGCCAACATAAGAGGCGCTTAAACGGGACGGCAGAGAGAAGTCCAGCTGTACAGTACCGCACTGCCATGCACGATCGAGGCAGTCATACAGGGTAAATTCAATTTTCGGACCGTAGAATGCGCCCTCACCCAGTTGGAACTCAAACGGGATGTTGTTTTCTTCCAACGCAACGGCCAGGTCAGCTTCAGCACGGTCCCACATTTCATCGCTACCGATACGTTTTTCGGGGCGAGTGGACAGTTTGACGACGATCTTCTCGAAGCCAAAGGTGCTGTACATATCGTAGACCATACGAATACAAGCGTTAACTTCATCACGGATCTGTTCTTCAGTACAGAAGATATGCGCATCATCCTGAGTGAAGCCACGAACACGCATCAGACCGTGCAGCGCGCCTGACGGCTCGTTACGGTGGCAGCTACCAAACTCAGCCATACGCAGCGGCAGATCGCGATAAGATTTCAGACCCTGATTAAAGATCTGTACGTGGCCCGGGCAGTTCATGGGCTTAATGCAGTATTCACGGTTCTCTGAAGACGTCGTGAACATCGCATCTTTGTAGTTATCCCAGTGACCTGTTTTTTCCCACAGCACGCGGTCCATCATGAACGGACCTTTAACTTCCTGATACTGATATTCTTTCAGTTTCGAACGAACGAAGACTTCCAGTTCACGGAAGATAGTCCAGCCATCATTGTGCCAGAACACCATACCCGGCGCTTCTTCCTGCATATGATACAGGTCAAGCTGTTTACCGATTTTACGGTGATCGCGTTTGGCGGCTTCTTCCAGACGTTGCAGGTAGGCGTTGAGGGCTTTTTTATCTGCCCATGCAGTACCATAAATACGCTGCAGCATCTTATTATTGCTGTCGCCACGCCAGTATGCCCCTGCGGTCTTCATCAGTTTGAAGTGATGGCAGAAACGCATGTTCGGCACGTGCGGGCCACGGCACATATCGACATATTCTTCATGATGGTACAAGCCAGGCTTGTCATCATGGGCAATGTTTTCATCAAGAATAGAGACTTTATAGGTCTCGCCACGCTTCACGAAGGTTTCACGCGCTTCGTACCAGCTGACTTTCTTCTTAATGACATCGTAGTTTTTCTCAGCGAGCTCGTGCATCCGCTTCTCGAGCGCGTCGACGTCTTCCTGGGTTAACGTACGGTCAAGATCGATATCGTAGTAAAAACCGTTGTCAACAACCGGTCCGATCGCCATTTTGGTGTGCGGCCAGAGTTGTTTGATCGCGTGCCCTAACAGGTGCGCACAGGAGTGACGAATGATCTCCAGACCTTCTTCATCCTTCGCGGTGATGATGGAGAGCTTCGCATCATGTTCAATCAGATCGGAAGCATCTACCAGCTCACCGTTAACACGGCCAGCAATCGTGGCTTTCGCCAGACCTGGACCGATGTCCAGCGCAACATCCATGGGGCTTACAGCGTGGTCGTAATGGCGTTGGCTGCCATCAGGAAGAGTAATAACAGGCATGTTATATCCTTATTTGCAGTGGTGCCCCACACGTAAGAGCACATACAAAGATTCAATATTTAAAATTATCAAAAAGGTGTGGGCTGATTCCCGCTTCACTCTGCGAAATATGTCACGGGTCGCCTTGGTGGCGACGCTGGACCTACGCCCTTTTTTTGATAACACCGTTGACAGTGTACACGGTGTTACGAGCCGATCAAAGCAGCAATCAACGCGCACTGTATGATGTAAATCAATTCACTGACACCCTGACGTCTTTGTTACACTTGCCGAAAGTCATCGAATATGAGCGGGAAAGAACTATGCCAACAAATCGCTTTGCGAAGAAACACTGGAAAATAGTTGTGATTCTGCTTGTTATTTGTGCGGCCATGCTGATGCTGCGTTGGGCCGCAATGATCTGGGGTTAAATTATTGGCACCGGCAGTACGGTTCCGTTTATTTATCTATTAAATAGAATTTACCTGAAAAATAGCGCGTTATTGGTACGTGGTAAAAATAAAACGTAGATTAAATATTAAATAAACTTAACTTTAATTGGGAAAACCGGGCCAATTATTTGACCCGGCTTGTCATTACATACGATAACCGAGCGAAACAGTCGTTCGACGATCGGTATGCTCCGGCGCCGTTGCCGGCGGTTCAGAGTTCCAGGTCACGTTGTAAGCCACCTTTAACCCGAAGTGTTCATTGATGGCAACGTTCAAAGCCGTTTCAGAGTTGAGTGTCGTATCGTCAGCACCGAATACCGATACACCCTGAGTAAATTTGGTGTTATCCGTCATCTGCCACGCATACGCCCCGGACGCATAGCCCAACGGCTGCGTTTCGGTGGTGCCATCAGTGTGCTCGTCATAACGAACACCAGGACCGAATTCAAAACGGAAGCTGTGCACCGGCCCATTAAGGAACTGACGACCGTAACCTGCGGTCAGTACGTCACGCTCGCGATAACCGTTGTAGCGGTCGGTCAACCAGCTTGCCTGCCCAAAGAGATAGTCATAGTCGGTCATGTTGTAACGACTACGGCCCCCTACGGCATATTTCTCTGATGAACGCTCATCATTTGAGGAGGTGTTGCTGGCATTTCCCCACAGAGACCACGCTGTAGTTTGACCATACCAGGTCATGTTGGTGTCTGCAGTTAAAGAAGAACTTTTTGTGTTGCCTGACTGGGCGAGATATCCCGCGTTCAGGTTACCTTCAAAGGGTTTTTTCGCGCTGGAAGGATCATCCATGACAGTAAAAACGGAATCATCGGCGGCAGCATGCATTGACGCAAGCAGGCCTCCCATCAGCATGAATGCTGTGGGCACTGTCTTCAAAAGCTTCATTTATTAAGAGTCCGTACAACAAAAAAAGAGACCATAACGGTCTCGGAAACTTTCATATGGATCAATGACAAAAGACCCTTGAAAGGTAACAAATTATAAAAAGACTCGAATAACATAGCAATAAATTCTTATTTCATTTTTTGAATAAGAGCGTTCTTAAATCGATATTTTATTTATATAACTTTGACCCGATAATTTTAAATAAAGATATGAAAAATCATGTTGTTAATTACTTCACTTTCGGGATGTTAAGTGCCAGACTGAAGGCAGCCTAACAGGAGGTAAAGATGGTACGTATCTATACGTTAACACTTGCGCCCTCTCTCGATAGCGCAACAATTACTCCGCAAATCTACCCTGAGGGTAAACTTCGCTGTACCTCGCCGGTTTTTGAACCCGGTGGCGGCGGTATCAACGTCGCTCGTGCAATAGCGCATCTTGGCGGTACTGCGACGGCTATCTTCCCCGCGGGCGGGGCCACGGGTGAGCATCTTGTTGCATTGCTCGCCGACGAAAATGTTCCCGTCTCTACAGTCGAAGCCAAAGACTGGACCCGCCAAAATCTGCACGTCCACGTTGAGTCCAGCGGTGAGCAGTATCGCTTCGTTATGCCCGGGGCTGCGCTGACCGATGATGAGTTCTATCAGCTTCAGGATCAGGTGCTGGAAATTGAGTCCGGCGCGCTGCTGGTGATTAGCGGCAGTTTGCCGCCTGGCGTACAACTTGAGAAGCTGACCCGACTCGTTACCTCAGCACAAAAACAGGGTATTCGCTGCATCGTCGATAGCTCAGGCGAGGCGCTAACGGCGGCGTTAGCCATCGGCAATATCGAACTGGTCAAACCCAACCTTAAAGAACTGAGCGCGCTGGTGAACCGCGAACTCACCCAACCTGATGACGTGCGTAAAGCCGCGCAGGAGATTGTGCAATCGGGTAAAGCACATCGCGTCGTGGTCTCTCTTGGGCCACAAGGGGCGCTGGGCGTTGATCGCGACACCTGCGTCCAGGTGGTTCCACCACCGGTGAAAAGTCAAAGTACCGTAGGCGCAGGCGACAGCATGGTCGGCGCCATGACGCTTAAACTGGCTGACAACGCACCTTTTGACGATATTGTTCGTTTCGGGGTTGCCGCCGGTAGCGCAGCAACCCTGAATCAGGGGACGCGTCTGTGCGCTTTGGACGATACGCAAAAAATATATGCATACCTTGCGCAGTAATGCCACCGTCCCCCTTCTTACCAGGAAGGGGGATTTTCCGGTAAAACTGTCGGCATGGTTGTTATACGTCTATGATAAAAAATCACGTGATTACAAAGAAGTGAATCATGTGCAAACAGACGTCTCCACAACTGTGCGAGATGAAGAAGAACGACAAACATTAAGTGCCTTTCCAGCGATGACGCGTCCGTGGTGTGCGTCAGTTCGTGTTTTTTAACCGCATTCTTGCGCTAACCTTATGATCTGGCAGACAACATGGGGAGAGACATCATGTGGCAGGCTATCAGTCGTCTTTTAAGCGAGCAATTAGGTGAAGGCGAAATCGAACTGCGTAATGAACTGCCCGGCGGAGAGATCCACGCCGCATGGCATTTACGCTATGCGGGGCGCGATTTTTTCGTCAAATGCGATGAAAGAGAGCTGTTGACCGGCTTTACGGCGGAAGCCGATCAACTGGAGCTACTTTCCCGCAGTCAAACCGTATCTGTACCGAAAGTTTGGGCGGTAGGCGCAGACAGAGATTACAGTTTCCTGGTGATGGACTTCCTCCCTCCCCGTCCGCTTGACGCGCACAATGCATTTATCCTCGGCCAACAGCTTGCGCATTTGCATGAATGGAGCGATCAGCCGCAGTTCGGACTCGACTTTGACAATGCGCTCTCGACCACGCCGCAACCCAATGCCTGGCAACGTCGCTGGTCAACTTTTTTTGCCGAGCAGCGCATTGGCTGGCAACTGGAACTCGCCGCTGAAAAAGGTATTGCGTTTGGCAATATTGACGCCATTGTCGAGCATGTTCAGCAACGCCTCTCGTCCCATCAGCCGCAGCCGTCTCTCCTGCATGGGGATTTGTGGTCGGGAAACTGCGCGCTCGGCCCGAACGGTCCTTACATCTTCGACCCTGCCTGCTACTGGGGAGACAGAGAGTGCGATCTGGCAATGCTGCCGTTACATACCGAGCAGCCGCCGCAAATTTATGATGGTTATCAGTCCGTCTCGCCGCTCCCCCTGGATTTTCTTGACAGACAGCCTGTCTACCAGCTCTATACGCTGCTGAATCGGGCTATTCTGTTCGGAGGGCAGCATCTGGTTGTGGCGCAGAAAGCGATGGATAGGTTACTGGCGGCTTAACAACGCGCTTATCAGGCCTGACGTTACACAATGCGGCAGGCCTGATGTTTCAACGCTTACAAAAAGCCCAGTAATGAGAAGAAGAAGTAGCCGATGACGATAACGATCACCGGCAATATATACAGCGGAAAAATTTGTAAAAAGATCGTATGGTGCGGTACCACGATACGTGATTCAATTTGTGCGCGTGATAACCCTTCACTGCCTTTGGCCTGTTCCAGAATCAGTTGATCCTCAACACCTTCGCGTAAAAAACGCGCCTGACGGCTCATTCTTGCACCTGAATCCTGCAACGCTAAGCCGACAAAAATCAGGATGAAAATCAGCCAAAAAACGAAATTGAGTCCACTTTGAAAATCGGGTGTCGGCGAGTTATACCAAAATACGTTAAGAAAGGGGGTGTTCACCCGCATCATGTCGATCATTACATGGGCAAAATCGAGCATCACCGCATTAATCCCCTCCTGCTTTTCGCTGTGCGCATACATAAACTTCAGTACAGAAACCAGTGTTGAAATCAGCGCTGGAATGAAAATCACCCATCCCACCAGCCTTTTCAAGACGGCAATGCGTCCAGCTTGTTGATACGTCATGAGTTCCCCTTGATAAAGACGTGTCATTTTGGCCTAAGTTTACCCGTTGATAACCGTTTTCGCCTGATCTTTAAAGGCGGTATAATAGAGAATTAGCCATAATGAACGCTCAGAGCCTGTTATGACTGGCTCGAAATCCCTTTTATCACCCTAAAGGAGAGGTTGTGATGTCAACCCCGCGTCAAATTCTTGCTGCAATTTTCGATATGGATGGATTACTGGTCGATTCAGAACCGCTCTGGGATCAGGCCGAACTGGATGTGATGGCAAGTTTAGGCGTTGATATCACTCGCCGCCATGAGCTTCCCGATACCCTTGGCTTACGCATCGACATGGTGGTTGATTTGTGGTTTGCGCAGCAACCGTGGAATGGCCCCACACGTCAGGAAGTGACTGAACGTATCATCACGCGGGCTATTGCGTTAGTTGAAGAAACAAGACCGCTGCTGCCTGGCGTACGTGAAGCCGTGGCGTTGTGCAAATCGCAGGGACTTTTGGTCGGGCTGGCATCCGCATCACCGTTGCATATGCTGGAAAAAGTGCTGACCATGTTTGGTTTACGCGACAGCTTCGATGCACTGGCCTCCGCAGAGAAACTTCCCTACAGCAAACCGCACCCGCAGGTGTATCTCGATTGCGCAGCGAAACTGGGCATTGATCCTTTGAGTTGCGTTGCCCTGGAAGATTCAGTCAACGGCATGATCGCCTCGAAAGCGGCTCGCATGCGCTCTATCGTGGTGCCTGCACATGAAAATCAGGACGATCCTCGCTATGTACTGGCCGACGTAAAACTGTCCTCGCTCACCGAACTTACAGCCGTTCATCTGCGCGGCTAATCCTCTCACGGGCAATGCGAATCATTGCCCGTGAGATTGTTTTTTTAAAACGGTGTTTCATTTTAATTGTATTTCTGCTCAGCCTCTCCTATTCTTTCCGCATGGTAAAGTGTGAATGGAATGAATAATTGAGGTGAATATGATTCAGGACGCTTTTCGTCTCGCAGGTAAAGTTGCCATCGTCACCGGATGTGATACCGGCCTTGGACAAGGTATGGCACTGGCGCTGGCTGAAGCTGGCTGTGATGTGGTCGGAGTGAATCGTAAAACCCCGCATGAAACCGCAGAGAAAATTAACGCGCTCGGTCGACGTTTTATGGCGATTCAGGCCGATCTCAGCCAACAGGACGTACTCGCCAGCATTGTGACACAAACGGTGGAGGCATTTGGTCGGATCGATATTCTGGTCAATAATGCGGGCACCATACGTCGCCAGGATGCGCTGGACTTCAGCGAAAAAGACTGGGATGACGTGATGAACCTGAATCTCAAATCCGTGTTCTTTCTGTCGCAGGCCGTGGCGCGCCAGTTTGTGGTGCAGGGTAACGGTGGGAAAATAATTAATATTGCCTCAATGCTCTCATTTCAGGGCGGGATCCGCGTTCCTTCCTATACCGCATCGAAAAGCGGTGTACTGGGTATCACCCGCCTGCTGGCTAATGAATGGGCTGCACAAGGTATTAATGTCAACGCTATTGCGCCAGGCTATATGGCGACCAATAACACGCAGCAACTACGTGAAGACAGCGAGCGCAATCAGGAGATTATCGATCGTATTCCAGCCGGACGCTGGGGAAAGCCAGACGATCTGAAAGGCCCGGTCGTTTTCCTCGCAAGTTCAGCCTCTGACTATATTCATGGTTATACGCTGGCCGTGGATGGTGGTTGGCTGGCGCGGTAATGTCGCACTTGTGACAAAGGGTTACAACGTCACCTCTTCCGCCTACTGTATAAAACCCCTATACTGTATGAATCGACAGTTTATTGGGTTTTATCATGACGGCGGAAGGCCACCTTCTTTTTTCTATTGCCTGTGCGGTATTTGCCAAAAATGCCGAGCTAACGCCCGTTCTTGCGCAGGGTGACTGGTGGCATATTGTTCCTTCAGCCATTTTGACATGTCTGCTACCGGATATCGATCATCCAAAATCTCTGCTCGGACAGCGTCTGAAGTGGATATCGAAACCCATTGCCCGCGCATTTGGCCATCGCGGGTTTACGCATAGCCTGCTGGCAGTCTTTGCCCTGCTGGCCACGTTTTACCTGAAAGTCCCTGATACCTGGATAATTCCAGCTGATGCCTTACAGGGCATGGTTCTCGGTTATCTCAGCCACATTCTGGCCGACATGCTGACCCCGGCAGGCGTCCCCCTGCTTTGGCCCTGTCGCTGGCGCTTTCGCCTGCCGATCCTTGTGCCGCAAAAAGGGAATCAACTGGAGCGATTCCTGTGTATGGCGCTGTTTGCCTGGGCCATCTGGATGCCACAGACCGTACAAGAAAACAGTGCAGTACGCTGGTCATCGCAAATGATAAATACGCTACAAATGCAGTTTAATCGTTTCATAACGCACCAGGTTGACTAATAAATCAGCCGAAATGTCATTTTTGGCATAAACAATTCCATTTGAATATAAGAGGCATGTCACAGTTCTGCTAATCTTGCGCCAACTGAATCACCATCGTACGGTGATCCGCATAATAAGATCAGGAGAACGGGGATGAACTTTCCATTAATCGCGAACATTATCGTGTTCGTAGTGCTGCTGTTCGTGCTGGCGCAAGCCCGTCACAAACAGTGGAGTCTGGCAAAAAAAGTACTGGTCGGTCTGGTCATGGGTGTGGTGTTCGGCCTCGCGCTGCACACCATTTATGGCTCCGACAGCCAGGTTCTTAAAGATTCCGTACAGTGGTTCAACATTGTCGGCAACGGTTACGTCCAGTTGCTGCAAATGATTGTTATGCCGCTGGTCTTTGCCTCTATTCTCAGTGCCGTTGCGCGTCTGCACAACGCCTCTCAGTTAGGTAAAATTAGCTTCCTGACCATCGGCACGCTGCTGTTTACCACGCTGATTGCCGCGCTGGTAGGTGTTCTGGTGACCAACCTGTTCGGCCTGACCGCCGAAGGTCTGGTACAAGGCGGGGCTGAAACCGCACGCCTGAATGCCATTGAAACCAATTATGTTGGCAAAGTAGCCGACCTCAGCGTTCCGCAACTGGTGCTGTCGTTCATCCCGAAAAACCCGTTTGCCGATCTGACCGGAGCGAACCCGACGTCAATTATCAGCGTGGTTATCTTCGCAGCATTCCTCGGTGTAGCCGCACTGAAACTGCTGAAAGATGACGCCCCAAAAGGCGAGCGTGTTCTGGTCGCTATCGATACCCTGCAAAGCTGGGTGATGAAGCTGGTCCGTCTGGTTATGCAGTTAACGCCGTACGGTGTTCTGGCGCTGATGACTAAAGTGGTTGCAGGCTCCAACCTGCAGGACATCATCAAGCTTGGCAGCTTCGTCGTCGCTTCGTATCTCGGTCTGGGCATTATGTTTGTGGTACACGGGATCCTGCTGGGAGTTAACGGCGTTAGCCCGCTGAAATACTTCCGCAAAGTCTGGCCTGTCCTGACTTTCGCTTTCACCAGCCGTTCCAGCGCCGCGTCCATCCCGCTGAACGTTGAAGCACAAACCCGTCGTCTGGGTGTACCTGAATCCATTGCCAGTTTTGCCGCCTCTTTTGGCGCCACGATTGGTCAGAACGGCTGTGCCGGCCTGTACCCGGCCATGCTGGCGGTGATGGTCGCCCCAACTGTCGGTATTAACCCGCTGGATCCCATGTGGATTGCCACGCTGGTAGGTATCGTGACCGTGAGTTCCGCAGGCGTTGCGGGTGTGGGCGGCGGCGCGACCTTTGCCGCGCTGATCGTTCTGCCTGCCATGGGTCTGCCGGTAACGCTGGTCGCGCTGCTGATCTCCGTTGAACCGCTGATTGATATGGGTCGTACGGCGCTGAACGTTAGCGGCTCCATGACTGCCGGTACGCTGACCAGCCAGTGGCTGAAGCAGACCGACAAAACGATTCTGGACAGCGACGATAACGCCGAACTGGCGCATCGTTAAGCCTGTTTGCTGATAAAAAAACCACCGGCGTGTAATGCTCCGGCGGTTTTTTTATATCCAGTTAATCGCTCAGTTCATTTTCCTGGCGAATCTGATTAGCCCAGCGTTGCGCTGATTCCGGAACCGTAAATGCAGGCGAACGCTGAAACGACTCCCCCATTAAGACAAAAGCGACATATTTACCGCGCAGTATCCATACGTCACGAAACGCATCCATTTTAACCGCATGCTCTGGCGGAGCAGGCTCCACACGGGGCACGTAGCTAATAACCGGACGATTTTGTTGGCGAAGAGGTTTCATAATCAGTTGTTTCACTAAAGACAAATTCTAAAAATCAGAAAACCGTTATCTTAGCCGATTTTCCCCTCCCGCGTCCTGCCTTGCGTGCGCGGTTTGCCTGTCTCATCGCGCTTTACTTCCCCGGTATATTCCTGCAGGGCTGAGTGAGTGGTCTATAGTTAAAGCTTTTGACAGCAACAACGACCCTTTCAGCGATGAATACAGGAGACGAGTTTAATGTCACAGAAAGATAAGCATCCGCTCCATCACACTGCGCCGGTTCATGATGCCAGCGAGTCCAAACCCGGTCTTGATTCCCTGGCGCCAGCAGACGGTTCACATCGTCCAACGCCTGAACCCACGCCTCCGGGCATGCAACCCACCACGTCCGGCAGCTTAAAAGCGCCTGACATCAGAAGTGACAAACTCAACGCGCTGGACAGTTTTCGCAAAGGAAGCGAAGAATTTGCCCTGACCACCAATCAGGGCGTACGCATTGCAGACGATCAAAACTCGCTGCGCGCCGGAAATCGCGGGCCAACATTACTGGAAGATTTTATCCTGCGAGAAAAAATCACCCATTTTGATCACGAACGTATACCAGAACGTATCGTTCACGCCCGAGGGTCAGCCGCGCACGGTTACTTTCAGTCCTATACCGATTTAAGCGCAACGACAAAAGCCGATTTCTTGTCCGAAGAAAACAAGATAACACCCGTTTTTGTCCGTTTCTCAACAGTCCAGGGCGGCGCAGGCTCAGCGGATACGGTCAGGGATATTCGGGGATTTGCGACAAAATTTTATACTGAAGAGGGCATCTTTGATCTGGTAGGAAATAACACGCCGATCTTTTTTATTCAGGATGCACATAAATTCCCGGATTTCGTCCACGCCGTAAAACCGGAGCCACATTGGGCCATCCCACAGGGCCAAAGCGCGCACGATACCTTCTGGGATTATGTCTCATTGCAACCTGAAACCCTGCACAACGTGATGTGGGCGATGTCTGACCGGGGGATCCCGCGCAGTTATCGCACGATGGAAGGTTTTGGCATCCATACTTTTCGGCTGATTAATGCGCAGGGGAAAGCCACTTTCGTCCGCTTCCACTGGAAACCGCTGGCTGGCAAAGCTTCTTTGGTATGGGATGAAGCACAGAAACTAACGGGTCGCGATCCTGATTTCCATCGCCGCGATCTGTGGGAGGCAATTGAAGCCGGCGATTACCCGGAATACGAACTTGGCCTGCAGTTAATTCCGGAGGAAGATGAGTTTAAATTCGATTTTGACCTGCTCGACCCGACAAAACTCATCCCGGAAGAGCTGGTTCCGGTTCAGCGCGTCGGTAAAATGGTACTAAACCGCAACCCGGACAATTTCTTCGCGGAAAACGAACAGGCGGCATTTCATCCCGGTCACATCGTTCCGGGCATCGATTTTACCAATGACCCTCTGTTACAGGGCAGACTGTTCTCCTATACGGACACACAGATTAGTCGCCTGGGTGGGCCCAACTTCCATGAAATCCCGATCAATCGCCCTACCTGCCCGTACCATAACTTCCAGCGCGACGGTATGCATCGCATGGATATTGATACCAATCCCGCCAACTATGAACCTAACTCCATCAATGACAACTGGCCACGAGAAACGCCGCCGGGGCCAAAACGTGGTGGATTTGAGTCGTATCAGGAGCGCATTGACGGGAATAAAATTCGTGAGCGTAGCCCCTCTTTCGGCGAATACTATGCCCACCCTCGCCTGTTCTGGCTAAGCCAGACACCAATAGAGCAACAGCATATTATTGGCGGATTCAGTTTCGAACTCAGCAAAGTGACCCGGCCTTATATTCGCGAAAGAGTGGTCGATCATTTGGCGCATATTGATACCACTCTGGCGCAGTCCGTGGCCAGCAACCTCGGTTTTGAACTGACCGAAGAGCAAACCCAGATCTCCCCTCCACCGGACGTCAACGGGTTAACCAATGCGCCTTCGCTTAGTTTATATGCGGGATCAAAAGGTGATATCAAAGGCCGCGTGGTCGCCATTCTGCTCAATGATCAGGTAAAGGCAGACGATCTGCTCACCATTATGCAGGCCCTGCAGTCGAAAGGCGTTCATGCCAGGTTGCTCTATTCCAGAATGGGTAATGTGGTTGCCGACGATGGCTCCGTCCTGACGATCGCGGGTACCTTTGCCGGCTCGCCGTCGCTGACGGTCGATGCGGTTATCGTTCCGGGTGGGAATATCGCGGATATCGCCATGAATGGCGATGCGAAATATTACTTACTGGAAGCGTATAAGCACCTGAAACCAATCGCCCTGGCAGGAGATGCTCGCCAGCTTAAAGCTGCATTGAATATCACAAATCAGAGTGAGAAAGGCGTGGTAGAAGCGGACAGTGCAGACGCACAGTTTATGGATACCTTACTGACACTGATGACTGCGCATCGTGTCTGGTCGCGAGCCGGAAAAATCGACGCGATCCCTGCCTAAAAAAATGCGGCGCATAATTGCGCCGCAAACTCAGGAATTACACGTTCAGAAAACTGCCAAGACGATAACCGCGCTCCGCAATAGCATATTTCAGTGACGAAGACGTCAGTACGTCAAGCTCAGTTAAGCGGGGGTAACAGTAGGCACTTTGACGAATAGTGTCATCGATAAAGGCTGGATGGCACATGACTTCCAGTGAGGACTCTCCCCGGTCTGCTGAGGCATCCAGCGTTTGTAAAAACAGCGCCTCAGAAATCGCTTCGCCATAAAACTCGCTGCTGAATCCCTGGGAAGAACGCAACGTGTCGGGTAAATCAGACGACTGGCACACCGTCTGACGATCGATACGCAACGCAATCCCTCGTTCGGCTGCAAAGCTCGCGACAATGGGGAAAATCTGCGGGAACATATGCACATGGTGATGGCTATCCAGATGCGTCGGTTCCCGCCCAAACAGGTCTATAAAACGCTGATACTGCGCGGCCAGCTCTTGCGAAATTTCATCCAGCGGCAAAGCATCTTCTTCTGCCATTTGCCAGATCCATTTCCCCAGCAATCCGTCACGCGTAAGGCCTGGCATTGGCGTCAACGGTCTGCCCAGCGTCAGAACAAAGTGCATCCCGACGGCAAGTGCAGGTATGTCACGACTCAGTTGTACCGCATGGTCAATCGCCGCGCCATTTACCAACGCCGTCGTCGAGGTGACCACGCCATTGCGGCAGGCTTCAACAATGCCGTAGTTTTGGCCTTTACTCAGGCCAAAATCATCCGCATTCACAATCAGTACGCGTTCCATAGCCGACCTCAGTTAGTGTTGTTCGCTTTTCAGTTTCTCGATGCACCCGGCGAAATTTGGCAGCCATTGTTCATGCGCCAGAATCAATTCACGCGCCAGGACTTCAGCGTCGCGGTCAGAATGCACCAGCGGGCTCAGGTTCAGCGCCAGCAGCACATCATTTAGCTCTCCGCTCAATGCCGCATTGCTCGCCGCCACTTCAAAGCCTTTAATGGTATAGATAAGACCGAGGACTTTCTCATCAAAATGAGTAATACGTGGGTGTGGCGTGGCGCCGTTGCGTCCCAACGTGCAGGTCATTTCTACCGCCCAGTCCGCAGGAATGTTATCGACATGCCCATGGTGCGGAATGTTGACATAATGTTCGGTCTGCTTATCGTTGTAGATAGCGTTGATCACTTCACAGGCCGCGTCGGAGTAATAAGCGCCACCGCGCTGTTCCAGCTCCTTCGGCTTAACGTTCAGCTCAGGATTTTTATAGAGATCAAAAAGTTGTTTCTCAACTTTCTGTACCACCTGAGCGCGTGCCCCGCCCTTATAGTATTCGCCCATCTCAATCGCCAGCATCTCTTTTGGCTTGAAGTAGTAGAGCAAGTAAGAGCACGGCAGTAGTTTCAGCGAACGAATCAGTCCTTCACTAAACGGCAGGTCAAAGATGTTCTTCACGGTAGACGCTTTCAACTCGCCCGATGCGACGCCGTCCAGCAGTTCATCAAAACATGACACGCCGTTCACCAGCACATCTTTGATAAAGACCATATGGTTCAGACCGAACAGATCGATAGATAAATCATCGCTCTCTTTCAGCGCCAGCACATCGCTAATGAACATTTTCATGCCGACGGGAATATTACACACGCCGATGAATTTCTTAAAATTAGTATGGCGATAGACCGCTTCAGTCACCATCCCTGCCGGGTTAGTAAAGTTAATCACCCACGCATTCGGGCACAGTTCTTCCACATCTTTTACAATGTCAAAAATAACCGGAATGGTACGCAAACCTTTGAACAGGCCGCCCGCACCGTTCGTTTCCTGTCCCAGATAACCGTGGCTCAGCGGGATACGCTCATCCTTCTCACGGGCTTTAAGTTGTCCTACACGCAGTTGGGTGGTAACGAAATCAGCATCTTTCAACGCTTCGCGGCGATCCAGCGTTTTATACAACTTCATCGGAACGCCAGCTTTGTCGATCATCCGCTGGCAAAGGTCAAAAATAATGTCCAGCTTCTCTTTACCACCCTCTACATCAACCAGCCACAATTCAGAAACCGGTAATTCGTGATAGCGCTTAATAAAGCCTTCAAGTAACTCAGGGGTGTAGCTGCTCCCGCCACCGATAGTGACGACTTTTAATTTCTGGCTCATACGTTCTCCCTTCAGTGTCAAAACACTGACATGTATTATGCTCAACCCGTTTGTCAGGTATAGCGTGGCTGTCCCGACGCTATTTAGGGCAAGCTATAAAAATGAGTTATTGGAAAATAATATCTACTGATTAAATTCAGTTAATTTCTTACGATAGCTATTTGGCGTAAACGACGTCAGCTTTTTAAATGTTTTAATAAACAGGCTTGGACTACTGTAACCAGACTCATAAGCAATATCCGTTACAGAATAGTTAGTCATTTCCAGCTGTTTTTTAGCAAAATTAATGCGAATTTCATTAATGATCTGCATCGGCGTTTTGCTGTAATAACGCTGGGTCGCGCGGGTCAGATACTCCTGGGATTTCGCGGACAGGTGTACCATATTTTCCAGCGCATTCTCGCTAAACTGCCGTTTATCATGCATAGTCTCGACGGTGGTTTTGAGCCACTGAGGAATATCATCCAGCACCTGCTCTTCGCGATGATGGCGCAGCCGATTAATAATATAGAAGGTGACCACTTCTACAAATTCATCGAGTCCGCTCTCACGAAAGTTCAGTGATGCAATAACCGTTTCAATGTAGGTAAGAAACGAGTTATTCGCCCGATAGACCTGCGATGCAACGAAACAAAACGGCAGCAGCGGGTGGTAGTGCTGTTCAAAAAAACGTTTACTGATACCAACGTTAAGGATCCTTGTCGCACCGAAATCATAGAAACTCTGGTGATGCGATCCCAACGGGATAAAAACAAAGTCCCCGCGCTCAAGCAATACGCGTTTACCGTTGATTTCCTGATAATAGCGTCCGGTTAAAACCAGCGTAAATTCATAGTAGTCATGTTGATGCAGCCCACTGATGCTCTCAGTTTTGTTATAGATGAACACATGGAAATTTTTGCCATTAAACAGCTGCTGTTCATAGACGGTTTTGATTTCCGGTGCGTTAATCTGTAGCTGCATTTTGCACTCCTCGCTATTTCAGCTTCTCGTGAAGTTCAATCAGTTCAGTGACCAGCTCGCGCGCCAACATCGAGGTCATCAGATGATCCTGTGCGTGGACCAGCACCAGGCTGACTTTCATTTTACCTTCGCCCTGATCGCCTTCAATCAGTTTTGTTTGCACGAGGTGCGCTTCGTTCAGCGCCAGGCGAGACTGGTCCATCATGGTCTTCGCTGCTTCAAAATCCCCCTGCTTGGCCATTTTGAGTGCGCCGTATGCCAGGCTACGCGCCTGACCAGAATTAATGATGAGCCCCATCACCACTTCTTCAAGTTCTTCTGCTTCTGACTGCGTGTCGACGATATTCTCGATATCCAACATACTTTTTTCCTCTGGTTCAGTCCGGCATGACCGCGAAGCCACGCCGGATTAAATTTAGAATTTCAATGCGTTAGCGATATCTTCTTCGCTTTCTTCTTGATCAATAACGTTCTGAGCTTTGTTGGCTACTACCACGAACGGCAGGTAAACCAGCGTTGCAATACCGAGGTTGAACAGCGCGACCAGCAGAGCGGCGACGCTACCGTTGGTGTTAAAGAACGCGCCCAAACCGGTTGGCATAGTCCACGGTGCGATGTTGGTAATCGGTGGAATAATGCCTGAGTAGTAAGCTGCCAGCGTAATCGCCGCCAGAATCGGCTGAACCAGAATGAACGGAATAAACATAACCGGGTTCATGATGATCGGCAGACCGAACAGGATAGGTTCGTTAATCTGGAAGAGACCTGACGGCAGTGCCAGCTTAGCAACCTGACGATAGTCAGGACGACGCGATGCCAGGAAAATAGCGATAATCAGACCCAGCGTTGCCCCGCTCCCCCCAAGGAAAATATAGGAGTCGAGCATCGGTTTCGCCCAGACGTGGAACGTCTTACCGGCTTCCAGCGCAGCGTCTACGGAACCAAACTGTTGGTAGATAGAGATATTTTCCAGTGCCCATGGCGTCATGATTCCGCTGTCCAGCGCGGTCAGCGCCAAAGAACCGTGAATACCAAAGAACCACAGCAGCGGAACAAAAATCACATAGGCCCAACCCACTACGCTACCCAGTGATGCCAGCGGCGTTGAAATGGAATCCATAATGATCTGATGGAAGTTGGTACCCCAGGTGTTCAGCGCCCAGGCGATGATCCCCATAATGGAGAGAATAAGAAAGCCAGGAATCAGCGCAGAGAAGGAACGTGATACGGATGTCGGTACGCTATCAGGTAATTTGATCACCCAATTACGATGGACCACAAAAGTGAACATTTCCGCGACCACCAGGCCGATAATAATACCGGAAATAATATTCGCGCCGCCCAGCCAGTTAGCGCCAACCGCATAGGCTTCACCCACGCTGTACGGTGTGACGGTCATAAATGCGGCGACAGATAACAACCCGGCAGCCAGTGAGTCGACCTTGCGTTCTTCTGCCAGCGCCATGCCGATAAAGAACGGCGCCATCAATGACATGATACCCAGCGTACCGTTATAGACGTTTCCACCAATGCCTTTCAAGCTATTCAGCGTTTCAATAGTTGAAGCATCAAGTCGAATGCCCATCGAATAAAAAAACGACCCCTCCCCAAAGCTCAGGAAAACGTTATTAATTAATACAAACATTGCCCCTGCGAGGGTTAACGGCATTAAACGAATAAAACCGTTTTTGATTGCATTAACGTGCGGCTGCTTTCCAATTTTTACAGCAAAAGGAAGGAGTACCTTTTCAAGTGAAGCAATAGCGTTACTCATAGAAAAATACCCTTAAATACCGCAATTAATAATTGCGGTGAATGTTAATGAAATAACTCTTTGACGGGAAAAATTAAAATAATTAATTTGCTGCGGCTTTTTTAATTGCTGCAACAGCAGCCTTAAGCACGCCTAAACCATCGACTTTGCCATACAGCAGCGAGTCAATCACTTCCACAGGCTTGTTGGGTAACAAACGCTGAATTTCGGGCAACATATAAGCAATTTGCGGACCTAATAACACAACATCGGCCGCTGGGCCTTTTTCTCCGGCCAGCGTTTCAGGAAACGCTTCAATAATAACCGGCACTTCGTATTTTTCGGCCTGAGCACGCATCTTCGATACCAACAATGAAGTCGACATGCCCGCAGAACAAAACAGATAAATGTGTTTCTTTTCCATTAAAACGATCCTCATGTGCGATTATCTGTCAACCAGACACTCCGCAAGCCATAACCTGCATCCATGCTCTGGGTAACCTGCGTCAGCTAAATTACTTTTTTAGGTGGCTGAAACGAGTATACGGGATTGTACCGGTGGATGGTATTTCCTTGACCAACTAAATTGTCTCTCCTTGACCTGTCGTTATGACCCCCCTCACATTTTATGCAAATAATTCGCGGCAATAAATAAGATCGTACGGCACAAAAAAACCGGCGCGATGGCCGGTTGTTCAGAGTGCTCAGGCAATAAACAGTTGTTACTACTTCGCTGCCTGCGGGTCGGTGTCGTATTCTGCGCAGGTCTGGTAGCCAGAGTTAATCACATGACCAGTATCGTCTAAAGCAACGAAATAGGTTTCAGCTTTACCATCTCGTTGACCCAGGATGTAGGTCTGACAGGTCCCGCGCGCATGGATCATGCTCACTTCTGAAGAAGGCTTACCGGCAATCTGCGCGACCTGCGCCCTGCTCATCCCTTTCTTCACATCTTTCACTACGGGCTGAACAAATTGGTCTTTGGTACGATCATAGGCCGTACACCCCGCCAGCATAGTCAAAACAGCCGCTGCACCCAGAATTCCTGTTAGATTCTTGTTCATTTTTTCGTCCTCTTGTTTTTCAGCGTGTTATGTAAGCCTGGAGCACAACAACGCATTTTTCAAGCAATCAGATGATACTTAGGCCGTTTCGGAAAATTCTATTAAAACAAAATGATGTTATATCAGGCCTGCATCCCTTGTCGTTTGGGCCTCAACGCGTTAGCTTTAACATATCATTTTATTTTTCACAGGGGGTTGCATGACTCTGCAGCAAGAGATAATCAAAGCGCTTGGCGCAAAACCGCACATTAATGCAGAAGAGGAAATTCGTCGCAGCGTAGATTTCCTGAAATCATACCTGCAAACCTACCCCTTTCTGAAATCACTGGTGTTGGGCATTAGCGGCGGACAAGACTCCACCCTCGCCGGAAAACTCTGCCAAATGGCCGTTTCCGAGCTCCGCCAGGAAACGGGGAATGACGCGCTACAATTTATTGCGGTGCGTTTACCGTATGGCGTTCAGGCTGACGAGCAGGACTGCCAGGATGCCATCGCCTTTATACAACCGGACCGCGTACTCACCGTCAATATTAAAGGCGCAGTGCTGGCCAGCGAGCAGGCTTTGCGTGAGGCGGGAATTGAGCTGAGTGATTTTGTGCGCGGCAACGAAAAAGCCCGTGAACGTATGAAGGCGCAATACAGTATCGCGGGCATGACCAGCGGCGTTGTCGTGGGTACCGATCATGCAGCAGAAGCGATCACCGGTTTCTTCACTAAATATGGCGATGGCGGTACTGACATCAACCCAATATTCCGTCTGAACAAGCGCCAGGGTAAACAGCTGCTTGCTGCGCTGGGTTGCCCGGAGCATTTATATAAGAAAGCTCCCACCGCCGACCTTGAAGACGATCGCCCTTCTCTGCCGGATGAAGCCGCATTGGGCGTGAGCTATGACAACATCGACGATTATCTGGAAGGAAAAACGCTGGATGCTGAAATAGCTGAAAAAATCGAAGGTTGGTATCTGAAGACTGAGCACAAACGTCGCCCCCCCATCACCGTGTTTGATGATTTCTGGAAAAAAGCATAATTTTTTCTGCCTAAGGCCGGGTAGCGCCCCTATTGCTGCTCTCCGGCCTTAGCAGCCTGATCATGCCGCTTTTTTAATCGCCCCTCAGCTGTTATACTGGATGGATAACCAGCAGCGGAGTGAAAAGTGGTACGGCGTCAATCAGCCCCTCGCCTGACATTAGAGGCAGCAGCAATTTATGAATACCCCGAGCATCTGCGCCCATTTTTGAGTGCGCTTCCCGCGGTGCCCGGCGTCTATCTGTTTCATAGCGAAAGCGACACCCTGCCGCTTTATATAGGCAAAAGCGTCAATATTCGCAGTCGCGTGTTGTCACACCTGCGTACCACGGACGAAGCGGCAATGCTGCGCCAGTCCAAACGCATTAGCTGGATTTGTACGGCTGGAGAAATTGGCGCCCTACTGTTAGAAGCGCGGCTTATCAAAGAGCAGCAGCCTCTGTTTAATAAACGGTTGCGACGCAATCGTCAGCTTTGCGCCCTGCAGCTTACCGACCAGACTGTTCAGGTTGTTTACGCACGAGATATTGATTTCTCCCATGCCCCCAATCTGTTTGGTTTGTTTGCCAATCGCCGTGCCGCGCTACAAACATTGCAAAGCATCGCCGATGAACAGCAACTGTGCTACGGCCTGTTGGGGTTGGAACCCCTGAGTCGCGGGCGCGCCTGCTTTCGCTCAGCGCTAAAGCGCTGCGCCGGAGCGTGCTGTGGGAAAGAGAGCCCGCAGGCGCATCATTCGCGTCTGCTTGAGGCGCTGGAAAGAGTGCGCGTCATCTGCTGGCCATGGAACAATGCCATTGCGCTGCAAGAAACCCGCGCTGAAATGACTCAGTACCATATCATCAATAACTGGTTTTGGCTGGGCGCCGTTGCAACGCTGGATGAGGCGACAACCCTGGCGAGAATGCCGGCTGGCTTTGACCATGATGGTTACAAAATTCTCTGCCGGCCTGTTCTGTCTGGCAAATATGACATTATTGAACTGAATCCGGAGAGTATCCCGGCATCCAGTTAATCTCGCTGAACAGCAGTTTCCCCTCGCGCTCCAACAGGCGCAGGGTGTGTTTACCGTCGTGCCAGCTCGCGCCCTGATCGGCCGTCAGCAGCTTCTCACCCAATTGCCAGGCGCCACTGATAACAAACACGACGCCGCCACGAGAACCAAAGGTCGTAAAAGTGCGATCGGCAACTCTGACTTTCGCCTGGCAAACATCTCGTCGGGTCATGATATTAAAATCCATCGACATCCGTCCTTCCGTCAGCTTTGCTTTTACTACCTTGTCACCAGCAAAAGTAAAAGGTTGATGCTGCTTCAGGGTGTGAGTGAAGATGTTCGCCTCTTCCAGGGTCACTTCACCTCCTTCCAGCAAGGTAATCACGCGTTCTACGCCCGGGAAAAGAGAAAACTCTCCGTTTGCTGCAAGAGAGGCGATACTCGCCCGCCAGTGAAAATCGCGTGTTGCTGGCGGAAAACAGCAAATCTCTCGCGTTTCTCCCGCCCCATTGCGCCACAGACTGACCGGCATTTTGCGGATATCGAAATATTCCATCACCCCTCCAGAAAGGCGTAGCACGTCAACCTGCCGTGAACAGCCAGCCATAAATCATCATTGTGATATTTACCCTGCAGAGTATCGTTATCGGCAACAGGGTTGATTTGCCTTAGTGCTGAATAGGGTATTTTGCAAAAAAATTAACGCTTCTCCTGGCGGGAAAGAAAAAACCCCCGATCCTGCCCACATCGTTAAACGTGTTGTGGACAAGAGCGGCGGTCTTGAGTTTGTTGCACACTGTGCGGCGCTGAACGCCGACACAGCATGACTGATTTAGTGTAGACGACTGGCGATTACTCGGCAGCTTCTGGCATTTTACCTTTCTGCGCCGGACGTTCTGTCAGACGCTTCTCAAAATTGGCATTAAACTGCTTTTTCTGTTCCGGCGTCAGAATGTTGTAAATCTTGTTCTGCGTTTCCATGTGCGCCAGCATGTTGGCTTTACGCTGTTCTTCCATCTTCGCAATTTGCGCTTCGGCTTTCGCTTTATCGAAGCTATCGCTGGCGATGATATCGTGCATGGCGCGGCGTTCTTCCAGCGGCGGACGCTTCATCTGATCGCGCTGGCCTTTCATAATTTCGCGAATCTGCTGTTTCTGCGCGTCGGTCAGGTTCAGGTCTTTGAACATCATGTCGTGATGCGGGGCGAACTTCCCGTTGTGATGCATCATTGGTTTGGCATCCGCTGGCGCAGCTGTTGTGGTGTCAGCAGCATGGGCCAGGTTTGCAGCGCCCAGCGCCAGGGTAGAGGCAACAAACAGAGCAGTCAGTTTACGCATAATTTCTATCCTTTCTTTCAGTTATTTTTACGACATTCATGCGACTTTGTGCAATGTGATGTCGTGTTGACGAGATTAACTTTACCGGCTTAAGCGTCAATTAATCAGAGCAACGGTAAAACAATGAAAGTGTAAAAAACAAACATTCATCAATTATGGAGAAAAAAAGAATAAATTGCGCAGAGTTGAAATGAAAAATTACAACCAGATGATTTTGAATGGATTATGAAGAACTATACCTGAACTGTGATTATTAAGAAAGCAACTTACCAGGAATAATCTGTAATAAATCTAAAGCGCACGTAAAAATAAGCCCTCAGAAATAAATCTGAGGGCGATTATATTTATCAAAGTCTTTCTAGCATCAATCCGGCACGTAAACCACAGGCCACATTTGGGTTCGGAAAAAGAACGTATTCAACGTCATGGGTGACGATAAAACGTTCATTTCCGTCCTGCGCCAGTAACGTTCCCTCGGTAAAGGGGGTAAAATTGAGCGTCTGGTTATCCATGTGGAGAATAAAATCGTCGCTACGCCGCGTAATCTGCGAGACCACGCGGTAGCGCAACGGAGATGTTTCTGCCGTAGACACTCGCTCGCCCCGCAGCAGCTGCGCCATCGCATCTGCTGTGCGCGCAAACTGGGTCAGATCGTTTTGCCCGAACGGCAGCGCTTTACCCAGTTCCAGCGTACAGGCCAGCGCGCCAAAATGTTCAGCGCTAAAATGGGTGAACGTACCACCTGGGGTCTGATGGAAAACCAATGCCTCCAGCCCCGCATCCCCCAGCCAACCCAAAAAGTTTTCGTCCCAGGCAACATTGCGTTGTGGCAACACGCCAAAGCGCAAATGCTGTGAGCCGCGAATGGCGGTGTGAAGATCCAGATGCCAGCGCACAGGCTCTTTCGCGCGCGAGTAAAAATCTGCCAGACACAGTTCAAGCTCATGGGCTCTGTGCGTCTCTTCACTCTCGGCAAAACTCTGCCATCGGCCACCAAACATACGGTTCAGATCGCTATGACAATAACGTTTTCCCGCGGCCAGCGCCTGCGGGTTACCGAGAATGACCAGCAGCCGCCATGTTAGCGCCAGCTCACCGTTAAACAGCCTGGTCAGCAATGAATCAAGTATTTCTACCGGCGCGGTTTCATTGCCATGAATTCCCGCAGAAAGCACCAGCGACTGTTCAACCGGCGCAGTTGGTGTCAGTTCCAGTACCCCGTAACCAAGCCATTGCCAGACAAAACCGTGAATTGTGCCCTGCGTTTTCTCAGGTGCGCTACCTGCGAGCGTCAGGGCCAGAAAATTATCCATGGCTCGTTCTCTCCTGCTGGAAGGGATAAACAGAGCCGAGATTGAGCAATTGCGTCAGCGTATCCAACGCTTCACGCCCTTCGCGCAACAACTGCGGATCCGCGAGGTCCGTTGCGACAAGGCGATCGCGATAGTAGCGGTCAACCCAGTTATTCAGCGTATTGAACAGCGTGTCGTTCATGATAACCGCCGGATTCACGGCCTGCAGCTCCTGTGGGGTAAGCACCACTCGCAGGCGTAAACAGGCAGGGCCGCCGCCGTTGGACATGCTTTCGCGCAAATCAAAGACCCGCAGGTCATCGATCGGATTGTCATCTGCAAGCAAGCGGCTCAGATATCGCCACACGCCCGCATGCTCCCGACACTCCTGCGGTAAAACCAGCATCATCGAACCGTCGTCACGACTCAGTAATTGGCTGTTAAACAAATAGGTTGTTACCGCATCCTGCACCGACACCTCCGCGGCAGGGACTTCCAGCGCGGTAAAACCGTCCACCTGACGGCGTAGTTGCTCTAACAACGTTTGCTGTCTGACAAACGCCTGCTGATGACAAAACAGCACCTGACGATTCGACACCGCAATCACATCGTTATGAAACACGCCAAGATCGATAACGTCCGGGTTTTGCTGAGCAAAAACAAGCTGATGCGGATTGACCTGATTCAGTCGGGCTACAGCCTCGCTGGCTTCACGAGATTGTCTCGCCGGATAGCGCCTCGGCTGTGACGCATTCCCCTCTTCACGACCGTAAATAAACAGTTGTACGCCGGGATCGCCATAATCCCCACCAAGGCGGTTATGGTTTGCCGCCCCTTCATCACCGAATAACGCAACCTGAGGCAATGCGCCGTGAATCGCAAAGGTATTTTCATCACGAAAAATCGAGCGTAACAACGCTTCGGTCGTCGGCGCTTCCAGCGAACGGTGGAACTTATTATTCAGATTCGCCACCGTTAAATGCACTTTCCCGTCCAGTGAATCTGCCGAAGGACAGACCGTTGCCGCATTCGCCACCCACATAGGTGATGCGGAGCTGGCGCTGGAGAGCCAGTGCGGCGCCTGACGCGCCACCTTGTCCAGAATCTGCTCATCACTGCCGCAAAAGCCCAACTGACGCAGCGCCGGGATATAGGGACGTTCATGAGGCGGGATCACCGCCTGAGGGAATCCCGCATCCGCCAGCGCTTTCATTTTTAACAAACCCTGCTTTGCCGCCAGACGAGGGTTCGACACCTGAAAACGGTGGCTGGTCGAAGCCTCATTACCAAATGACAGTCCCGCATAGTGGTGGGTGAGTCCCACCAGACCATCGAAATTGACCTCACGCGCTTTCATCGTTTATCCCCGCAAGAGAAATCCAGACCGGGGCTGAGCGCCGACGGCAGGGTTAAGGCCGGAGATTCCAAGCTCGCCATCGGCCAGGCGCAATAATCCGCGGCATACCACGCGCTGGCGCGATGGTTACCGGACGCGCCCACACCACCAAACGGTGCGGTGCTTGCCGCGCCGGTTAACGGTTTATTCCAGTTAACAATCCCGGCCCGCGCCTCCAGCAGGAGCTGATCAAACTGGCTGCGATCGGGTGAAACCAGCCCGCATGACAACCCAAAGCGGGTGTTGTTCGCCATACGAATCGCGTCATCAAAGCTGTCATAGCGCCAGACGCCGAGCAGAGGACCAAAAACCTCTTCATCGGGTACGTTTGCCACGTCGGTCAGTTCAATAATACCGGGGGTCAGCAGCGACGTTCCGGCTTTCACCATGCGTGGCGCCAGCAGCGTGCGCCCCCCCAACGACGCCAGACGTTGCCAGGCATCACAAACGTGCTGCGCGGCCTGTTCAGAAATCAGCCCGCCTAAAAACGGCTGCGGTTCCGCATCCCAGTGACCTGGCATTAGTCGTTGGCTGACTTCCACCAGACGCGCGAGGAACGCGTCTCCCTGCGCGCCGTTTTTAATCAACAGGCGACGGGCGCAGGTACAACGCTGCCCGGCGGTAACAAATGCGGATTGAATGGTCAGATGTACTGCCGCATCAATATCTTCCGGGTTCTCAATGATCAGCGGGTTGTTGCCGCCCATCTCCAGCGCAAGGATTTTTTCCGGCTGGCCGGATAACTGTCGATGCAGCTGATAACCGGTATTGGCACTGCCGGTAAACAGCAGACCATCCAGATCATCCAACGCGCTCAGCGCCTGCCCCGTTTCGCGTCCGCCCTGCACCAGATTCAGCACGCCCGGCGGCAATCCCGCCTGTTCCCACAGCTTTGTCACGGCTTCACCGGTCCACGGCGTCAGCTCGCTGGGCTTGAAAATCAACGTGTTGCCCGCCAGCAGAGCCGGAACAATATGGCCATTGGGCAAATGGCCAGGGAAGTTATACGGGCCAAATACCACCAGCACGCCGTGCGGCCGATGGCGCAACGTCGCCGCGCCATCCGGTAGTTCGCTGTGCTGCTCTCCGGTACGGGCATGGTAAGCTTTCACGGAAATAGCAATTTTATTGATCATCGCCGTCAGTTCAGTGGCGGCTTCCCAGCGCGGCTTGCCGGTTTCCCGGGCGATAATCTGCGTTAGCTCGGCTTTATTGCTTTCCAGCAATGAAGCAAATTTTTCGACAATAGCCTGACGCGCGCTAAAGGGGTGTTTAGCCCAACCGGCAAAGGCGGTGCGCGCAGCACGGCAAGCCTGCATCACCTGAGTCGCGTCGGCATCATTACCTTGCCACAGCACATCACCGCTTACCGGATTCGTTTTCACCCGACGCTCGCCAAGCCCCGTCACCCAGTCGCCGTTTATCCATAATGTCATGCTGTTTTCTCCTCTGCACAAAGACGCACAAAACGTACATGGTCGCCCGCGTGGCATTTCAGGGCGTCCAGTTGCGCCGCCGTCAGTACCAGACGTTGGGTATCCGGGTCAGCGCGAACCAATATGACGCGGAAGTTTTGATAGTTTTCATTAGCGACCAGACAGGCCGGGTAATCGCCGATCGCTGGCTGACCTTCCGCCACTTCCACCAGCCTGCTTTTACGAATAGCGCGAACGCGGTCGATATCGCATTCCAGCGTCGGCCCGCCATCGAAAATGTCGACATAGTTACGGTAGCGAAATCCTTCTTTCTCCAGCACCGCCCGCGCCGGAGCGGTTTGCGGATGTACCTGACCAATTACGCTTTGCGCTTCCTCAGACAGAAAATGGGTATAAATAGGATGCTTGGGCATCAGTTCAGCAATAAAGGCTTTTTGTCCGGTGCCGCAGAGAAAATCCGCCCGGCTGAATTCCATGGAGAAAAAGCGTTTGCCGAGGCTTTCCCAGAAGGGAGAGTAACCGTGCTCATCGATTACGCCGCGCATCTCGGCCACGACCTTTTCATTAAACCGGTCACGAAATGCCGCCATAAACATAAAGCGCGATTTAGACAACAAATAGCCGTTGCCCTCTTTACGCCAGTCGGGATCGAGAAACAGAGAGCAAAGCTCGCTGCTGCCCGTGTGATCGTTACTCAGAAACAGCGTCGGCAGCGCGTTATATACGTTCAGCTCTTTCGAGGCGTGCACCAGCGTGCCAACCCGATAGTTGTACCAGGGATCGTTAAGCCCTACCGCCACCTCGATGGCGCAAATCCCTGCCACGGTTCCGCTGGCGCTGTCTTCAAGTACAAAAACATAGCCTTGCTCACTTTTCGGCAACTCACCACGCCAGGTTTGTAGCGAGCGTTCGATACGCGCCATCAGCGTGGCTTCATTGGCCGGTAGCGAAGTCAACCCACCGCCGGTCTTACCGGCCAGTTGCATCAGCGCGGTGATATCAGCACGTTCAATAGGACGAATCACCATCATGATGAACCTCCTGCTTTAATGCGTTCGCAGGCCAGCGCAAAGCGATCCAGTCCGCTAGCAACCTCTTCTTCGCTGACGTTTAACGCTGGCGCAAAGCGCACCACGTTAGCGCCAGCGATCAGCACCATCACTCCGGCATTGGCCGCCTCTTGCGAGATGAGTTTCGCTTTCCCGGCAAATTCCGCGTTCAGTACGCAGCCGATCAGCAGGCCGAGCCCACGAATTTCACTAAACAGTCCAAAACGTTCGTTAATAGCGTTAATACGCTCCACAAACCAGTCGTGACGCTGCTTAACACCGTTGAGCATATCCGGGGTGTTAACAATCTCCAGCAGTTTGCCCGCCACCGCCGTGGCCAGCGGGTTTCCGCCGTATGTTGTACCGTGCGTACCAACCGTCATCACGCTGGCACAGTCTGCTGTCGCCAATAACGCGCCGATGGGGAAACCGCCGCCCAACGCTTTGGCTGTCGTCAGCAGGTCTGGCGTAACGCCATAGTGCATATAGGCATACAGTTCGCCGGTACGACCCACACCGGTCTGGACTTCGTCAAAAATCAGCAGCGCATTGTGGCGATCGCATAATTCACGCAGCCCCTGTAAGAAGTCATTTGTTGCTGGTACGACGCCGCCTTCCCCCTGCACCGGTTCAACGATGACCGCACAGGTGGTGTCATCAATCAGTTGGCGGGCGGAGTCGAGATCGTTATAGACGGCATGGCGGATATCCGGCGGAAGCGGCGCGAAATCTTGTGAATAAGCGGGCTGCCCTCCGGCGCTGACGGTGAACAGTGTGCGGCCATGGAAAGCATTTTTAAACGCCACGATGCCGCTCTTCTGGCTGCCAAAACGATCGTGAGCATATTTACGCGCCAGCTTTAATGCCGCTTCGTTAGCCTCCGCGCCGGAGTTACAGAAGAAAACACGCTCGGCGAAGGTGGCATCAATCAGCTTTTTCGCCAGACGCAGCACCGGCTCGTTGGTGTAGCCATTTCCCGTGTGCCAGAATTTGCTCGCCTGGTCGTTTAATGCCTCGCGCAATGCCGGATGGGCGTGCCCCAGCGCGTTAACCGCAATGCCTCCCGCGAAATCGATATACTCTTTACCCTGCTGATCCCACAGACGTGAACCTTCACCACGCACCGGAATAAAAGGAGCCGGGGCATATACGGGCATCATCCATTCATCAAAATTTTCACGCGTAATTGACAGAGACATAGCGACCTCAATAGTAAATAAAAGGTTATTTATATGTTAATAAATATAGTGTTTGCGGTGTAAATGTAGATTGCAGGGTTCGTGCCAGCCAGCAAAAAAAGTGCATAAACAAAGGTCGGTGACGGAATATCAATAGGTTACAACGTGGCGATATTCACTTAATGTGCATATAAAGTGAATATGTTTGCGCATCAGGCGACTAAATAGAGGAAAAACCGCAGTTTTATTCAGTTGCCAAATATAATTCTGGAATTGTGATCGTATACGAAATTTATCGGAAATTATTGCTCTGTTCTGACGCGCTTCGCGCCAAAACGGTGCAGTTTTTGCTCCATCGTTAACACCATTGGCAATCATTGTTGGAATCAGGTGACAAGAAGCAGTCAGCCAGCGGAAATTCTGCTACCATCCTTGCACTATTCATCTTGCAAAACGGCAGCGACTATGAAATTTGTCTCTTTTAATATCAACGGCCTGCGTGCCCGTCCTCATCAACTGGCAGCCATTGTCGAAAAACACCAACCGGATGTGATTGGCTTACAGGAGACAAAAGTCCACGACGACATGTTCCCTCTCGAAGAGGTAGCAAAGCTGGGTTACAACGTCTTTTATCATGGTCAGAAAGGTCATTACGGCGTGGCGCTGCTAACGAAAGAAACGCCAATCGCAGTGCGTCGTGGCTTCCCGGACGATGGCGAAGAAGCGCAGCGTCGTATCATCATGGCGGAAATTCCCTCTCCTCTGGGCAGCATTACCGTGATCAACGGCTATTTCCCGCAGGGCGAAAGCCGTGACCACGAAACCAAATTTCCGGCCAAGGCCGCGTTTTACCAGAATCTACAAAACTATCTGGAGACTGAACTGAAACACGACAATCCGGTCTTGATCATGGGCGATATGAACATCAGCCCAACCGATCTCGATATCGGCATTGGCGAGGAAAACCGTAAACGCTGGCTGCGTACCGGTAAATGTTCCTTCCTGCCGGAAGAGCGTGAGTGGATGGAGCGCCTGCTGGGCTGGGGCCTGGTGGATACCTATCGTCATGCTTATCCTGAAAAAAATGACCAGTTCTCGTGGTTTGATTACCGCTCCAAAGGCTTTGATGATAACCGTGGCCTGCGTATCGATCTGCTGTTAGCGAGCAACCCACTGGCGGAGCGCTGCGAAGAAACCGGCATCGACTATGAGATCCGCAGCATGGAAAAACCGTCCGATCATGCGCCGGTATGGGCAAAATTCCGCGTCTGACCTCCTGCGATTTGTCACTCTCCGGGCCTCGCCTGGAGAGTCTGTTTATTCTGTGTAAAATCAATAAATCGACGGTAATACATTGTTGTGTCCGGGAATTTATTATATCTTCGCGCGCACTTTTCGCTGACGAAAACGCTGCATTACACTCGGTTTTACAGGAGAACCCCCATGAAAAAGAAGTTCGCATAACGCAGAATATCGACTGCTGATTGTCACAGTCCTGTTCTGCGTTCTGGCGGGAGTTTTCCATTATTTCGGCCTGACCGACCTGATAACCAATTTCCATCATTTACAAAACGTCATCCGCCAAAGCGGTATGTTCGGCTATACGCTTTACATCTTGCTGTTTATCATCGCTGCGCTGTGTCTGATCCCCGGCAGTATTCTGGTGATCGTCGGCGGTGTGCTGTTTGGCCCTGTGGCAGGGACGCTTGTCTCGTTAGTGGCGGCAACCGTCGCCTCGGCGCTGTCGTTTTTGCTGGCTCGCTGGCTTGGTCGGGAACTACTGCTGAAATACGTTGGGCACACGGCGACTTTTCAGGCAATCGAGAAAGGCATTGCCCATAGCGGATTGGACTTTCTGATCCTGACCCGACTCGTACCATTGTTCCCCTATAATATTCAAAATTACGCCTATGGACTGACGGCGATTCCGTTCTGGTCATTTACGGTGATATCTGCGGTAACCACCTTGCCCGGCATCTTTATCTATACGCTGATGTCGCACGAACTGGCCAGCGAAGGCATGACTCTGGCATTTATCGGCAAACTCAGCGTTGCGGGCCTGGCGTTATTCATTCTTATTCAGGCGGCAAAAGCCTGGGCCAGATATAAACATATCGATCCGTCGTCCAGCCACGAGTGTGCAGGTAAATGACAAAGCTGAACAAAGCGCGATTAACCCACTATTACCGGGCAGGATTGATAGTTGTGCTGCTGCTCGCGCTGATGGCATGGGCGTGGATACCTGGCGTCAGTGATTTTCTCCGGGGCAGCCTGGCGGCGTTTACTACGCTGGATCAACACGCGCTCGAGAACTTCATTCGTTCGTATGGGACCCAGGCTGCGGTTGTATCGTTCTTCCTGATGATCTTACAGGCCATCGTCGCGCCGCTTCCCGCCTTTGTGATTACGTTTGCCAATGCCTCGCTGTTTGGCGCGTTTTGGGGCGGTGTACTGTCCTGGAGCAGCGCGATGGTCGGCGCAGCGCTGTGTTTTTTTATTGCCCGCGTTTTGGGTCGCAGTGCGGTGGAAAAGCTGACCGGGAAAACGGTGCTGAACAACATGGACGCTTTTTTCGAACGTTATGGCAAGCACACTATTCTCATCTGTCGCCTGTTACCTTTTGTGCCCTTCGACCCGGTAAGCTATGCCGCGGGCCTGACCTCGATTCGTTTTCGCCACTTTCTCCTCGCCACCGGCTTCGGTCAGTTACCCGCCACGATTGTCTATTCGTGGGCCGGTAGCCTGTTAACCGGCGGTACATTTTGGTTTGTTACCGGCCTGTTCATCCTGTTTGCCCTGAGCGTGGTGATTGCAGGAGCAAGAAGCCTTTACCTTGAGCGTCAACGGAAGAAAACCTGAGACATACGCCATTTTTAGCAATGGAGATATTATGCGTTACTGCTTATTGTGCCTAAGTTTGCTGCTCTGCCCGCTGGCGGCTTTTTCCCAGGACGCCAGCTGGCAGCAAATCAAAAATGACGCCCGCGGTCAGACGGTATGGTTCAACGCCTGGGGTGGCGATAACGCCGTTAATCAGTATCTCGACTGGGTTAGCGGCGAGATGAAAACGCACTATGCCATTAACCTGAAAATTGTGCGGCTGGCGGATGCCGCCGACGCCGTTAAACGCATCCAGACCGAGGCGGCGTCCGGGCGAACAACCGGCGGATCTGTCGACTTATTATGGGTAAACGGTGAAAACTTCCGCACATTAAAAGAAGCGGGTCTGCTGCAAACCCAGTGGGCGCAGGCGTTACCTAACTGGCGCTATGTTGATACCCGGAAACCGGTCAGTGAAGACTTTGCCATCCCCACGGAAGGGGCAGAATCGCCATGGGGCGGCGCACAGCTAACCTTCATTGCCCGGCGCGATCTCACCGCCCAGCCGCCGCAATCCCCGCAGGCGTTGCTTGAATTTGCGCAGGCACACCCTGGCACAGTTACCTACCCGCGCCCGCCAGACTTTACCGGAACGGCTTTTCTCGAGCAGTTGCTGATTATGCTCACCACGGAACCGCAAGCATTGAAAGTTGCGCCCGATGCAGCCACATTCGCCAACGTTACCGCTCCGTTATGGCATTATCTTGACGCTCTACACCCTTCACTATGGCGTGAAGGCAAAGATTTTCCTCCCACGCCTGCGCGGATGGATGCGTTGCTGAATACCGGTACGTTGCGCTTATCATTGACCTTTAACCCAGCCCACGCGCAGCAAAAAATGGCCAGCGGCGAATTGCCTAAAACCAGCTATAGTTTTGGTTTCTCACAGGGCATGATCGGCAACGTGCATTTTGTCACTATTCCGGCAAATGCTCGCGCCAGCGCCGGAGCAAAAGTCGTGGCAAACTTCCTGCTTTCTCCCGAAGCGCAGTTGCGTAAAGCTGACCCTGCTATCTGGGGAGACCCTTCGGTGCTTGATCCGCAAAAACTGCCCAACCAACAGCGTAACGCACTGCTGGCGTATACCCCGCAAGGACTCCCTGCCGTACTGCCAGAACCACATGCTGCCTGGATAAATGCACTGGAACAAGAATGGCTACGCCGCTACGGTACGCATTAATTCTGTTGCTGTGGGGCATCATGACGGCAGTTTATCTGCCGCTGGTGCCAGCAACGTTCTCTCTGCTAGCCCCAGCGCTTCGCACCACGCACTGGCTGGCGCTCTTTGACGATCCTCAACTCTGGCAGGCGTTGCTGGCAACGCTGGTTTCCGTAAGCCTCGCGGCTCTGGGTGCCCTGACCATTACGCTGTTGGCGATCCTCTTTTTGTGGCCTGGCGCTGGCTGGGCGCGATTGTGCACGCGCCTGCCCTTGCTGCTGGCGATCCCGCACGTCGCATTCGCGACCAGCATGCTGTTGATTTTTGCCGAAGGCGGTATGCTTTGGCAGTGGCTGCCCTTTCTCAACGCGCAACCGGACCGCTATGGAGTTGGGCTTGGCATCACGCTGGCGGTGAAAGAGAGCGCCTTTTTGTTGTGGATCCTCTCAGCCCTGTTGAGTGAAAAACAACTTTCACAGCAGGTTATCGTCCTGGATTCGCTGGGTTACAGCCGTTTGCAATGCCTGAACTGGCTGGTTCTGCCCTCCATCGCCCCTGCGTTAGGCAAAGCCATGCTGGCCGTCGTGGCCTGGTCACTCTCCGTTGTGGATGTGGCCATCGTCCTTGGCCCCGGCAATCCGCCCACGCTTGCTGTGCTTAGCTGGCAATGGCTCAGCCAGGGCGATGCCGAACAACAGGCCAAAGGCGCACTCGCCAGCCTGCTGCTGGTGTTGCTGCTATTTATCTTCGCGCTGGTGGGCTATCTGTTCTGGCGTGGCTGGCAGCGCACAATTCCGGCAGTAAACGGAATACGCCTGCGTTTTACGTCCACAACAATCGCACAGCCGCTGGTACAACTTTTGCTCATCAGCGGAGTAGTATGCACCCTGGTGCTGGCGCTTTCCGCCAACTCTTCATCGCTCAACAGTGAGGCGCTCAGCAATAGTCTGCAACTGGGGCTCATCTCCAGCGTGCTGGGGTTACTGATGCTCTTTGCGTGGCTGGAATGGGGACCGCAAACCGGACACCGTTGGGTCTGGCTGCCCATTATCCTGCCCGCGCTGCCGCTGGTCACCGGACAGTATCTGTTGGCGTTATATACCGGACAAGATGGGCTGATGACGACCATCATCTGGGGCCACCTGCTGTGGGTGATGCCGTGGATGCTGTTTGTGCTCAAACCGGCGTGGCAACGCATTGACCCACGATTGATTTTGATTGCACAAACGCTGGGCTGGACACGAGGTCGCATATTTTGGCGGGTAAAATGCCCGCTGCTGTTACGCCCGGCACTGGTCGCCTTCGCGGTTGGCTTCTCGGTCAGTATTGCCCAATATATGCCAACGCTATGGTTAGGGGCCGGACGCTATCCCACCCTGACCACCGAGGCGGTGGCATTAAGCAGCGGCGGCAGCACGGCTGTTTTAGCGACACAGGCGCTATGGCAGCTTCTGTTACCGCTATTCGTTTTCGTACTGGCGGCGCTTTTCGCCGCGTGGCTTGGCCGCTTTCGACAAGGACTCCGTTAATGCTCATCGTTCAAAGCCTTTCAGTGTACCGGGGCGCGACAACGCTACTGAAAGATGTGAACTTCCAGGTTAGCAAAAGTGACATTGTCACTATTATGGGACCTTCCGGTAGCGGTAAGTCTTCGCTTTTTTCGTGGATGGTCGGCGCATTGTCTCCTCAGTTTCAGGCTTCAGGCGAACTGTGGCTCAACGAACGACGTATAGACACGCTGCCCACCGCGCAGCGCCAGATTGGCATTCTGTTCCAGGATGCGTTGTTGTTTGACCATTTCAGCGTTGGGCAGAATTTACTGCTAGCCTTACCCGCCAGCCTGCAAGGATCCGCCAGACGCCATACTGTTGAAAACGCCCTTACGCGCGCGGACCTGGCTGGATTTTATCATCGCGATCCGGCCTCGCTCTCCGGCGGCCAACGATCGCGTGTCGCCCTGCTGCGCGCCCTGCTGGCTCAGCCTCAAGCGCTACTGCTCGATGAACCCTTTAGCAGACTGGATGCGTCGCTACGCGATACCTTTCGCCAGTGGGTCTTTACCGAGGTGCGCAAGCTGAATATTCCGGTGGTACAAGTTACGCATGACGCGCAGGATGTCCCGTCAGCAGGCCGTGTATTACAGATGGAAAACTGGGCGTGAATGTGGCGATATGCTGCGTTAACGCAAGGTTTTTACTTAACCGGCGGCACAGAATGTCGTCTTCTTTTTTCAACGTCGGGCTATTCGATGAAACGTGTTTCTCAAATGACCGCGCTGGCACTGGCTTTAGGGCTCGCTTGCGCTTCTTCCTGGGCTGCTGAAACAGCACAGACGCTCACCCTCAACCAGTTACAGCAAAAGCAAGGCGCGGCGATCGATACCCGTCAGAGCGCTTTTTACAACGGCTGGCCACAATCGCTCAATGGTCCTTCCGGACACGAACCCTCCGCACTGAATCTGTCTGCCGCCTGGCTCGACAAAATGAATGATGAACAACTCAATGCGTGGGTGAAGGCGCATCAGCTAAAAACCGATACGCCGGTGGCGTTGTATGGTAGCGATAGCGAGATGCAGGCCGTTAAATCCCGCCTGCAGAAAGTCGGTTTTAGCCATATTTCAACCCTCAGCGACGCCCTTGCGGATCCTGGCCGCCTGCAACGTCTGCCGCACTTCGAACAACTGGTTTACCCGCAGTGGCTGCACGACCTGCAGCAGGGAAAAGAAGTGACCGCCAAACCTTCGGGTGACTGGAAAGTGATTGAAGCCGCCTGGGGCGCGCCGAAGCTGTATCTGCTCAGTCATATTCCCGGTGCAGGATACATTGATACCAACGAAGTCGAGAGCGAACCACTGTGGAATAAAGTTTCCGACGCGCAACTCAAAGCCATGCTGGCAAAACATGGTATTCGCCACGACACCACGGTGATTTTATACGGTCGTGATGTCTATGCCGCCGCGCGCGTGGCGCAAATCATGTTGTATGCAGGCGTGAAAGATGTGCGTCTGCTCGACGGCGGGTGGCAAACCTGGTCAGATTCAGGTTTACCGGTGGAACGCGGAACGCCGCCGACGGTGAAAGCGGCTCCTGATTTTGGCGTTGCTATCCCTGCCCAACCACAACTGATGCTGAATACGGAACAGGCTCGCGGCCTGCTGCATCGCCAGGATGCGTCGCTGGTCAGCATCCGCTCGTGGCCTGAGTTTATTGGTACCACCAGCGGCTATAGCTACATCAAGCCAAAAGGTGAGATCGCAGGCGCACGCTGGGGCCACGCGGGGAGTGATTCCACGCATATGGAAGATTTTCATAACCCGGACGGCACCATGCGCAGCGCGGATGATATCGCCGCCATGTGGAAACAGTGGAATATCACGCCAGACCAGCAGGTTTCTTTCTACTGCGGCACCGGCTGGCGTGCTTCAGAAACGTTTATGTATGCCCGCGCGATGGGCTGGAAAAACGTCTCTGTTTACGACGGTGGCTGGTATGAGTGGAGCAGCAATCCGAAAAACCCGGTCGCCAGCGGTGAACGGGGTCCGGACAGCAGCAAGTAATATGGTCACCCTTGCCGGATAAGCGCATCCGGCAACACAAGACGTTACGCCTGACGCTGAACCGCTTTCAGCGTCACATATCCGCTCCAGATCCGAGTGAACGTCGTCATCCAGCACAGCGCGCCAAAGACCCACGCCAGCACGGCAAAAGATTCCGGGAACAAACAGCCCAAAACAAACAGCAAAATAGTCTCAGTGCCTTCAGTTAGCCCCCCCAGATAATAAAACGATTTATGCGCGTAGCCTGGGTTATCAATATCGTGTTTCGCTGCCAGGGCCGCGAAGGCGAGGAAGCTGCTGCCAGTGCCAATAAACGCAAATAACAGCCAGCCCCCAGCCAGTGCATTCTGCGCAGGTGCGGCAAGAATAAAACCAAACGGTACCAGGGCGTAAAACAGAAAATCGAGTGAGATATCGAGAAATCCTCCCGCGTCGGTTAGCCCTCTGCGCCGCGCCAGCGCCCCGTCCAGTCCGTCAAACAAGCGATTAAGCACAATGACCACCAGCGCCGCCAGATACCAGCCTAACGCCAGAAATGGCAGGGCCAATACGCCAATAGCAAAACCGACCAGCGTCAGACCATCCGGGGTAATCGCAGGTTTATCAATAATGCCCACACAGCGATGCAACAGCGGTTTTAACCGTGGATGAAGATGACGGTCAAGCATGTGGGCGTCCTTTAAAACTGTCGCACAATCCTTGCGAAGGAATATCGAGGGCGGCATTAAAACGCGCCGAGAGATTTTGAAACGCAATCAGCGCGGTCATTTCAGTAATGACGTCATCGGTAAAATGCTGCTTCATTTGCGTTTTCAGCGCATCGTCAACCTGCGGTGGCGTGGCGGTCACCGCATCCGCATAGGCCAGCGCTATGCGCTCTTCTGCATTAAACAACGCTGATTCTTGCCAGTTGGCGACCTGCAAGACTTTATCCAGCGCGCCACAGCATTCCGCCAGCCGTAAGCTGTTGGCATCAACACAGAAGGCGCAATGACATACCTGAGAAACGCGGGTCATTAACAATGCGCGCATCACCGGCGTTAAGCGCGCCTTTTTACGCTCCAGAAACCCGACAAACAGCGCCACCAGCCAGAACAGAAACGGCATCCGCCCCCACCAGCGCGTGGGATGCAGCACATCGCCATAATGTTTTTTCTGCGTCGCGACGAGCGGTTGCAAACTGGAGGGAATACGCGTTAACGGACTTACCCACGAGTGAGGATCGTTCAACGATGACTCCTGAATACTTTAGATAACTCAAAGATAAATATAGTATGTCATTTTCTGCTGTTAGATCTTGATGAATATGATGAAAACCCTCGACGTGGTCGCCGCGATCATTGAACGTGATGGCAAAATTTTACTGGCTCAGCGTTCGCCGGATGCGGATCAGCCAGGCATGTGGGAATTTGCTGGCGGTAAAGTTGAGTCGGGCGAAAGTCAGTCTCAGGCTCTGGTGCGTGAACTGCGTGAAGAATTAGGCATCGACGCAGTCGTTGGGCGCTATATCGCCAGCCATCAACGTGAGGTTTCAGGCCGGCTGATTCATTTACATGCCTGGCATGTACCGTCTTTTCAGGGAGAACTGAATGCGTATGAACACCAGGATATGGTCTGGTGTTCACCCGAAGAGGCGCGGCGTTATCCGCTGGCGCCTGCCGATATCCCGCTGTTAGAAGCCTTTATTCTTTTACGCGCCGCCAGACCAGCGGATTCGTGCTGATCGTTTTATCATCGCGTTGGCACTGAAGCAGCACACCATCCGCTTTGATCACCGCCCCTTCGGAATAGTTTTGATCCTGATAAATACAGCACTGACTACAAGGCTGCGCTCGCTGCCCGCTGGAACTGAACACTTCCGGCGGCACATTCACCTGCACATCCGGGCGATAAAGCTGATTTGCCAGCGTCGCGCTGGACACCAGTACCAACGCTCCTGCCATGATTAAACGGCGCATATTCTTTCCTTTGTGACTGACAGTTATGCTCAGTATAACGGTATAAATCGGCAGAAACTTTAGTCCCGCCCGTCATCGTTTTTGGTTATGACCCACGCCGCGATATTAATTTACTTAGCGGGGTTAATTTTTTCTTGCGTCCCGTCACGCTGCTGGTGGTATAGTCAAAAACTGCAAAACACTTAACACAAATATCAAAAATATAACCATATCAATACATAAGAGGTTTTTATATCTATGGATCAGACATGTTCTCTGGAGTCGTTTCTTAACCATGTACAAAAGCGCGACCCAAACCAAACCGAGTTCGCGCAAGCCGTTCGTGAAGTGATGACGACGCTGTGGCCCTTCCTTGAGCAAAACCCACGTTATCGCCAGATGTCGCTGCTGGAGCGTCTGGTTGAGCCGGAGCGCGTGATCCAGTTCCGCGTAGTCTGGCTCGACGATCGTAATCAGGTGCAGGTTAACCGTGCGTGGCGCGTGCAGTTTAGCTCCGCCATTGGCCCATACAAAGGCGGTATGCGTTTCCACCCTTCCGTAAACCTGTCGATCCTGAAATTCCTCGGTTTCGAGCAGACCTTTAAAAATGCCCTCACCACGCTGCCGATGGGCGGGGGTAAAGGCGGGAGTGACTTCGACCCGAAAGGTAAAAGCGAAGGTGAAGTGATGCGTTTCTGCCAGGCGCTGATGACCGAGCTGTTCCGCCATTTAGGTCCCGATACCGACGTTCCGGCGGGCGATATCGGCGTGGGTGGTCGTGAAGTCGGCTTTATGGCCGGGATGATGAAAAAACTGTCCAACAACAGCGCCTGCGTCTTTACCGGTAAAGGTCTCTCTTTCGGCGGCAGCCTGATCCGCCCGGAAGCGACCGGCTATGGCCTGGTGTACTTCACCGAAGCGATGCTTAAACGTCATGGCCTCAGCTTTGAAGGCATGCGCGTGGCGGTCTCTGGCTCCGGTAACGTTGCACAATTCGCCATTGAGAAAGCCATGGAATTTGGCGCCCGGGTGGTGACCGCTTCCGACTCCAGCGGCACAGTGGTCGACGAAAGTGGATTTACCAAAGAAAAACTGGCGCGTCTGTGCGCGATCAAAGACAGCCGTGACGGTCGCGTGGCGGATTACGCCCGGGAGTTTGGCCTGACCTATCTCGAAGGCAAGCAGCCGTGGTCGGTTCCGGTCGATATCGCCCTGCCGTGCGCCACCCAGAACGAACTTGATGTCGACGCGGCGCGCGTACTGATCGCCAACGGCGTGAAAGCTGTCGCCGAAGGGGCCAACATGCCGACCACCATCGAAGCCACCGACCTGTTCCTCGAAGCGGGCGTTCTGTTCGCGCCGGGTAAAGCCGCCAACGCCGGTGGCGTAGCGACCTCCGGTCTGGAAATGGCGCAAAACGCCGCACGTCTGGGCTGGAAAGCGGAGAAAGTGGACGCGCGCCTGCACCACATCATGCTGGATATTCACCATGCCTGCGTTGAATACGGCGGCGAAAGCAAACAAACCAACTACGTACGTGGCGCCAATATCGCGGGCTTCGTGAAGGTTGCCGACGCGATGCTGGGCCAGGGTGTGATTTAATATTGTCTCTGTAGAACCGTAGGCCGGATAAGGCACGGGTGCCGCATCCGGCAAAGCCTGATGGCGCTACGCTTATCAGGCCTACAGACTTACACGCCTGCCTCTTCGGATGGCGGGCTTTTTTTCGCCGGGCGTTTACGCGGCGCGCTCTTTTTCTTATCGCCACCACTGCCACCCGGCGCGACAATTCCCCGGAAGCGCCGTACCGGCGTACTGCGCGCCTGATCGATAAGCTGATACAGCGTTCCCACCAGCGGCTGCATGAAATCCTGATAACGACACTGTTTTTCGCTGATTTGGGTCAGAATAGATTCCCAGTGCGCGGTCATATCCGGACGCGTCGCCATTTCCGGCAGAGAGTGAAACAACGCTTTTCCGGCATCGGTCGAATGGATATAGCGCCCTTTTTTCACCAGGAATCCGCGTTTAAACAGCAGCTCGATAATCCCGGCGCGCGTCGCTTCCGTACCTAATCCATCCGTGGCGCGCAGGATCTTTTTCAGATCTTTATCCTGCACAAAGCGCGCAATCCCGGTCATCGCTGACAGCAACGTCGCATCGGTAAAATGGCGTGGCGGCTGAGTCTGACGTTCAACCACTTCGCCTTTTTCGCACAGCAATTCATCGTCTTTAGCCACCACCGGCAACGGCGTCCCGTCGTTATCTTCATCGCGCTCCTTATTGCCAAGCAGCGTGCGCCATCCGGCCTCCGCCAGAAAACGCGCTTTGGCGACAAACTTGCCTTTGGCAATATCCAGCTCAATAACGCACTTGCGGAATACCGCATCCGCACAAAACTGCATCAGATACTGGCGCGCAATCAGGTTGTAAATTTTCGCTTCGTTGTCATTCAGGTTGATGGACGAACTGCGCGCGGTAGGAATGATGGCGTGGTGGGCATCCACCTTTTTATCGTCCCAGCAGCGGTTTCGCGTATCGGGATCCACCGCGGGTTGCGGAAGCAGATCCGGCGCATGAACGCTAATTGCGTTCATTACCGCATGACGTCCGGCAAAATGTTCTTCCGGCAGATAACGGCTATCCGAACGCGGATAGGTAATCAATTTATGGGTTTCATACAGTTTCTGGCAGATATCCAGAACGTTCTGCGCGCTCAAACCAAAGCGTTTCGCCGCTTCAATCTGCAACGCCGACAGCGAAAACGGCAGCGGCGCGGATTCTGATTCCCGTTTATCGTTATAGCTGGTAACGAGCGCCGGCTGCCCGCTAATACGGTTCACCACGTGTTCGGCCAGCGTACGATTCAGCAAGCGCCCTTCTTCGTCCTGATACGGCTCACATGCTTCGCTGGGCTGCCAGATAGCGGTAAACCGCTCATCGGCGGGCGTCACGATATGCGCTTTCACTTCAAAGAAATCTTTGGCGACGAAGTTTTCAATCTCTTCATCGCGACGCACAACCAGGCCGAGCACCGGCGTCTGTACGCGCCCGACCGAGAGCACACCCTGATAGCCTGCGTTTCGCCCAAGAATGGTGTAAGCACGGGTCATATTGATGCCGTACAGCCAGTCTGCCCGCGCCCGCGCCAGGGCCGACACGCACAGCGGGATGAACTCACTGTTGGCCCGCAGACGCTCAATAGCCCGTTCGACAGCCTGCGGGTTGAGGTCGTTGATCAGACAACGTTGCACCTGCTGGCGCTTTTCGGGAGCCAGTTGCAGGTAATCCAGCACTTCATCCACCAGCAGTTGTCCTTCACGATCGGGGTCTCCTGCGTGAATAACTTCGCTGGCTTCATGCAAAAAGCGCTTGATAACGTTGAGCTGTTTGGTCACCGAAGGACGCGGCTGCAGTTGCCACTTTTCCGGGACAATCGGCAGATCGACCAAACTCCAGCGCGCATAACGGCTGTCGTAGGCGTCTGGCTGCGCCTGTTCAAGCAGGTGACCAATACACCAGGTCACCACTTGTCCGTTTCCGCATTCAATAAAGCCGTCACCTTTGCGATGCGGCTTTGGCAGCACATCGGCGATAGCGCGCGCCAGACTCGGTTTTTCGGCAATAAACAACCGCATCGAGTTAACGGATCTCAACCATGGCGCGACCGCCACGAGCTTCCACTAACTCACCAATCGCAGTGAGATCGATACCAAACTGCGCCGCTGCCGCTTTCACTTCGGCTTCCGCTTCCGGCGTTACCGCCAGCAGCAAACCACCGGAAGTTTGCGGATCGCAGAGCAGGTCGCGAACCGGCTGCGGCATTTCACCCATCAGGTGTCCGTAGCTGGCAAAGTTACGCTGGGTACCGCCCGGCACCGCGCCCTGCGCGATGTACTCTTCAACGCCAGGAAGCTTAGGAATATCCTGGTAGACAATCTGCGCCTGAATGCCTGCGCCCTGACACATCTCGCTCAGATGTCCCAGCAGACCAAAACCGGTAACGTCGGTCATGGCTTTCACGCCCTCGATATCGGCAAATGCCGCACCGGCAATGTTCATCCGACACATCACTTCCGTCGCCAGCCCTTTGTGCTCCGGCTTCAGCAGCGATTTTTTCTCTGCGGTTGTCAGGACGCCAATGCCCAGAGGTTTGGTCAGGAACAGCTTGCATCCCGCCTCGGCGGTGCTGTTTTTCTTCACGCGTTCAGTCGGCACAACGCCGGTAACCGCAAGACCGAAGATAGGCTCCGGGGCATCGATAGAGTGACCGCCCGCCAGCGCGATACCCGCCTGACGGCAGGCAAAGCGTCCGCCTTCGGTCACTTCACGGGCGATTTCCGGCGCCAGCTTATCCAGCGGCCAGCCCAGAATAGCAATTGCCATAATCGGTTTGCCGCCCATAGCAAAAATATCGCTGATGGCGTTGGTGGCGGCAATACGGCCAAAATCAAACGGATTATCGACAATCGGCATAAAGAAATCGGTGGTGCTGATAACGCTGGTGCCATTACCCAAATCGTAGACAGCGGCGTCATCGCGGGTTTCATTACCCACGAGTAAGTTTGGATCAACGAACTTCGCCTGCTCGCTGTGCAGGATGGTTTCCAGCACTTTAGGGGAAATTTTACAACCGCAACCGGCTCCGTGGCTGTATTGCGTTAAACGAATAGCTTGCTCGCTCATGGACATCTCCTGTCATTGCAATTCGGATATGGTAGCGCTCATTCCATGATGTGGTAAGAGTGACTGTCTGAATTCAGGTGTCTTTGCTCATAATCCAGACAGTTTTGCCGTTGATATCAGAAATAACGAACAAAAGCGCTCGGATCGGCCAGGCTAATGGTCGTGGACGCTTTTAGCTGCGGTGTACCCAGATAGAGAAAACCGACGATCTTATCCTGCGGACGACAATCAAACGCTTCGCGAACTTCCGCGCTTTCCGTTAATGCGCCGCTACGCCAGATACCGCCAAAGCCCTGAGCAACAGCGGCCATCTGCATGGCCATTACCGCGCAACCGGCAGACATTTCCTGTTCCCACAGCGGAACCTTGTCGTTTTCTTCACATTTCGCGACGACGGTAATGATCAGCGGGGCGCGAAACGGCGCCGTCCGCGCTTTTTCCTGAGCTTTCTCGTCGCTGCCTGCGGCAATAGCGCCTTTTTCAAGCACGGCGCTAAAGCGCTCGCGCCCTTCGCCCTCAATGACAAAGAACTGCCACGGTTGCAGTGTTTTGTGGTCTGGCGCGCGCATTCCCGCCCGCAGAATGTTTTGCAGTTGCTCTCCCGCCGGTGCCGGTTCGACAAGACGAGAAGCGCTACGACGGGTGATGAGTAATTCGAGTGCATCCATTTGTTTAACTCCAACAATGAGATTTATTCACAAAATTAACACGTGAGCGGATTTTGTTACAGCACAGGCGGTGATTCCTGCTGACAAGTGCCCGTTGGGTCATTACGATAGCCACATCTTAACGCCTTTTTCGGGATAACCGGGTGGCGTGTTGTTAATCGGTAGGGAGAATACATGCGAACCCTGTGGCGATTTATTGCCGGATTTTTTAAATGGACATGGCGATTACTCAATTTCGTCCGTGAATTTGTGCTTAACCTGTTCTTTATCTTCTTGGTGCTGGTTGGCGTGGGGATCTGGATGCAGGTCAGTAGCAGCAACACCAGTGAACATGCTGAACGTGGCGCGCTGCTGTTGGATATCTCGGGCGTGATTGTCGACAAACCTTCGAGCACCAGCCGCTTAAGCGTCATTGGCCGTCAACTGTTTGGCGCCAGTTCCGACCGACTGCAGGAAAACTCCCTGTTTGATATCGTGAATACCATTCGCCAGGCGAAAGATGACCGCAACATCACCGGCATCGTGATGGATTTGAAAAACTTTGCCGGGGCCGACCAGCCGTCCATGCAGTACATCGGTAAAGCGCTGCGGGAATTCCGCGACAGCGGCAAACCGGTCTTTGCCGTGGGCGATAACTTCAGCCAGGGGCAATATTACCTCGCCAGTTTTGCCAACAAAATTTACCTTTCTCCGCAGGGTTCCGTTGATCTGCACGGTTTTGCCACTAACGGTCTGTACTACAAGTCCCTGCTGGATAAACTGAAAGTCTCAACGCACGTGTTCCGCGTCGGTACCTATAAGTCTGCGGTAGAACCCTTCATCCGCGATGATATGTCCCCTGCCGCGCGCGAGGCCGATAGCCGCTGGATCGGCGAGCTGTGGCAGAACTATCTTGATACGGTAGCCGCAAACCGTCAGATCCCAGCCCAGCAGGTGTTCCCCGGCGCGCAAGCGATGCTGGACGGTTTGACAAAAGTCGAGGGTGATACCGCAAAATACGCGCTCGACAACAAACTGGTGGATGCACTCGCCTCCAGCGCTGAAGTCGAAAAAATGCTGACCAAACAGTTCGGCTGGAGCAAAGCGGATAAAAACTTCCGCGCCGTCAGCTACTACGATTATTCGCTGAAAACCCCGGCGGATACCGGAGAGAGCATTGGCGTCATCTTCGCGAATGGCGCGATTATGGACGGTGAAGAAACCCCAGGGAATGTGGGCGGCGACACCACTGCCGCACAAATCCGCGAAGCGCGTCTTGATCCGAAGGTGAAAGCCATTGTTCTGCGAGTGAACAGTCCTGGCGGCAGCGTAAGCGCCTCCGAAGTGATCCGCGCTGAACTGGCTGCGGCCAAAGCAGCGGGCAAACCGGTCGTCGTGTCGATGGGCGGTATGGCGGCATCAGGCGGTTACTGGATCTCCACGCCAGCCAGTTACATTGTGGCTAACCCCAGCACACTGACCGGTTCAATCGGGATCTTTGGCGTGATCAACACCGTGGAAAACAGTCTGGATTCCATTGGCGTACATACCGACGGCGTAGCCACCTCCCCGCTGGCGGACATTTCCATCACTAAAGCGTTACCGCCTGAAGTACAGCAAATGATGCAACTGAGCATCGAGAACGGCTATAAGCGCTTTATCACGCTGGTCGCGAATGCACGTAAGACAACGCCAGAGCAGATTGACAAAATCGCTCAGGGCCACGTCTGGACCGGCCAGGATGCGAAAGCCAACGGTCTGGTCGACAGTCTGGGGGATTTTGACGACGCCGTCGCGAAAGCGGCTGAACTGGCCAAACTGAAACAATGGCACATTGAGTATTACCAGGACGAACCCACATTCGTGGATATGGTCATGGACAGTATGTCAGGTTCGGTTCGCGCCATGCTGCCCGCTGCCATTCAGGCAATGCTTCCGGCTCCGCTGGCTTCTGCGGCAAGTACGGTAAAAGCTGAAAGCGATAAGCTGGCCGCGTTTAACGATCCGCAAAACCGCTATGCGTTTTGCCTGACCTGCGCCAACGTTCGTTAACCGTCAAATGCTGCCCCGGATGGGGCAGCATTGATTCGGGTATTCCGACAATCCCCAGGCGTACAGCCAAATTCCCGACTAAACATGCGAATAAAGTGCGCGCAGTCGCTAAACCCCAGACGCAGCGCAATCTCCGTTACGCTCTCTCCAGAATTTATCAGTAGCCAATGGGCATAACGCAATCGGGCGCTACGGATAAACTCCCCCGGCGACTGAGAAAACTCAGCATTAAACAACCGGGTCAACTGCCGTGGACTCAGATTGACTTCTGCGGCAAGCCATTGGGTGGAGATAGGTTTAACCAACCCTTTCTCAATCAAAAATACGGCCTTACGTAAGCGGCTATCGCTCACATGCGTAAAGCCTATCGCTCTGGAAACCGCCACGGAAGTGCCGTCTATTCGGTTAGGCACTGACATCTGGAAAATGGCTTTTGTCGCTCTGTCGGGGCCACAGTGTCGGCGAATAAGCTCCGTCGCCAGTCCGATCGTTGAGATACCGCCCGGGCAAGTCAGTATCCCCTTTTCTTCATGGAAATCGACGCCGGTTCGGGCGGTCAACAGAGGAAATTGCGTCTTAAAATCGTTCAGATGCCAGGGATGAACCGCAGCAGTTAATCCCTGTAGAAAACCCTCCTGCGCCAGAACAAAGCTGCCCGTACAAACACCGACCAGCGGGATATTCCGCTGATGGGCAAGATGCAGATAACGCCGCGCGGCAGGGTCCGCTTTTGCCATACTGCGCAATAGCCCACCGATCACCACGATATAATCGAACTGCTCCGGGGTAACGAATGCGCTATCCGGCATCATCGCCATGCCCGAACTGCTTAAAACAGGCTGTTCTGGCGTAGCGCTCATCAGACGCCAGGAACAGCGGATCTTCTGGCTGTCATCCCCCATATCCGCCGCGTGACGCAGCGCATCCGTCAACCCCGCCAGTGCCAGTAAAGGAAATTCAGGCCATAGTACAATCCCGACATTTAATTGCGGCCTGAGGGGCATCGCTGTCTGGTTCGCATCAATGGCGGTGATAATATCGCGATCCGCTTTTCCACCTGGGGGCAACGCAATGTTGTTTTTCTTCACTTCAGGCTCCGGTTTAAACCCGGGCGATGGCGCAAAATTGCCCGGGACGGTAATGACACACAAAGCAATCCTGTCAGTATCAACAGCGCCCCTACGATAAACGCAGGCTGTAGCGATTCTCCCAGAAACATCACACCGGCGATAATCCCCATCGCAGGCGTCATCAGAACCAGCGTTCCCAGCGAAGCAACATGATAATTACGCAGCAGAGTAAACCAGATTAGATAGCTTGAAAATGCGACGACCAGCGTCTGGAAAGTCAGACTAGCCATCAATGTCGAGGTCATATGTATCGTCGTTTCACCCAGCATCAAACCAATAAGCAATAACACAATACCGGTGATAGCGAGTTGATAAAACAACGTACACGATGAAGGAATGGTAGCAAGACGACTGCAGCGAATCACAACGCTGGACGTTCCCCAGGCAATGCCCGCAAACAGCCCGCACAAATCGCCTGCCAGACTCCACTGCGTATTCCCGTCATGCGCAACCCACATCACGGCGACGGCAATCCCGAAAAAGGCGATGCCCAACCCGCACCACTGCAGGCGGCTCAGGCGTTCCTCAGGCAAAATAATATGTAACCCGACAGCGGAAAACAACGGCGCGGTGTACAGATAAAGCGCCATATGAGAGGCAGTCGTCAGCGTTATTCCGACAGAAACCAACACGAACTCAAGCGCAAAAAGCAGCCCAACGATAGTACCCATTCTGGCAATACTGCGCTCACGCAGGCGGCCAAATATATTATCCCGGCGGTGAAAAAGCAGTCCAATCAGCAGCGCGGCGATTGCAGAACGCAACCCCACCTGAAGAAACGGCGACATATCATCAGCCGCGGATTTAATCGCAACCTGTTGACTACCCCAGACACCGCAAATCACCACCATCAGCAAAATAGCGGCATTATCAATTCTCTTTCTGATCATTTCTCGATCCGTAAAAGTACGCGTAAAAGAAGGTCGATACTGTAGGACTGAGGGGGGAGAACCACACTGTATAATCGGGACAACGCACTGAACGTAAATGACATATTGATCAGACAACCGGTATGCGTCATTTGCGCTGTCTTTTTTCAGGAGGGACTTTATACTGCGCCTGTTCATGCACAACTTAATCTGTGACGCCCATGCAAAAGAAATCGATTTACGTTGCCTATACCGGCGGTACCATTGGTATGCAGCGCTCAGAACAGGGTTATATCCCCGTTTCTGGTCATCTTCAGCGCCAACTGGCATTGATGCCTGAATTCCACCGCCCTGAGATGCCAGACTTCACCATCCATGAATACGATCCGCTGATGGATTCTTCCGATATGACGCCGGAAGACTGGCAGCATATTGCGGAAGACATTAAATCGCACTATGACGATTACGATGGTTTTGTCATTCTCCACGGCACCGACACCATGGCGTTTACCGCTTCGGCACTCTCTTTCATGCTGGAGAATCTCGGCAAGCCGGTGATTGTGACAGGGTCACAAATACCACTGGCAGAATTACGCTCCGACGGACAAATTAATTTGCTGAATGCGCTCTACGTTGCAGCGAATTATCCGATAAACGAAGTGACCCTGTTCTTCAATAACCGACTGTTTCGCGGCAACCGTACCACCAAAGCGCATGCCGATGGTTTTGACGCCTTTGCCTCACCCAATCTTTCCCCTCTACTGGAAGCGGGTATCCATATCCGTCGACTGGGAACACCACCTGCGCCACACGGGACGGGCGAACTGATTGTTCACCCTATCACGCCACAACCGATTGGCGTGGTGACTATTTATCCTGGGATTTCTGCCGATGTGGTACGCAACTTCTTGCGCCAGCCGGTTAAAGCGTTAATTTTACGCTCTTACGGCGTGGGCAATGCGCCGCAAAATAAAGAGTTTCTGCAAGAGCTTGAAGATGCCAGCTCACGCGGCATCGTGGTGGTTAACCTTACGCAGTGTATGTCCGGCAAGGTGAACATGGGGGGTTACGCGACGGGGAACGCGCTGGCGCATGCTGGCGTTATCGGCGGTGCGGATATGACGGTCGAAGCAACGCTCACCAAACTGCACTATTTGCTGAGTCAGGGGCTGGACACGCAGAGCATTCGTCAAGCAATGTCGCAAAACCTGCGTGGCGAGCTCACGCCAGACGAATAAAGGAGTCAATGCCCATGGCCCGAGCCTTACTGTTGGTCGATTTACAGAATGACTTTTGTGCCGGCGGCGCCCTCGCCGTCCCGCAAGGCGACAGCACCATCGATATTGCTAACCGCCTGATCGACTGGTGCGCCCCACGCGGCGACACCGTCGTTGCCAGTCTGGACTGGCATCCGGCTAATCATGGTAGTTTTGCCAGCCAGCACCAGGTTGAACCTTACAGTCAGGGGCAACTGGACGGCCTGGCGCAGACGTTCTGGCCCGACCATTGCGTGCAAAACAGCGAAGGGGCAGCCCTGCATCCTTTGCTGAACCAGCGTGCGATTGCGCAAACCTTCACTAAGGGCGAAAACCCGCTGGTCGACAGTTATAGTGCGTTTTTTGATAATGGTCGTCGTCAGGCAACCGCACTGAACGCATGGCTGCTCGAACATCGCGTTGCCGAGCTCATCATCATGGGGCTGGCGACCGATTATTGCGTAAAATTTACCGTTCTGGATGCGCTCGATCTGGGTTACGCCGTCAGCGTCATTACCGACGGTTGTCGTGGCGTCAATATTCACCCCCAGGACAGTGCAAACGCCTTTATGGAAATGGCGGCGGCGGGTGCGACGTTGTATACGCTGGATGACTGGCTGGAAACCCAACCGTAAGCGACGCCGACAGGATCGCTCCTGTCGGCACGTTATTTCAGGCCAGGGTTGAAATCTCTTCCAGAGAAACTTTGCGTGTTTCGATGCCAAAGCACAACAGAATCAGTGCGCAGAGCACCAGCATAACGCCCAGCACGATAAAGACAGTGGTCGAGCCGTAGCGTGTCAACAGAATAGCGACGCCATAAGGCGTAAATACCGCGACAATCCTGCCCACCGCATTCACGAAACCCGAACCACGCAATCTCAGATGTGTCGGCCACAACTCCGGGACATATACCGCAGAGGCAAAGCAAACATACATATACAGAAAAAAGATCATCACCAACCCGTAGCTCAAAATGGCCCACTCTTCGGTTTGAATCGAATAGAAATATCCGAGCAGCGCGATAATAACGAGTAAGAATGAACCAAACAGCCTCCGTGGAAAACGATCGATAATCATCGCGGCAATAAATATTCCAACGGGCGCGCCAATCATAATTATCGCGGTCATAAAGATAGACTTCGTCACATCGATTCCCGAATTAACAAAAATCGTTGGGATCCATACTGTGATGGTATAGAGCGAAATATTCATCGCGATAAGCACAGTGATCGCCACCAGCGTATAGCGCAACATCGGCCCCTTGAACAGTAGCCAAAATGAACCACTTTCCACGCCAGAGTGCACCGCCAGGCACTGGCTCTGACAGGAGGGTAAGGTGATATTTTTCTCTGTCTCAATCTGCGACTCCACCAGTATCAGGTGTTTTTCAGCTTCACTTCTCTGTCCCTTACCAGCCAGCCAACGGGGAGATTCGATAAAGTACTTTCCGGACAGATACCAGGCCAACAGCATTGTCGCGCCACCGAGCAGAAACATCACCCGCCAGCTTAACCAGGCAATAACCACGACGCCAACAGCCGCGGACAGCATCGGCGACCAGTTACCAACAAATGACAGGCGGGCAGACCACTTTCCACGTACTGCAGGCGGAATAAATTCGGTAAACGAAGCATAGCCCACCATAATCAGCGCGCCCATTCCGATCCCCATCAGGCAACGGAAAAAAATAAGCCAGTACATGTTGGGCACAAACGTTGCCGCGCAAGCAGAGACCCCAACAATCAGCAAATTAATGCGGAATGCCTTGCGTCGACCGAGATAATCACCAATAAAGCCCCCGGTTAGCGAACCGACAAAATAGCCAAACATCAGCGCCGAGGTAAATGCTGCGTTGAGATAATTGTTAGACCAACCAGTACTGACTAATTTTGCCAATACCACATTCCCGGAATAACTGAGGAAACCGGTGACTAATAAACTAAAACTTATAATGCCAAAAATACGAAAATGAAATCGCGATAAGGGTAAACGATCTAATCTTGCACCGATAGGGTCACATTGTTCCATCTGGATGCCTCAAATTCAACTAAACAGAAAGTATGGCGATCGCGGCAGTAGTAATTTTGCCGCGCCATCCATCATCATTAGATTTTTATGGCATTATCCAGGTGCAAACTAAAATAATATCGACACGAGTAACGTTAAAATTAATAAACGAGTTGAATATTATTCTCTTTACAAAACGCAATCCACTCTGCACCCGGTGCCTTATTGGTTATAAGGTAGTTAATATGGCTAAAGTCCACGAGCTGGACGAAAGCTTTACGATCAAACTTTGAGTGATCAACCAACAGGGCCACCTCAGTCGCCTGGCGGATCATGGTTTTTTTGATTTCCGCTTCTGCTTCGTTAGAGTCAAGCGCCCCACTTTGCATATCCAGACCTTTGCAGCTCATCACCATAATATCAACATGATAGCGACTGATGATCTCCTTGGTGATCCTTCCCTGCAACGACAACGTATTCTTATTCAGCTCGCCGCCAGTAGAAACGACGTTAATTTCTGACTGCGCCAGTTCATGAAATGCTTCAGCCGAGTTGGTTAGCAGCGTCAGATCGTTTCTTTCCTTCAACAGCTTTAATAATTCCATCGCCGTACTGCTGGAGTCAGCGGCCATTGTGGTCTTATTTTTAATAAACGGTAATGCATTACGAGCAATGATCTGCTTCTCTTCAAAAAAAGACTTTGCACGTTTATAAAAATGAATATTGTCAGACAACGCGGTGGTATTAAGTACCGCACCACCATATGTTCGGGTCAAAAAACCTTCATCTTCCAGCTTCTCGAGATCGCGGCGAATTGTTTCCTCAGTTACCTGAAAGATGGAACTTAAATTAGATACCGCCACTTTCTTATCATTAGCCACCATTTGCTTAATGGCCTGAATCCTGTCTTTTGCCGCCACGATGACACCTCTGTTTCCTGCAAAGTAATAATAAGACCCTAGTATCTCACAGGCTATGTTTATTTTCAAAAGAACATGTCTGAATCACAGATTTAGTACTCTTTTACACAGAAACAGAGGTCATTGCCAGCTGGATTATTTTATATCCAACGCTTCTGCCATTTGTCTCATCAATGATGAATCGCCATCAGTCAGGGCAACGGTCAGCGCCTCGACGTTTTCGCGAACCTGTTCAGGCGCGGTCGCCCCGCTCAGTAAGGTGATTAAATCGCTTTGCTTCAAAATCCACGCCAACGCCAGCGCGGGGATCGTGCAACGGTATTTTTCACACAATGGCCGCCATTGCTCGAGCATATCAATCACCCGCAGCATATTTTCCCGTTGGAACCAGACTTTGTTGGCCCGTGCGCCGCCAGGAATATAATCCCGCGCGATTGTTCCAGTCAGTAAACCCTGTTCGAGCGGTGAATAAACCTGCACGACGATGCCATGCTGCTGACATAACGGCAACAATTCAGCTTCCAGTCCGCGATCAAGGATGCTGTACTTAGCCTGCACGATATCCAGCTCACCGTGTTTGAGATACTCCCTGATATGCCCTGCATCCACGTTGGCAGCACCGATAGATCGAATCTTGCCTTCTTTCTTAAGTGCGTTCAGCGTGTCTACGGTTTCCGCAATCGGTGTAAAACAGGGTTCGACCGATTGCCAGTGGGTCATATAGATATCAATGCTTTCTATACCCAACCTTTGCAAACTGGCATCGACTTCTTCACGAATCGACTCGGGCGTGAGGTTTTTATACAACTGGCGATCGCCCACTTTGTTAAAAAGGCTGCCTGTCCGCTCCCAGACAATGCCGCATTTAGTTTCAACCACGATATCTTTACGCGGTAACTTTTTCAGCGCCTGCCCAACAATGACTTCACTATTACCAAAGTTGTAGCCTGGAGCGGTATCAATCAGATTAATACCGCAGCGATGCGCCTCGACAATGGTATCGATACAAACCTGCAGATCGAGATCGCCGTTCCATGCCGGACCGCCACCAATGGCCCATGTCCCTAATCCCATGCGGGAAAGCATAATATCCGTACTGCCTAAAGGAATCTTTTTCATCTGCCGTTATTACCCTTCATATTCATCAAGAAGTTGTTCAACCAGCTTTCTGTTTTTTACGCCCGTTGTGGCGCCCACGCTCAGTACCGATATTGCTGCCGTTGCGTTAGCAAACAGTGCGCACTCGCGCAGCGACTTGCCTTCAAGTAACGCGGAGATAAATCCCGAGGCAAAATTATCTCCCGCGCCGATGGTGTCGATAGCGGTAATTCCTGAAACCGCCGGGACCTCCATTTTCATATCGGTACGCTTGATAAAGCAGCCTCTTTTACCGGTCTTAATCACTACCGTTTTTACGCCACAGCTCAGGAAACTGTCGGCAATTTCATCCAGCGTCTCTTTGCCGGTAAGCTGTTTTGCTTCCTCAAAATTAGGAAACAGATAGTCTACGTAGCTCAAAGCCTGGCGAATATCGTTCAGCGTTTCATTAAGTCGTGGCTTAATCATATCGGCACAAATAATTAACCGATGTGCTTTCGCCTGAGTGAAGATCGTCGTTAATGCTTCGCCGTCGAGTAGTGGGCTGTTAAAAATACTCGCCAGCGACAGCAGCTTTACCTGAGAGAAGCGGTCAAAATCAACATCGTTTATATTCAGCTTCCACAGGCTACCATTGCGGTTGGTGACGAAGGTGCGTTCGCCATCAGCCGTAACCAAACCCACGTTAATAGAAGTATCAATATCCGCATCCTGTTTCAGACTTTGAATATCAATGTTCTCCCGACGACAGTGGTCGAGAATAAAATGACCTGCCGCATCCTCCCCTACCCGACTAATTAACGCAGTACGATGCCCAAGGCGAGAAATAATAGTCGCTTCATTAATCGCGTCGCCCCCGATGGTCATCGTAATACGTTCTAACGGATAAGAATCTACATCAAAGATATTTTTACTCACTGGCTGTAAGGGGATATCAACAATTGCCGCCCCTATACAAATAACCTCGATATTATCCATATTATCATTCCGCTTTACCGTCAGAGCCAAACAGTTTGATTTTTTCCAACGCTCGCTCTTTTACTGCTTTACGAACTTCACGTTCAACATGCAGGAATGGCTGGTTCTGGTTCTCCTGCACCGCCACCATTGCCGCCTGACACAGTTCGGTATGAATATTGATTTTAGAGATGCCTAATGAGATGGCTTTTTTAATATCCGCATCGCTAATGCCGGATGCCCCGTGCAGCACCAGCGGAACAGAAACCGCTCGGCGTACGCGCTCAACCACCTCGAAATTAAGTTTCGGCTCGGAGGTATATACGCCATGCTGGTTGCCAATCGCCACCGCCAGAGAGTCACAGCCGGTACGCTCGACAAATTCCGCCGCCTGGCTCGGGTCGGTATAGTGATAACCCGCCAGCGCCTCTTCGTAGACCGTCTCATTGCCCACGTGGCCCAGCTCCGCTTCGACCGGAATGCCTAACGGATGAAAGAAGTCCACAGCCTCTTTGGTCAGACGAATATTCTCTTCAAAATCAAAGGCGGAGGCATCGCGCATCAGAGAGTTCATGCCATGAACCCAGGCGTTGTGAATAATCTCCATGCTACGTCCGTGATCCCAATGAGTAATAACCGGTACCGAGGCCTTTTTCGCCATCGAAACCATCATGTGCGAAAAATCTTCAAACGAGGTATTCCCCACAAATCCGGTGCCAAAAGAGATAATTACCGGCGATTTAGCCTCTTCTGCCGCATCAATGACCCCCATTAGCATTTCCGCATTCCACACGTTAAAGTGAGCAATCGCATAATGTTTATTCTGAGCATCGTTTTCCCAATATTTAATATCTGCCAGCATGGTGTTTCTCCCTATTTAATTAATGGTTAATTTTAATAACGCCTTTAATAATCTCGCGTTTGTTATTGACGGATTCGTCAAACGCGCGCTGAACATCTGCATAATCATAAATATGCGTCACCATCGACTTCACATCGAAACGCCCGGAGGAGATGGCTTCAATGGTGACCGGGTAGCGATTGGCATAGCGGAAAACAGTTTGTATTGAGACTTCACGATTAATTTTGAGGAAGTTAATCGCTGAATCGCCAGGCACCGTGCCCACGATCATGATTTTCCCACCGCGCATTACCAGATATGGCGCCTGCTTAACCGTGATGGCCGAACCGGCAGTTTCGAAAACAATGTCTGCCCCCATATCGCCGGAAAACTGTTGGCAGCAGGCAACGGTGTCCTCCTTCGCACCGTTAATCACGACCGTCGCGCCAAGCTGCCCGGCCATCGCCAGACGTTTATCCAGGACATCAACAACAGCGATGTCGGTAGCCCCCAAACATTTACAGGCTTGCAGGGTCATTAAACCAATACAGCCAGCCCCCAGAATGACGATTTTCTTGCCCGGCTTAACGTCCGCCAGCATTGCGGCATGCATCCCTACCGCCGCAGGCTCTACCAGAGCGCCTTCCATGGTGTCCATATTGTCCGGCAGCTTGTAAGTAAAGCTTTCCGGGTGGCACAGATAGTACGTTAGCGCACCGCGATAATTTGGCTGTGTGGCCATAAAATCGACGTCAGGACAGATGTTGTATTTCCCTTCCAGACAGTAGCGGCAGTGGCCACACGGCACGCCGGGTTCAATGTTGACCCGGTCGCCCGGTTTAAATTTACTAACGCTACTTCCCACTGCCACCACCGTACCGGCGCATTCATGCCCAAGACCTATTTCCTGATTGGGATCTTTCGGCGGAATAAAGGGGCCCGATTCAAAACCGTGAACATCTGAACCGCAAATACCAACATATTCAACTTTAATTAGCACTTCATGCTCTTTAGGTACCGGAATATCGGCGGCAATGATTTTCATCGTGCCCGGCGTTTTTAATATCGCTTTTGAATTTTTCATTTTATTTCCCGTCAATATTATTTGCTGGTAACGGCATCAATACCGAGACTCTCGACAGAGACGCCTTTTGTTTCAATTCCAATGGTGGCAATAGCAACAGCGACAATAATTGAGACTGCGCCCAGCAGTACAAATACGCCCGTCACGCCATAACTATTAAGTAATACAGCGACCGCATAAGGCGCGGCGATACCGCTGATACGCCCTATCGCGTTAGCAAGCCCAGACCCGCGCAGCTTCGCTTCAGTCGGCCATATCTCTGGAACATATACCGCGGAGGCATAGCAAACGTACATATACACAAAGGTAATCAGGAAGAAACCAATTAATGTGATTAGCAACATGCTGGTTTGCAGCGAATAGATATAACCCAGCACGGCAATTAACACTAATAACCCCACCCCCATCGTTTTCCTCGGAATTTTATCCATTACCAGCATGGCGATGAAAATCCCAAACGGCGCACCGAACATACTCATGGTATTTAAGACTATGGAGTCTTTCAGATTAATCCCCTGAGTCATAAATATTGTCGGTAACCAGTTAATTAAGGTGTACTGCACAACGTTCATGGCAATCAGAACAAAGGAGCCCAGAATCACCCGCTTTAATAATACTCCCGTTAATAAGGCGGAGTACGGCACTGAACGCGGTTGTTTGTCATCATCTTCTGTCACGACCGGCGGTAGTGGCTTACCTGTCTGTCGAATGACACCGTCTTCAATGGCCCGCATCACCTGTTCAGCTTCCTGATAGCGTCCACGAGACTCCAGCCAGCGGGGCGACTCCGGGAAACTGCGCCATGCAATAACGGTTGCAATGAGCGACAGCACAGCCGGAATCAACAACTGTACGCGCCAGTTCCATTCCGCGCTGATCAGTGGTGTTAACCCCATCGCAATCAGTGAACAGAGCGGATAAGACCAGTTGCCGATAAACGAGACCCGACTGGACCAGGTGCCACGATTCCGTCCTGGCATATATTCGGTAAACCCGGCAAAAAGGGTTACCAGCAACGCGCCTAAACCCACCCCCATAACAAAACGACAGGCGATCAGAAAGGTCATATTGGGTGAAAACGCGCCAATTACCATGGAAATAATATGAATCGCTTCATACAGGATAAACGCGTTTTTACGCCCGGTTTTATCACCGATAATTCCGCCACCCAGCGCACCAAGAAACATACCCGCCGTAGTAATGGCGGAAAACGTGGCGGTGGTAGAATTATCGGTCCAACCAAGTTCTTTTAGCTGCGCGAGAATTAATCCGCCAACGGCATTACTCCAGCAAACCAGTAATCCGAAGGCTACCATAGCGAACATCGACGTATGCCAGCGGCAGTCAGGCAGCCTGTCCAGCCTGGCGCCGCAGTGCGGTTTTGCAATCTGTTCCATGCGATAACGTCCCTTTAATAAACATGTTATTCATCAAAGTCGTAAGTCATGATGACTTTAATCGCGGTTTTATCGACCATGGCGTCAAAACCTTCGCGCCATTGCGATAAGCCGATACGGTGAGTGATCATCGGTTTGACTTTAATCGCACCGCTCGCAAGCAGACGAATGGCGTTACGCCAGGAAGTGGAGTCGTAAGCCATATGACCAATAATGCTTTTGTTCCACGCGGTAATATCATTAATGGAGAAGTCGAGTGGTTTGAAACCCATCCCTACGCGGACAACTTCACCGTTGGGACGCAGCATTTCAATAGCTTGTTTCAGGGCAATATTGGCGCCGGAACATTCGATAACTAATCCCAGATTGTCTTTGCCGCAGATTTCCTGACAACGGGCGACCACATCTTCGTTCGAACCGTTGACGACCGCCGTCGCCCCCAACTCTTTGGCGATAGGAAAGCGCACCGCGACATCCTCTTCCAGCCCGACCATGACGATATTAACGGCCCCCATAATGCGTGCCATTTGCACGGAAAAGAGACCTAGCGGGCCAGTACCGAAAACCACCACGTCCTGACCTGGGAGAAATTTGGACTGTTGGGCGATAGATTTGTAGGCATTACAGATGGGGTCCAGGACTGCCGCCTCTTCATAATCAACACCAGGCGGGATTTCCCACAGCGCATGGCGGTGAATTTTGAGGATTTCCCCAGGAACCAGACAATATTTCGAAAACCCACCGCCCCAGGTATTGTTGTCCAGGCCTAAATTCACCTTTTCTGTACAACAAAGAAAATCACCTTGTTCGCAGGCAGGACAGACACCGCAAACGTGCCCGCTGTTGTCAGAAACCACGCGCTGACCCACTTTCCAGTCCTTAACCTTGTCGCCGACCTGGACAATTCGACCGGCAAATTCGTGACCACGAATCGAATTAAACTGGTCGGAACCACTGTCAACGTTATAGTGCTTCATATCTGCGCCACAGATAGCAGCTGCCCTGATTTCAATCACAACGTCATCCGGACCACATACCGGCTCCGGAACATCAATCATCTTGTAGCCACCAAAGGCCTTGCCAAATCTTGCCAGTGCTTTCATTGAATTTTCCTTTGTGTTTAGTTTTGCATCAGTGGTCATCATACTTATCCATGTAATTTTTGAGGTCAACACAAAATCTTTAAAACACAGATTAAGATCTGCATTTCACAACTCAGATCACAAATAAGTGCAAAGATGTACTGAAACCTACAGAAACGTGGAGGCCGCTTCGCCTGTACGCCGTGAACCCCTTCGCATTTTTTCTGTTATGAAACGGTTAATCTGTAAGAGCTGTTTTTTTCGCCACGCCTTTCCGTGGCGTGTTTACTTGTTTAAATGTCAAAGAGGAACACCGATGAAACTATTGCCTTTGTTGGCAGCATTCCCCCTGCTCTGCGCCAGCGTTGTTTCCGCCAATTCACTGATGTCAGTTGGCTACTTTAATGGCGGTGGCGATGTCACTGCCGGTCCAGGCGGCGATATCAATAAACTGGATGTGCGCCAGATAACCCACCTCAACTATTCGTTTGGTCTTGTCTACAACAACGAGAAAGACGAAACCAATGACGCCCTAAAAGACGCCAGCAAGCTGCATCAGATTTGGCTTTCAGAGAAAGTGCAGGCTGATTTGCAGAAAATCCCGGAGCTGCGTAAGCAGAATCCGAATCTGAAAGTTCTGCTTTCTGTCGGGGGTTGGGGGGCGCGTGGATTCTCAGGCGCGGCAGCAACGAAAGAAACACGAGCGATATTCATTCAGTCTGCGCAGGAAATCATTGAGAAATACGGTCTGGATGGTATCGACCTCGACTGGGAATATCCGGTCAATGGCGCATGGGGACTGGTCGAAAGCCAACCAACCGATCGCGCTAACTTTACCGCGCTGTTAAAAGAGCTGCGGGCAGCATTAGGGCATAAAAAGCTACTGACCATTGCCGTGGGTGCGAATGCGGAAAGTCCGAAAAGCTGGGTGGATGTAAAAGCCATTGCGCCATCACTCGACTACATCAATTTGATGACCTATGACATGGCCTACGGCACTCAATATTTCAACTCAAACCTGTATGATTCGACGAAATGGCCGACCGTCGCCGCCGCAGATAAGTACAGTGCGGATTTTGTGGTCAATAACTATCTCGCCGCCGGGTTAAAACCGAGCCAGATGAATCTGGGTATTGGTTTTTATGGACGCGTACCAAAACGCGCCGTTGAACCGGGAATTGACTGGAGCAAACCTGACGCGCAGAAGAGCCCTGCCACCCAGCCCTATTTCGAAACAGCACAAATTGCGTTGTTCAAATCACTGGGCGTCGATCTGAGCAAAGATACCTATGTGAAGTACAACGATATCGTGGCGAAGCTGATCAACGATCCGCAGAAGCGCTTTAGCCAGCATTGGGATGATGAGGCGAAAGTACCGTGGCTGTCGGTACAGTCAGCAGACGGGAAAGCGCTCTTTGCCCTCTCCTATGAAAACCCGCGCTCGGTGGCGATCAAAGCCGACTACATCAAGAGTAAGGGGCTGGGAGGCGCCATGTTCTGGGAATACGGTGCGGATGACAACAATCAACTGGCTAAACAGTTAGCCGATTCATTGGGCATCAAACACTGATCCCAACGCCTGACACAATAGGTTATGATTACCGAATTACGCTGCGCCAATCTTTGGCGCAGCTATTCATTTTCTATTGGAGGCATGAGCTTTTATGGCTTTTATCCCTAAAAATTACGCTCGTCTGGAAGTTGGTTACCGGGAAAAAGCCCTTAAGCTCTTCCCCTGGGTCTGCGGACGCTGTTCCCGCGAGTTTGTCTATTCAAATTTGCGCGAGTTGACGGTACACCATATCGATCACGATCACTCCAATAACCCGGAAGATGGTAGCAACTGGGAAATGTTGTGCCTGTATTGTCACGATCACGAGCATTCTAAATATACAGAAGCGGACCAGTATGGTTCAACGGTGGTTGCCGGAGAAGATGCGCAGAAGGCTGTTGGCGAAGCGAAATATAATCCGTTTGCCGAACTGAAGGCTATGATGAACAAAAAATAACAGCGACTGCGGGCCCGACATCATGACTGCCGGGCCAGGATTATCAGGATTTGAACGTTGCTATAGGCTCAGGCGTAATACCAAATTCAACCTTTAGCTGCTGCTTGCTCTTCATCACCATCTCACCGTTGGTATCAATCGTCATATGTTGCGCATCAATGTTGTTGCGCGCCTGCCATAACATCACCAGTTGTAAGCTGTTCTCTTTTTGTTCTGCCGTTAGCGCCACGCCATCCGGCCATTTTCCGAGTTCAACGGCGGTAGATAAGCGCTGATAAACTTCCGGCGTCATGCTGTTGATCATCTCATCAAGATTCATGTTAAATCCCCTCTCCGTAGAATAATTTGCTGAATCGTTTCTTCAGCCCTTAATTTGTTCACCGTTTTCGCCATCGGTAAAGTTCAAAGAGGCTGAGTTGACACAGTAGCGCTCACCGGTAGGTTTTGGGCCATCCGGGAAGACGTGTCCCAGGTGCGCATCACAGTTCCCACAGCGGATTTCAATGCGCTGCATACCATGCGAGGTATCTTTTATGTAACGGATAGCCTCTTCGCTGACCGGCTCGTAAAAACTGGGCCAGCCGCAGCCAGAGTCATATTTTGTCTCGGAACGAAATAGCGGTTTATCGCAGATCAAACAGTGGTAGATGCCGTCACGCTTGTTATGCAGCAAACGCCCGGTAAATGGCGGTTCTGTCCCGTGATTCTGCGTCACGTAGAACTGCATTTCTGTTAAATTTTTTTTCAGTTCTTCTGGAGAAGGTTGATTAGCCATTTGCTCACATCTCGCTTTATCTAAACTCACATCGCGAGACAGATTCTAACAAAACATTAACACCGGAGTGCGAACTTTTGTTCTAAACTTGATCCTTGCGAAATGGCAGCCTGCAATTCGTGATCAGAATCACGTTTTTATCTTGATTGCCCTTTAAAATTCGGGCCGCCGACCCCATGTGGTTTCAAGCCCAAAGGAAGAGTGAGGCGAGTCAGTTGCGCAAAGCTTAGGCAGCAGATTGATTTGTCGCAATGATTGACACGATTCCGCTTGACGCTGCGTAAGGTTTTTGTAATTTTACAGGCAACCTTTTATTCACTAACAAATAGCTGGTGGAATATATGACTATCAAAGTAGGTATCAACGGTTTTGGCCGTATCGGTCGCATTGTTTTCCGTGCTGCTCAAGAACGCTCTGACATCGAGATCGTTGCAATCAACGACCTGTTAGACGCTGACTACATGGCTTACATGCTGAAATATGACTCCACTCACGGCCGTTTCAACGGTACCGTTGAAGTGAAAGACGGTCATCTGATCGTAAACGGTAAAAAAATCCGTGTTACCGCTGAACGTGATCCGGCTAACCTGAAATGGGACGAAGTTGGTGTTGACGTAGTAGCTGAAGCTACTGGCCTGTTCCTGACAGATGAAACCGCTCGTAAGCACATCACTGCTGGCGCGAAAAAAGTGGTTCTGACTGGTCCGTCCAAAGATAACACTCCGATGTTTGTTAAAGGCGCTAACTTTGACAAATACGAAGGTCAGGACATCGTTTCTAACGCTTCCTGCACCACTAACTGCCTGGCTCCGCTGGCTAAAGTTATCAACGACAACTTCGGCATCATCGAAGGTCTGATGACTACTGTTCACGCGACCACCGCTACTCAGAAAACCGTTGACGGCCCGTCTCACAAAGACTGGCGCGGCGGCCGCGGCGCATCCCAGAACATCATCCCGTCCTCTACCGGCGCTGCTAAAGCTGTAGGTAAAGTACTGCCAGAACTGAACGGCAAACTGACTGGTATGGCGTTCCGCGTTCCTACTCCGAACGTATCCGTTGTTGACCTGACCGTTCGTCTGGAAAAAGCTGCTTCTTACGAAGAAATTAAGAAAGCAATCAAAGCTGCTTCCGAAGGCCCGATGAAAGGCGTTCTGGGTTACACCGAAGACGACGTAGTATCTACCGATTTCAACGGTGAAGTTTGCACTTCCGTGTTCGATGCTAAAGCAGGTATCGCACTGAACGACAACTTCGTGAAACTGGTATCCTGGTACGACAACGAAACCGGCTACTCCAACAAAGTTCTGGATCTGATTGCTCACATCTCCAAATAAGTTGAGATGAAACAGTAATCTGTAAGAGCGACTATGGTCGCTCTTTTTTTTGCCTGAAGATACCCGTCATACTTCGAGTTGCAGGTGTGTTGGCTACGCTCTCTCACCCGAATCACTTACTACAGTAAGCTCATCGGGGTTCGTTCACTTGCCGCCGTCCTGCAACCCGAATTATTTAGGGTTAAAAAGGATTGCGTAATGATTAATAAAATTTTTGCACTTCCGGTAGTCGAACAAATTGCCCCGGTACTCTCCCGCCGTCAGCTTGATGAGCTTGAGGTCATTGTTGTCGATCACCCGCAGGTTAAAGCCTCTTTTGCGCTGCAGGGCGCACATCTTCTTTCCTGGAAACCAAACGGTGAAGAAGAAGTCCTGTGGTTAAGTAACAATACGCCGTTTAAAACCGGTGTTGCGCTGCGTGGCGGCGTACCGATTTGCTGGCCGTGGTTTGGCCCTGCCGCTCAGCCAGGCCTGCCGTCTCATGGTTTTGCACGTAACCTGCCCTGGACGCTGAAGGCGCATAACGAAGACGAGAAAGGTGTCGTACTGACGTTCGAACTGCAAAGCAGTGCTGAAACGCGTCAGCTTTGGCCGCACGAGTTCTGCCTGCTGGCCCGTTTCAAAGTGGGCGCCACCTGCGAGATGGAGCTGGAAGCGCACGGTGAGTTTGAAACCACCTCCGCGCTGCATACCTATTTCAATGTGGGTGATATTGCGGCGGTAAAAGTCAGCGGTCTTGGCGATCGTCTGATCGATAAAGTGAATAATGCCAAAGAAGACGTACTGGCTGATGGTATCCAGACCTTCCCGGACCGTACCGATCGTGTCTATCTGAATCCGGAAGCGTGCAGCGTCATTCATGATGATGCGCTGAATCGCAATATTGATGTAATCCACCACCACCATCTGAATGTCGTGGGCTGGAACCCAGGCCCGGCGCTGTCTGTCAGCATGGGCGACATGCCGGATGACGGTTACAAAACATTTGTTTGCGTAGAAACGGCTTACGCCACGGCACCGCAGAAAACCACCGAAGAAAAACCGTCTCGTCTGGCACAAACGATTCGTGTTGCTAAGCGCTAAGATCGTGTCAGTTGCCTGATAGTGTTTGCGCCATCAGGCAACTCAGCGCGCCATGCGGCAAATCAGACCATATCCAGCGCCGTTTTACCTTTTGGCGCCGGATATGCCTTATCTAACTGCGTCAGCTCATCGGTAGAGAGCGTTATCTCCAGTGCCGCGGCATTCTGTTCGACATGCGCCACATTCGCGGCTTTCGGAATGGCTATCACCCCCGAAAGACGAATAACCCATGCCAGTAAAATCTGCGCAGCGCTGGCATTGTGGGCGCGCGCAATGTCATTGACCACTGGGTTAGAAAGCAAGTCCCCCCGGAGCCGCCCTGCCTGAGCCAGCGGACTGTAGGCCATAACCGGCATCTGCTGTTGCTGGCACCATGGCAGTAAATCATATTCAATGCCGCGCGATGCTAAATGATAGAGCACCTGATTAGTTGCACAGTGTCGTCCACCTGCAACCTGCCATAATGCCTGCATATCATCGTAATCAAGATTAGAGACGCCCCAGCGGCGGATTTTGCCCTGCGCAATCAGCGTTTCCATAGCGTCGACGGTGTCAGCAAATGAAAAGTCTCCCGTCCAGTGCAACAAATAGAGATCCAGATAATCGGTTTTCAAACGACGCAGGCTGGCTTCGCAGGCGGCAATCGCTTTCTTGCCCGCGGCATTCCATGGATAAACCTTCGAAACTAAAAAAGCGCTATCACGCCGACCTGACAGCGCCTCGCCAACAACCTCTTCCGCTGCACCATCTGCGTACATTTCGGCTGTATCAATCAATCGCAGGCCAAGATCCAGCCCAGCCCGTAACGCGGCGACTTCATCCCGACGTCGGGCTGAATCCTCACCCATGTACCATGTTCCCTGCCCAATCGCAGGAAGCGATACCTGCTCCGTAAACATCACCTGTTTCGCTGTCATCGCACCCTCCTGTGTTAATGCACCACAGTAAAGCAAAACAACAGACATGTGTCCTGTTATGGTGCACAAATTGCACCATCATAGTTTGGCGTGTCGCCCGTTAATGCGATTAAAGTCAAAGGCCCGGGATCTGATGCAGATCCCGGACCTAAATAATGCAAAATTTTCACTAGCCAGCGCTTATTTCAACCGACCTAAATATTTGCCCTCTTTCATGGCGTTAATTTTTCCGTTTTTATAGACAATGACGGAAATCAAACCCGCACTGTAAGTTTGTGCATCGGCATTATTTTCATCATTTGCCGCAGGGTTGCCATTAATATATGCAATACCATCAGCGCCACGTTTAAAGTCCACGCCCAGCTTATTCACATGCACGGATGTGGTTTTGCTGGCGTGCACCGGGGCATTAGCGTCGCTGACCTGAGTTTTGTGTTCATGCTGTAATTGCTGACGATATGCTTCGCTGATAGCATAAGCAGGCGCAGCAGATGAAGCCACCAGCGCAGCGATAATAATCAATTTCTTCATGAGTTAAACCTTAGTATTTATCGTGTTTGTGGTGATGGTCGGGATGGGTGCCATCAGAGCTATACAGATTTTGCGCGTTTTCCAGGGCCTGTTTTTCAGCCGCGGCATTGATTGTCGCCTGACGGTTTTGTTCGGCGATGTAGCAGGCATCGCGGCTGATCCCTTTGTTTTCGCATGCACTCATGCGTGAAGCCTCGCTGGTGCATCCAGCCAGGACCCCGCCCATCACAGCTATCATGATTAACTTTTTCATTATTTATACCAGGTTTTTACTCAAGATATCCCCGTGGCATATCTAAGGCCTTACCACGAGAGTTGCTATCACTACTTTTAAAGTTTAATGAATATCGGCAATAGGATATTTAATGTCAATTTTAATTTTTTCAGACAAATACCTAAAGGATGTAAAATAAAAACAAATGATTAATTTTTTATTTTTTCACCTGAAAGTTAACATTCGAAATAAGCCAAAATAGTTATCAGTTATCTTTATGCCACTTGAGAATAAATACCCCGCGCATCGCGACACAATAAACCACAGTATTATCAATAAATTATGAACCCAGAAAACAACAGACCACAACAATAAATCATTAAGGCATGACGATATTACCTCATGAAAAAAAACAATAGCTATCAGGCTAATCAAATGAGAGGTTTATTTTTAGTAACGGCAAAAGAAATACCTGGTTAAATAATCGTTGCGGCCAGGCGAAACATAAAACCACTATAAAAATGCAATCTCATGTTTTAGATCAATATTCATCCCCACGAAGCATAAAAAAGCCCGCATCTCTGCAGGCTTGTATTTGACACGCAATAGCATCAGAACTTGTAGGTCACACCCACCGAGAAGATGCCAGACCAGGATTTATCGACCATCGGGCTATCCTTCACTTCATCACTCAAACGCACATAACGGCCAGTGCCGTATACGTTCCAGTTGCCAAGGAAGTTATAGCTTGCAGTCAACTCCAGGTATGGATCCCATCCATCGTCAGCGCTGTAGCTTTTCAGACCACTGCGGCGAGACTCGTGATTGGACACGCCATAATAATAGTCGTTGTAGTTTTCGCTGCTGTACTGCACACCGATACCCGGCGTCAAAGTCAGCGCACCGTTAGTGTAACGGTAGAGCCAGGCCAGATCCCAGATAAAGCCGTTGCTATTATCCAGGGTATCACCCGCCAGAGCGGTACGCAGGAAACCATACTGGGTGTTATGTACATACGAGAGGCCAGCCATCAGGCTGCTTTTACGCTTGTCGAGTTGGCGCAAAGCATGGCTGTCGCTGTCACCCGGCTTGAAATGCGTCGGATCATAGTACGCCATGATGGAGAGCTTATCTGCCGTATCATTCCACAGATAGTAGCCGCCACCCAGACCGTGGAACCAGACGTTATCGCCTTCATAGGTGACAACCGGAACGGGATAAACATCGCGGTCATACTGTTTGTACGGGCTGTTAATCACGCCGACACCTGCACCAACAGTCCACTGACTTTCCGCGTGTGCGGTGCTAACTGCGGTTGCGGCAAGCACGCCAAGTGCCAGAAGTTTGAGTTTGGTCACAATCCATAATTCCTTATTCAAATGTGTAGCGGTCAAAGTGTAACCGCCAATACGCTTCAGCCCAACTATTTTACGTATTAGTCCAGGAATGTAACCCCCTAATTTCTCAGCGAGTGATGACATTTTGCTTGCAGGATAGTGAACACCACATGAATCCCGCCCCATTTCTTTACATAAGATGTGCTTTTTTTGCTGATGAGTTATTGATATGCCATTGAAATTCATTTGCGCACCCAGGCAAGTTTTGCAAATGCCATCTACGCTTAATTTTAGAAGGTGTATCACCGAATACGTTGATCTCCTGACCATCAAAATGGCATGAGAGTTGCTTATTTCTTCAGCAGCGACGTCGTTCAGTTTACCTCTTCAGGGGCCTCTACTATTCATATGAACGGCTCTTAACATGTGCTAAAAAACGAAAGGACGGCATACCATGAATATATTCGATCACTATCGCCAGCGTTACGAAGCTGCCAAGGACGAAGAGTTCACGCTGCAGGAGTTTCTTACCACTTGTCGGCAAGATCGCAGTGCTTATGCCAACGCGGCAGAGCGGCTATTAATGGCTATTGGTGAGCCTGTCATGGTTGACACTGCCCACGAACCTCGTCTTTCTCGACTCTTTTCGAATCGGGTAATTGCACGCTATCCCGCTTTCGAAGAGTTTTACGGCATGGAAGATGCCATTGAGCAGATTGTTTCTTATTTGAAACATGCAGCTCAGGGGTTAGAAGAGAAGAAACAGATTCTGTATCTGTTGGGGCCTGTGGGAGGGGGGAAATCATCTCTCGCTGAGCGACTCAAGTCGCTGATGCAGAGAGTTCCGATTTATGTCCTGAGTGCCAATGGCGAACGTAGCCCGGTTAACGATCATCCGTTGTGCCTGTTTAATCCACAGGAAGATGCGCAGATCCTGGAAAAAGAGTATGGGATCCCGCGTCGTTACCTCGGGACGATCATGTCGCCATGGGCGGCGAAACGCCTGCACGAATTTGGCGGGGACATTACAAAATTCCGCGTCGTCAAAGTCTGGCCGTCTATTCTGGAGCAGATCGCTATCGCCAAAACGGAACCTGGCGATGAAAACAACCAGGATATCTCTGCGCTGGTCGGGAAAGTGGATATTCGTAAACTCGAACACCACGCCCAGAACGATCCTGATGCCTACGGTTACTCGGGGGCGTTGTGCCGCGCTAACCAGGGGATTATGGAGTTCGTAGAGATGTTTAAAGCACCGATTAAAGTGCTGCATCCTTTGCTGACCGCCACCCAGGAAGGTAACTACAACGGGACGGAAGGTATCTCTGCCCTGCCGTTTAACGGAATTATTCTTGCCCACTCGAACGAGTCCGAATGGGTGACGTTCCGCAACAACAAAAACAATGAGGCGTTCCTTGACCGTGTTTACATTGTCAAAGTGCCTTATTGCCTGCGGATCTCCGAAGAGATCAAAATTTACGAGAAATTGCTTAATCACAGTGAGCTGACCCATGCGCCTTGCGCGCCAGGCACGCTGGAAACGCTCTCCCGTTTCACCATTCTTTCTCGTCTGAAAGAACCTGAGAACTCGAGCATTTACTCGAAGATGCGCGTTTACGATGGCGAAAGTCTGAAAGATACCGATCCAAAAGCGAAATCCTATCAGGAGTATCGGGATTACGCCGGGGTCGATGAGGGAATGAACGGTCTGTCCACGCGTTTCGCGTTTAAGATCCTCTCTCGCGTCTTTAACTTTGATCATGCCGAAGTCGCGGCGAACCCGGTGCATCTGTTCTACGTCCTGGAACAGCAAATCGAGCGTGAACAGTTCCCTCAGGAGCAGGCAGAACGTTATCTTGAGTTCCTGAAAGGCTACCTGATCCCTAAGTATGCTGAATTTATTGGCAAAGAGATTCAGACAGCTTATCTCGAATCCTATTCCGAATACGGACAGAACATTTTCGACCGTTACGTCACCTATGCGGATTTCTGGATTCAGGATCAGGAGTACCGCGACCCGGATACCGGTCAACTGTTCGATCGCGAGTCGCTGAACGCAGAACTGGAGAAAATTGAGAAGCCAGCGGGTATCAGTAACCCGAAAGACTTCCGTAACGAGATCGTCAACTTTGTTCTGCGCGCCAGAGCGAATAACAGCGGTCGCAATCCAAACTGGACCAGTTACGAAAAACTGCGCACGGTGATTGAGAAGAAAATGTTCTCCAATACCGAGGAGTTGCTGCCGGTTATTTCGTTCAACGCCAAAACCTCGACTGACGAGCAGAAAAAACACGACGATTTTGTCGACCGTATGATGGAAAAAGGCTACACGCGTAAACAGGTGCGTTTACTGTGCGAATGGTATTTGCGCGTACGTAAATCGTCTTAAGAGCATAAATGGCCCGGAAAATTTATTCGTTTACCGGGCCAATATTTCTTCTGTACGCGAAATCATTCAAGAGGTATCAAGGCGGCAAATGAGTGAATTCCCAGGAGCGTACATAAGTACGTGACTGGGTGAGCGAATGCAGCCAACGCGGAGACAACTTGAAGGATGAAGCGTAAGTTGGCAAATGCAGTACGGGGGGCTTATGACCTGGTTTATTGACCGGCGTCTTAACGGCAAAAACAAGAGCACGGTAAACCGCCAGCGCTTCTTACGCCGTTATAAATCGCAAATTAAACAGTCGATCTCCGAGGCCATTAACAAGCGTTCGGTGACTGATGTGGATAGCGGCGAATCTGTCTCTATTCCGACTGATGATATTAGCGAACCGATGTTTCATCAGGGGCGCGGTGGCTTGCGCCATCGTGTGCATCCGGGTAATGACCATTTTGTGCAGAATGACCGTATTGAACGTCCACAGGGCGGAGGCGGCGGTTCGGGAAGCGGGCAAGGCCAGGCGAGTCAGGATGGCGAGGGTCAGGATGAATTCGTCTTCCAGATTTCTAAAGATGAATATCTCGATCTGCTTTTCGAAGATTTAGCACTGCCAAACCTTAAACAGAATCAGCAGCGTCAGCTAACGGAGTACAAAACGCACCGGGCTGGTTTTACCTCTAACGGTGTGCCGGCCAACATCAGCGTGGTGCGCTCCCTGCAAAATTCACTGGCGCGTCGCACGGCAATGACGGCAGGTAAGCGTCGCGAACTGCATGCGCTCGAAGCGGATCTTGAGACCATCGAGAAAAGTGAACCGGCTCAGTTGCTGGAAGAAGAACGGTTACGCAAAGAAATTGCCGAACTACGGGCAAAAATCGAACGCGTGCCGTTTATCGACACCTTTGACTTACGCTACAAGAATTATGAAAAACGGCCCGATCCTTCCAGCCAGGCGGTGATGTTCTGTCTGATGGACGTCTCCGGTTCGATGGATCAGTCGACCAAAGATATGGCAAAGCGTTTTTATATTCTGCTGTATCTGTTCTTAAGCCGCACCTATAAGAACGTGGAAGTGGTTTATATTCGCCACCACACCCAGGCGAAAGAGGTAGATGAGCATGAGTTCTTCTACTCTCAGGAAACCGGGGGAACTATTGTCTCCAGCGCGCTGAAGTTAATGGATGAAGTGGTGAAAGACCGCTACGACCCTGCTCAGTGGAATATCTATGCCGCGCAGGCGTCGGATGGTGATAACTGGGCGGATGATTCACCGTTGTGTCATGAGATTCTGGCGAAAAAACTGTTGCCGGTAGTGCGATATTACAGCTATATCGAAATTACCCGCCGCGCGCACCAGACCTTATGGCGTGAATATGAACATCTACAATCAACCTTTGAAAATTTTGCGATGCAGCATATCCGCGATCAGGATGATATTTATCCGGTATTCCGCGAACTGTTTCATAAGCAAAGTACCACCAGCAATAATTAAGTAACCACTTTCGGCCGAGGCTCAGGCTTCGGCTGATTACATTACCCTGTATCATGATCGTGACATTTTGCAATGGTTTATCCCGCCGCTTCGTTAGAGCGAATGTGGAGCATGTGGTAAAATCGCATCTCTAACCTATGGGCTGTAATTCATTATGAAGTTGCATCATAAAGCGCTCAGGCTCTTTATCTCAGTCAGCGTTGTTGTTTTGACATCTTCTTTTTTAGTTTATGAACTCATTGCCAGCGATAAGGCAATGAATGCCTATATGCGCTATATCAATGAGAAAGCCGACTCCTCCTTTCTCTATGATAAGTACACCAATCAGAGTATTGCAGCCCATCTGATGCGCACATTTTCATCCCCTAAGGGACCCGCATCTGTCGAACAACAAAAAGCGTTCTGCGATGCTTTCGATAGCGTTAACGGTACACATGGGCTCAATCTCACAGCGCATAATTATCTGCCATTACACGGTACGTTGCAGACCACCTCTACGAAATGTAGCGGGCAACTTGAAGACGTATTCCTGTTACCCTCTTTTGACCGGGCGGTGAACGTCAATCGCCTGCAAAAGGATTATGGGCAGGGATTAGGGACGCTGGAGTATAAATTTCGCTACTACGTCGATCTGAAAAATAACTACGTCTATTTCTATGACCTGATCGATTCACGGAAATTTGCGATACACAACTGGACATTTTTGCAAAAAGGCTCGCTGGGAATCGATCAGAATGATATTGACGGTATTTTCACTGGTCGTACGGTGATCTCCAGTATTTATGAGGATAACCTGACCGAGAAAAAGGTGATGAGTTTTTTAACGCCGGTCTACTATGCCGGTAAGCTAAAAGGCGTGGTGATGGTGGATATTAACAAAGAAAATTTAAAAAATATCTTTTATACCAGCGACCGCCCTCTCGTCTGGCGTTTTCTTAACGTGACGCTCTCGGATATCAGCTCAGGAAAAGAGATTATTGTTCACCAAAGTGAGACCCATTTATTCCGCTACGTTCACTACGAAAAGGACATCCCTGGCGGCATACGCGTCACGTTATCTCTTGATTTTATGTACTTTATCGTCTCATCATGGAAAATATTTGCCTTTTATCTTCTGGCAACGATATTGCTGCTGAATATGGTCAGAACTCATTTTCGGTTGTATCACAACGTCACGCGGGAAAATATCAGCGATGCGATGACCGGACTCTATAACCGTAAAATTTTGACGCCGATGCTCGAACAGCGTTTGCAGCAGTTGGTCAACACGGGAACCCTCGTGACCTTTATCGCCATTGATTGCGATAAGCTTAAAGTGATTAATGACACATTGGGGCATAAGGAAGGCGATCGCATTATCACCCTTCTGGCTAAAGCCATTCAAACCTCGATTCGCAAAAGCGACTATGCCATCCGACTCGGCGGGGATGAATTTTGCATTATCCTCATCGATCATCCCAGTGAATTAACGCACCGCGTGCTGGAACGGATTCGCTACAACTTACAAATTATTGCGCAAGATATATCAATCAGCTTCTCTGCCGGGATTTATAATATGCAGCCAAACGACACCATTGATGATGCTTACAAAGCATCGGATGCCCAACTCTATCTGAACAAACAGAAAAAACGCACCGATGCGTAATCATTTTTCAGCCAGGATTTTCATTGTTGTACCAGGAGCAAGTCATGACGGAAGTGAACAAAGGTAACGCAACGCATCAGCGTTTAATTTCGTTATTATCAGAACAAGGCGCGACGTATCGCGTGGTTAGCCATGAAGCCGTCGGCAAATGTGAAGCGGTCTCTGAAATTCGCGGTACTGCACTGGGCCAGGGCGCAAAAGCGCTGGTCTGTAAAGTAAAGGGTAACGGCGTTAATCAGCATGTTCTGGCGATTCTCTCTGCCGACCAGCAGGCCGACCTGAGCCTGTTGGCCGGCCATATCGGTGGGTTGAGAGCGTCGCTCGCCAGCCCGGCGGAAGTCGATGAACTGACGGGTTGCGTATTTGGCGCCATCCCACCATTTAGTTTCCATCCGAATCTCAAACTGGTCGCCGATCCGCTGTTGTTTGAACGTTTTACTGAAATTGCGTTCAATGCCGGAATGCTGGAAAAATCCGTGATCATGGATACTGCTGATTACCTGCGAATTGCACAACCGGAATTAATTTCGTTCCGCCGCGTTCAATAACAGCCGAGTTAGCAGCAAATAACGCCGCATCGTGCATTAGCTCAAAAAAATCATAATTATTAAATAAAGCCTGTTCCGTCACGCGTTTACGCGTACAGTAAGCAGGCTTATTTTTTCTTTTGGCAAGGAAACTACGATGTTTGATGTCACTCTGCTGATCCTCCTCGGACTGGCAGCTCTGGGCTTTGTCAGCCACAACACCACTGTCGCTGTTTCAATTCTGGTGCTGATCATCGTCCGTGTAACCCCTCTGAATACGTTCTTTCCGTGGATTGAAAAACAGGGACTGACCATCGGGATTATTATTCTGACTATCGGCGTAATGGCACCGATCGCCAGCGGAACGCTACCGCCCTCCACGCTCATGCACTCTTTTGTAAACTGGAAATCACTGGTCGCAATTGCCGTCGGCGTGGTTGTCTCCTGGCTTGGCGGGCGCGGCGTCACGCTGATGGGCAGCCAGCCCCAGCTTGTAGCCGGTTTACTGGTCGGTACGGTGCTGGGCGTGGCGCTGTTTCGCGGCGTACCGGTGGGGCCGCTTATTGCGGCAGGTCTGGTCTCGTTGATTGTTGGGAAGCAGTAGCAAGTCAGCTCAGATAACGGCCAGGGGTCTGCCCCAGGCCTTTTTTGAACATCGTGATAAATGCGGTGGTTGAATCATAACCGAGCATTTGCGCGACCTGCTGCACATTATGACCATCGATCAGCGCCTGCAGCGCCAGAATCAACTGCAGCTGATGACGCCAGCGGCGAAAGCTCAATCCCGTTTCCTTGACGACCAGCCGGGCAAGGTTGCGCTCACTCATCGCAAATACGTCGGCCCACTGCCCCAGCGTCTGCCATTGGGCTGGCTCTCGCGCCATTGTCGCGACCATTCTGCGGATTTTCGGATGATCGGAAACCGGTAACTGCAGTTGCTCCTGCGGCTGCTGCGGGAGTTCATCAAACAACACCTGCGTCAGTCGCTGAGTTGACGGTTCCAGTCGTTGGTCGTCCGTTTTCGACGCCAGCGAGAGAATGAGCTCCCGGCACAAGGGAGATATCTTTAGCGTACAACAACGCTCAGGCATCACGACGGCATGAGGTTCAATAAACAAGAAACACAATTGTGCGCCTACGGTTACATAGTTACTGTGCGGAATTTCACCAGGGATCCACACCGCATATTGGGGAGGTACCATCCACATGGCATTTTCGACCTCGCAGGTAATCGCGCCATGCAAAGCCAGAATCAACTGCCCCTTACGATGCTGATGCAGCGGACTAAAGAGTTCATCTTCCCGGGCCTGAATGCAGAACGCCACCGCGGCATCATGGTGAAGGTCAGGTTCATACCCATCCAATCTTAGTCCCAACATAAGAATGTCCGATTTTAGCGATAAACTGTCATTTTAGCTTGATTCACTCATGGCGTAAAAACGCTAAGGTATCGCCTCGCCTGACAAGATGAGAAAAAAATGATAAATACGCCTTCCTCCCGCGGTAAAAACGCTGCTTTGCTGATCGCGGGTATCCTGATGATTGCCACCACGCTGCGCGTTACCTTTACCGGCGCCGCCCCGCTGTTAGATGCAATTCGTGCCGACTACGGTCTGAGCACTGCCCAAACGGGACTCTTGACCACCCTTCCGCTGCTGGCCTTCGCGCTGGTATCCCCTCTGGCCGCAGCCGTTGCGCGCCGCTGGGGCATCGAACGCAGCCTGTTTGCCGCTATGCTGCTGATTTGCGCAGGTATTACGATACGCTCGCTGCCCTCACCGGGATTGCTGTTTAGCGGCACCGCCATCATCGGGTGCGGAATAGCCCTGGGAAATGTCCTGTTGCCAGGGCTGATTAAGCGTGATTATGCCCAGCATGTGGCAAAACTTACTGGCGCTTACTCGCTGACCATGGGCGCAGCGGCGGCGCTGGGTTCAGCCATGGTTGTTCCGCTGGCGTTAAATGGATTTGGCTGGCGCGGCGCACTGATGGTACTGATGGTTTTTCCGCTGCTGGCGCTGGTTATCTGGTTGCCCCAGTGTCGTCAGACGGGCAATGCCAGCCTGAGTAACTCACGCGCATTACATTCCCGTGCTATCTGGCGCTCCGGCCTCGCCTGGCAGGTGACCCTGTTTCTGGGAATCAACTCGCTTATCTATTACGTGATCATCGGCTGGTTGCCCGCCATTTTAATCAGCCACGGCTACAGCGAGGCGCAGGCCGGTTCGTTGCACGGTTTACTGCAACTGGCGACCGCCGCGCCAGGGTTATTGATTCCCCTCGTCCTGAACAGATTTAAGGATCAGCGTGCCATCGCCGCCCTGGTTTCAGTAATGTGCGCCGTTGGCGCGGCGGGATTTGCCATAATGCCCGACCAGGCTTTACTGTGGACCATTCTGTTTGGCTTTGGCTCAGGTGCGACCATGATCCTCGGCTTGACCTTCATTGGCCTGCGCGCAAGTTCCGCACATCAGGCCGCGGCGTTGTCCGGAATGGCGCAGTCTGTCGGCTATTTACTGGCCGCCTGCGGGCCGCCCTTGATGGGTAAAATTCACGACCTCAACGGTAGCTGGCTGATTCCATTAGCGGGTGTAGCCGTGTTAGCGATGCTGATGGCCGTGTTTGGTCTGTGCGCTGGGCGCGATCGGGAGATCGCGAACGCATAATGTAGCGGGCAGGTGAGCTAACGTCCTGCCCGGCATTTTATCCCCGCGCCGCGCGGAGCATCGCCTGGACTAACGGCACGGGTTTTCCCGCCAGCGCGCCACGTTCATGTTGAAAGAGTGTGCCAACAAAGAAAGGATGCGTTACCAGTTCAATGGCGCGAATATCCCCGGCGTCATCCCAACCGGTCACCCGGAGATCGCCGCTCTCAAGCTCGGTGGCAAAAGCGTCCGACACACCATAGTTGCAGTGATACCCCTCCGTGATAGCATCGCGTCCATAGGCTTTCGCAATCAGCGTATTGGCCCGGAGCTCAATATCATCCGTTTTTTCAACCAACGAGCAGGTCAACGGCGCGATCACCATTCGCCCAGCGGTATCCGTTTCAGCATGCGCGGCATCACTCCAGCCCAGCACGTTTCGGGCATACTCCAGTATGGCGTGTTGGAAACCACCACAGGTGCCTAAAAATGGAATGCTGTTCTCGCGTGCGTAGCGTATCGCAATCAGCGCCCCTTCCGGGTGTCGATAGGGGCTGCCTGGCACGACCCAGATGGCATCATAGCCAATCAGGTCTTCACGGCTATTGATATCAGAAGTGGTTAGCCAGTCATAATCAGCCACCAACTCCAGCACGGCAGCAGCATCATCAATGGCAAGGGGAATCGCCTGGTGCGCCACAATATCGGGGTTGTAATCGCCCACCAGCGCAATGCGAAGCGTATCTTTTATCGGGGAAATGTCCATTAAGGTTTCCTTATGTCCAGACAATAAGGGACAACATAAGGAGCCTCAGCCTACCGACTTTTCATCGGTATCACAATCCCTTAAATTGGGAGTCCAGGCTGGCAAAATGCTATAATGGTCACGTTTTAGGATCTTATTTAACCGTCATAAAAATGATGCTAAATACCAACGCGGCGGCTTAATGGAGCGGATGAAAAGATGAATATTCAGTGTAAACGCGTGTATGACCCGGCAGAAACAAGCGATGGTTATCGCGTTCTGGTCGATCGGTTGTGGCCACGGGGGATAAAAAAGACCGACCTTGCTTTCAATGAATGGAATAAAGCGCTGACGCCGTCATCAGATTTACGTAAAGCATTCCACGCAGAGCTGATTGATTTTTCTCACTTCTCCCAGCAGTACCGTAGCGAACTGGCCCAACAGCAGCAGGAAGGGAAGCGCCTCGCAGAAATTGCCCGGCAGCAAACCTTAACGCTACTGTATGCGGCGAAGAATACTCAGCAAAACCACGCGCTGGTGCTGGCTGAATGGCTACGTCAATGCTAACAGCGGATCACTTCCCCGCTTCTCTACGCCAGAGTTCCCATTCATCTATCACTTCCCCTCCGGGGAGTTTGCAGTCAGACCTTACCCCTTGCGGAGTCTGCACCGCAATCAGCGAGCCGCCCTTTTGTTCGCAATACACCGATGCCGGATTTGCCATGCCAATTTTCGGCGGCATTGGCGCTTCCGGTTGTGGGGTACTACACCCTGCCAGCACCAGCATGCCGGGCAAAATAACAGACGCCAGTTTCATATCAACTCCTGCTAAGAACGTTATCCGGCAAGATTACCCCGACTCCTCATATATCTCCATGTTTTACCACCGGGCTTCAATTTTATGTTTACATTTTAACCGGGAGCACGTGTTTCATCTTTCACCTTGATGTTCTATCATGCGGGCAACGCCAGCCTTGTCATTATTCAGGAGTATTTACACCTCATGTCGGACATGATCCTCGCCAGAGTCTCACAATCCTTAGCCACGGAGCAGTCTGTTGAGAGTCTGGTTCGGCAACTTCTGGAGATGCTGGAGGTGGTGACAGAGATGGAATCAACCTATTTAACCAAGGTCGATTTAGATGCTCGCCTGCAGCATATTTTGTACGCGCGCAATAGCAAACAAATGCAGATCCCGGAAGGGCTGTCCGTCCCGTGGGATGAGACGCTATGCAAACGCGCCATCGAAGATAACTGTCTGTATAGCGACAACGTGCCCGCACGCTGGCCGGAATGCAGCGCAGCCCGCGCGCTGGAAATCACTACGTTTCTCAGCACGCCTGTTCATCTTCCGGACGGAACGTTTTACGGTACGCTCTGTGCCACCAGTCGCCGCCAGCAGGCATTGAGCGAGCGAGGTGAACAGGTGCTGAATCTGTTTGCCGGCCTGATCGCCCAGTCTATTCAAAAAGAGTCGCTGGTCGCTCAGTTACGCGAAGCCAACGCCGCGCTGATTGCGTATTCCTACACCGATGCGCTGACCGGGTTACCGAACCGGCGCTCGATTTTTGAAAATGTTGAAACCCTATTTTCGCTTGCCCGACATCTCCGGCAGAAGGTCGTCGTTGCCTATATTGATTTGGATGATTTCAAACTGATTAATGACCGCTTTGGTCATGAAGTTGGCGACCAGTTCCTGATCCAGATCGGACAGCGCCTGCTCCACGAATGCAGCGACAATGATATCCTTGGTCGACTGGGCGGTGACGAATTTTTAGTCGTTAGCCTGTCGCCGGAAGATGAAAGCGATCGGTACGAGCGCCTGCAAAAGGTGAAAAATCAGCTGCAACAGCGCATTTGCGGCGACTATCACTTGGGCAGCGTCCATCTGTTTTATCCTGGCGCCAGCCTGGGCGTGGTGGAAATTGATCCGCATGAGACCGATGTAAACTGTGCGCTCCACATGGCAGACAGCGCAATGTACAAAGATAAAAAGCGACAGGATAAAACCACTTTTGTCGTACATTAAGCCCTGCTATGCTGGCTCGTCTTTAAATAACTCTGGCAGATAATCCTATGCGACTCGGTATTATTTTCCCCGTCATTATTTTCATTTCCGCTGTCGTTTTCTTATCCTGGTTTTTTGTTGGCGGCTACGCTGCGCCGGGTGCATAACGATGAAAAAAACAACGCTCATTATGATTGGCGTGGCTATCATCGTGGTTCTGGGAACGGAACTGGGCTGGTGGTAACTAATAAAAAGGCCACATATCAGTGGCCTTTCATCTCTGTATATTGAGTTAGCTTTTGATCTTTCTGTAGATAAACAGCACCACGATCGCGCCGATAACCGCTACGACGAAACTGCCGAAGTTGAAACCATCAACTTTGCCAAAGCCAAAGAAGGTACTGATCCAGCCGCCAACCACCGCACCAACAACCCCCAAGATAATGGTCATAAAGAATCCGCCGCCATCTTTACCCGGCATAATCCATTTTGCCAAAATCCCCGCGATAAGACCGAAAATCACCCATGAAATAATGCCCATTATTTTCCTCACTTATGTTTTTAAGTTAACGATTGACTCGTTGTATAAAAGCATAGCATAGCGCTGAAAAATTATAATTTGTGATCGGCATCACCTGTAATTTTCATCTTTTTCTGATGTTTCATAGAGTTAGACCAACGACAAAACGGTGATATTTATGACGCTTCTCGTCAATAGTGACGAATCGACAGTCATTCCTCTCTGCTCTCTGGGCAGCCCCCCTGCCAATGCTGGGTTTTCATTTTTGGCATGCTTTATGCTTTAACAACCCGTCACTACGACACATCGTAGCCCGTGATATCTATTCACGTGGCTTCGTCTACAATTCGCGCTATTTCAGCATTTAACAGGTCTGTTATTGATGAAAAAAATCACCAGTGTATGCCCATACTGTGGGGCCGGGTGCAAGCTCAAGCTTGTTGTTGAAAATAACAAAATCATCCGCGCCGAAGCCGCTGAGGGTGTAACGAACCAAAATCAGCTATGCCTGAAAGGCTATTATGGTTGGGACTTTCTGAACGACACCCGCCTTCTGACTCCCCGTCTGACTCGCCCGATGATCCGTTATGAAAAAGGTGGAAAATTCACTCCCGTTAGCTGGGATGAGGCCATTCGTTACACCGCTAAACGCTTATCTGAAATCAAAAATACCTATGGTCCTCGCGCCATCATGACGACAGGTTCCTCCCGGGGAACAGGCAATGAGACCAACTACGTGATGCAAAAATTCGCCCGTGGGGTGCTCAATACCAACAATGTCGACTGCTGTGCCCGCGTCTGTCACGGCCCTTCCGTTGCGGGTCTACAGGAAACGCTGGGCAATGGCGCAATGAGCAACTCCATCAGCGACATTGAAAACTCAAAATGCCTGCTCATCTTTGGTTATAACTGCGCGGACTCACACCCCATAGTGGCCCGTCGGGTGATTAAAGCTCGTCAGAACGGCGCGAAAATCATTGTTTGCGACCCTCGCCGTATTGAAACCGCCCGTATCGCCGATCAGTATTTGCAGTTAAAAAATGGCTGCAACATGGCGCTGGTCAACGCTTTTGGCCATGTGCTTATTGAAGAGCAGCTTTACGATCGCGAGTACGTGCATAAACATGCCGAAGGTCTGGAAACATACTGGGAAACCGTTAAGGACTATGCCCCTGAAGCCGTAGAACATTTAACAGGCGTCCCTGCACAACAGGTTCGTCAGGCGATGCGTACATTTGCCGCGGCGCCATCGGCAACCGTGATGTGGGGGATGGGCGTCACGCAGTTTGGCCAGGCCGTTGATGTGGTGCGTGGACTGTCGAGCCTGGCCTTACTGACCGGGAATCTGGGACGTCCAAACGTCGGCGTTGGCCCGGTACGCGGGCAAAATAACGTGCAGGGCGCATGTGATATGGGCGTACTGCCTAACCAGTTTCCGGGGTATCAGGACGTGACCGATTTTGCCGTCAGGGAGAAATTCGCCACCGCCTGGGGGATTGACGTTAATCAGATGGATGACAAGGTCGGAACGCGCATCACCGAAGTTCCGCATCTGGCGATTGAGGGCAAAATAAAAGCCTACTACATCATGGGTGAGGATCCGCTGCAAACCGAGGCTGATTTGGGGCTGGTCCGGGAAGGATTTAACGCGCTCGATTTTATCGTCGTGCAGGATATCTTCATGACCAAAACGGCAGAGATGGCCGACGTCCTGTTGCCTGCAACATCATGGGGCGAACACGGCGGTGTCTTTACCTGCGCCGATCGTGGCTTCCAGCGTTTTGAGAAAGCGATTGAACCCCACGGGGATGTTAAACGTGACTGGGAAATTATCAGTCTGTTGGCCAGCGAAATGGGCTATCCGATGCAGTATCAAAATAATCAGCAAATCTGGGATGAGATGCGCAAACTGTGCCCGCTATTCTATGGCGTGACCTATGAGAAAATGGGTGAGATGGGCCATGTTCAGTGGCCTTGTCCGGATCTCGATCACCCGGGCACACCGTATCTTTACGCACACAGCCAATTTGATACCGCGAATGGCAAAGGCAAACTGTTTGCCGCTCCGTGGCGCGCTCCTGCTGAAGTCCCTGATGAGAACTATCCGCTGGTGTTGTGTACCGTGCGCGAGGTCGGACACTACTCCTGCCGCTCCATGACCGGCAACTGCGCGGCATTACAGGCGCTGGCTGATGAGCCAGGGTATGTTCAAATCAACACCGATGATGCAGAAAAACTGGGTATCCGTCATCGTGACCTGGTGTGGGTAAGCTCGCGCCGAGGCAAGGTCATCAGCCGTGCGGATGTCTCCGAGCGTATTAATGCCGGCACAGTGTATATGACCTATCAATGGTGGATTGGCGCGTGTAATGAGTTAACACAGGATAACCTTGATCCGATCTCGAAAACGCCGGAAACCAAATATTGTGCTGTCAAAATTGAGCACATTACCGATCAGGGATGGGCGGAGAAGTATGCCGCACAAACGTACAGCGAAATGAAATCACGCTTGTGTGAGGCCATTGCGTAAATTATCGCCCTGACCGCCTGAGTCTGGCCTTCCAGACTCAGGCCTTTTCCAACTACTTCGCCAGATGTGGTTCACTGAAGCAAATAGCGGCAGACTCATGCTGTTTATCCCGCTGCATAAAACCGAGGTTCATCAGAAACAATCCCACCATAAACGGCAGTTCGTACAATTCTTCAATCAAATCGCCGTAACTGGCGTTATGCAAAAAGACAGGCGCCAGCAGGCGATGATGCTCCACTGTATCGGAAATCAAAAATGCGCAGACGGTGATCGCCAGTAGCCACAGCGGTAGCGGTTCATTACGCAAGCGCCGGGCAATATCCTGGCGTAAGTGCTTCGACAGCAGGACCGGCAGAATAATCATCGCAATTAACACGACTGAGATAGCTCTGAACAGCAGTTTAGGATGCTCCGGGAAGTAATCACGGCCCCAACTGGTGCTTCGGCCCAGTAATACCAGCCACCATACCGCCGCCCAAAGCCAAAATTGCTTCTCGCCTGCAGGACGCGATAAAGGCCGGATGTAGCAGAAAGTAAATACAGCACCAAACAATAACCATAGCGCCTGGCCATTTTCAATCCATGTGACAACCGCGCCATTGAGCAGAGGAAGATGCCAGTTTGCGGTGAACGGGATCGCGACGAGGACCAGTCCAAGAATGAATGCGGATAATGTAAGTCGGGTATTCAATTTCATAAGCGCGAAGTTCTGTATTGTTACTATTTCACGATCATAACCCCTATGAATGATCAACTATTAGCAAACGATGCGAATTTCTTAAGGTATTCTTAAGAAATCTTTTTCCGGACTGCGATCTATCCGGCGCAAATAAAAAACCGCCCTGCGTTATCAAAATGCAGTGCGGTTTTCAAGTTAAGAATCAATCAGTTCAAACGGTATCAGAAGTGAAAGCACTACCATCCGCAGACTTCATGCTCATTTTCGGTATCGTATGAACGGACGGTATTGACCAGGTCTTTGACCACTTCTGCCGCGACATCCGGAACCAATAATGTCATCGGCGCTTCGGTCTCGTAATCAACAGACACACCGTTGCTGTTATTGGTTACTGTGACGGTATAAGTTGCTTTGCCCATGATTTACTCCTTGCCAGTGCGCACGACTTTTCGTTGATTTGCACTCTCCATCAGTACTTCCGGGGCAACGAAAAAATCGATATTAAAGTAAGTGTCGTCGGTCATCACTTCGATGTTATGCCATTTTTCCGGCGGAAAAACGCCAAACTGACCGGCCTCAATAACCATCACCTCTACTGGCTCTGGGCTGTGTTCATCTGCGTAGCCGAGATATTTGACCGCCCCCTGCATAACTGACAGTCGAGGATAAACCCCGGCACGGGTGCCTTTATCAAGGTGGCGTTCGAAAATTCCGGCAGGTGCAGTTTGTTTGTTCCAGAACGGAGTTGAGCGTGTATGGATATGATTCTGTGGAATTTGAAGCATCTTTCTTCCCTTTTCCAGTCGACAACCAGCGAGTCTTATTGAACCGCTGCTGTGTACAGAGTACGCCTCAAAACATACATTTAAAATACCATTTATTGGTTATAACCATTAGCTGATATGTGTGGGGAAGAAAAGCTTAATATTGAAGCCCGCCATATTCAGCGGGCCAATGATTACGACTGAAGCGTCGCCAGACGGGCAGCAAAACCAACGAAAATCAGACCGATAAGGGAGTTACCCACCTTAGCCAACTTCTTCTTGGTACGAATGTACTGGGTCACAAACGCGCCGGAAAAAATAAGGAAACTCAGGTAGAAAAAGCTCACTATCTCAAGCGTTATAGCCAGAATAAAGAATGACAGCCCTGAGTGCGGCGCATTGACATCAATGAACTGCACGAAGAACGAAACATAAAACAGAATTGCTTTCGGATTAGTCAGGCTCAGAATTAAGGCGCGCTTAAAAATGGCGCCAAACGGGACTTCCTCAGCAGCGGCGTCGCTTGCCTTTGATTTCAGTGTGGCGTACAGGATCTTCGCACCGAGATACAGCAGATAAAAAGCGCCGAGATAACGAACGATATTAAATAAAACAGGCGTGGTTTTGATCAAGGCGGCAACACCGGCATAGGCCAAAAACATCAACACAGCATCACCGATAAACACACCGCTTGCGGCGAGATAACCGCCCTTCACTCCCCGACCAACGCTATTCTTCAACACAAATATCGTATTTGGCCCGGGAACCAGCACGATAAAAATAGCCCCCACCAGATATGTCCAGTAATTCAGAACTCCATACTCTGCAAACACGTTAACCTCTTCCTGAAAAAACACATGCACTTGCTGCAAGACAATATGCTAACGAATGCGCAAGGGGATGGAAAGAGAAGGTTGTTAATTAAAATACCCGCCACCGGCGGCGGGTATGTACCGTTAACTTAGGCCGGATTAATGGTGCAGCATCTCATCCACCACCTCTTCGCCTTTCAACTGATAAGGATAGTAGGTAGGCCAGTTCTCCATTTCTTCGAGCAAGGCTGCCTGCGAGGTATTTCCCATAAAAATATGGAAGTGGCTTGACTTGCGCGGAGCAATGATATGATCGCTGAACTGAACGTATTTAGGCGCTTTGCTATCAGCAGCTTTACACTCAAACAAATAACGTACACCTTTCTTGCCTGATTTATAGTGCAAGATTTTATATCCGGCATAATCGTATTTGCATGATGTAACCTGATTACCGGTATGAAATTCCATCACACCATTTTCAATGCCGATGGTGTCTACGTTAGTTGCATAGCCTTGACGGTAATAATCTTTAATCTGTTCTGCCGTTTTGCTTTTATCTTTCTCCGCTTTCTTTTTGAATACCGGATCAAGTTCGCCACTGACCAGATACGGATAGACAGATTGCCACATGCCATCCCAGTCAGTCAGCGCTCTGTTCTGTACCTGATTATCATCAAACACGCCTTCTGACGCCTTTTGTTCTGTTTCACTCATCGGAACACCATGGGAATGGTGACCGTGAGCCAAAACCTGACCACTGACCAAAATCATCCCCAGAGCGATTGTCAGTTTTTTAAAATGAATAGCCAAAATTTCACCCTCAAATCGTTTGCGAGTGAAATGTTATAATATAACATTACAATTTAATCAACGCCGTAACTTACCGGAACGGGGAAAATCACGGCGTGAGTAGCGCTCGCGTGCAAATCTGATCAAGCAGCGCCTGCTGATGGCTGATAATCAGTATGCCTAACGATCGACGCTGGCACTCTTCGAGCAGCAGCCCCCAGATATCTCTTTGAATGGAAGGATCGAGCTGGGCGGTAATCTCATCGGCAATAAGAAAACGGGTCCGCGGGTCCAGCGCGCGAAGTATGGCGATTCGCGCCAGTTCACCACCAGAAAGCTGTCCGGGGCGACGGGTTAGCCACTCCGGCTTGATATGCAGACGGGTAAGGATTTCCGCGTCGGGCCGCCAGGCGTCATGAACCGCATCGCCGGTGCTACGCCGTGGGTTAAAAGTTAATTCCGGATGCTGCGGTACCAGTTGCACCGGACAATATTGATGCATCGGTAGCGGCTGGTCATCGATAAGAATGTCGCCCGAGGTCGGCTTTTGCCAGCCCGCCAGCACACGTCCCAACGTCGTTTTGCCGGTTCCGCTGGGCGCACAAATCCCAATACGTTCACCGGGGTGCAATGAGAAAGAAAGGTTTTGCCACAGCACCTTCCCTCCCTGGCGAATCACGACATCACGACAGCACAGCATCGCGCACTCCAAACAATTGATTTCTCTCAGGCAGAGCCCGCCATTGACGTTGCAGATGCTCGCTAATTTCCCCGCGCAACAGCTGTTCACGACTAACGTTATCCGACACGCTTCCCTGATACAGCGCGACGATGCGATCCGCATGCTGGGCCGCCAGCGTGAGATCGTGCGTCACCCATAAAACACCAGCCCCTTGCTCACATAAACCACGCAACTGCTCAAGCAGTTGATTAGCCAATGGCGCATCAAGCCAGGCGGTAATTTCGTCAGCCAGAATATAGCGGGCCTGACTCAGCGACGCGTGACAGGCCAGAACACGTTTCGCCATACCGCCTGAAAGCTGACGTGGGAAGGCATCTAATACGCTGGTTTCCAGTTGACTACGCTGGAGCAATTTTTCTATTTTTCCGGCATTCCAGGTTTGGCCGGAGAGCTGACTTGCTCTGCGCAAATGCTTTTCAATTGAGAGCAGCGGGTTCAGGGCCTGAACGCCTTGCGGGACATAGCTGAAGGTATTGCCCCGACATTCGCGGATGTCATGACTGTTCAGCATTTTGCCATCAAGGGTTATGGCGCCGTGCAGACGCAAATTTTCCGGTAACAGATCGAGCAGACATTGCAGGAGCAGACTTTTCCCCTCACCACTTCCCCCAACTAAGGCCACCATCTGACCGGGCGCAACGTCGAAAGAGATATTCTGCAACATCGGAGACCATTTTCTCGCCCCGAACCAACGATAACGCGCTACGTCCAGCGAGACCTGTCTTAAACTCAACATATGTCACCTCGCAACCATAAACGATGCACTGCCCTCGCGAGCTGATCGAATAACATCACCAGGCTGAATAACATCAGCCCCGGAAACAACACTAACCACCAGTCCCCATGACTGATAAACCTCAGCGCATCCGCCAGCAGCAGCCCCAGCGACGGTTCATGCGGCGCCAGTCCAAAACCGAGGAAACTCAACGCCGCGCTGTGCAGCACCGCATGGGGGAACATCAGCAATGTCCCCGTGAGCCATTGAGGTAATAATGCCGGTAAATAGTGATGTCGCCAGCAGTAAAAATGACCATGTCCCAGACGCCATGTCAGCGTCAGATAATCGCTATGGGCAACGCGCTCGGCCTCTGCACGCAGAATCAGTGCGAGGCGCGGCCAGTGGGTTAGCGCTACTGCCATGATCACCCCACTTTTCCCACCGCCCAGCGTAAAACAAATCAAAATAAGCAGCAGCAGATGCGGCATCGACAGCATGGCATCAGTTATCAGACGCATAAGCACGTCCAGACGTGGATGCAGGCGCGACAACGCCGCCATCATTAACGCAATGAAGCCGCTGCACAAGGCTGCGCCAATACCAATTTGCAGACTGGTTAACGCCCCCTGAAAGCAACGCACCCACAGATCGCGACCGAGGTTATCGGTGCCAAACCAGTACAGCGCATCAGGGGGCAGATGACGGGCAAGCAGATTCACATTCAACGGGTTATCCAGCGTGGCCGCGCCATAAACCGCAATGAATAGCAGACAACTAAAAGAGAGCACCAGACGAATAAGCGTCGGCGTCGGATTATAGAGCATCGGGTCGCTCCAGAGCACGGTTCAACACGTGAACAAACCAGGTAGAAAGTGAATTGCCAATAAAAACCAGCACGGTGCTAAACAAGACGATCCCCATCAGTAACGGTAGATCGCCCCGCAAGCCGGCATCAATAGTCGCCTGCCCAAGTCCTGGATAAGCAAAGACCTTTTCTGCCAGCAGCGCGCCCCCCAACAGTTCTCCCAGCGAGGCGAACTGCAGGCACAGCGCGGGCGTGATAGCGTGGCGCAGAACCTGATGGCGTAACAGTGACCAACCTTTGTCGCCCTGAGAGCGCGCAAAACGGACAAATTCGCTCTTCATTACGCTGGCGATACTTTCCCGCGTATGAAGCGTAATCTGCCCCAGCCCCAGTAAACTTAGCGCGCAAACGGGAAGCACCAGATGGCGCAGACGCTCGGTTAGTGTCGCCATATCGCTGTTGTTGCCCGGCTCCCACGCACAGCAGACCGGGAATATCGGCCAACGAACGGCAAATAACGCCAGCAGCAGCATGCCAATCCAGAAGGTCGGTAACGAGGAAAGCAGATAGCTGAGGCGACAAATTGCTTTGTCCGGCCAGCGATTCAGGTAGCGTCCGGCGACAAATCCCATTGCCGTCCCCACTATACCGGAGAGCAGCCATGCGCCGCTAAGCAGCGCAAACGAGGTAGCAAAGCGCTCTTTGATCACGCTGGCAACCGGCGCATTAAACAACATCGAGTAGCCGAGATCGCCCTGCAATACCCGTATAAACCAGTTACCAAAACGCTCCCACAGCGGCTGATCCAATCCCCAGCGTGCGGCGATACGTGCATATTGTTCCGGTGGCACGTGCAGGAGATCGTTGCCAATATAAGCACGAATCGGATCGACCGGAGAAAAGCTGAGCAGCACAAAAGTGCCAGCTGCAACCAGCACTAATAACACCATCAGCCGGAGAAAATGGCCCACTACAGACTTCATCAACGGCAGGTCCAGGTCCATTCATCCAGATTATTGAGCAGTGACCAGCTCCCGTGAATTTCCGGTGCGCCTTTGCCTAAGTCAATACATGGATTTGCCAGGTAAGTGTGCTGAATATTCAATAACCATGCCCATGCGGCATCGCCCTGTACACCAGCGCCTTGCTTGCCATCCCACTCAACCTGTTGCCAGAAAGGCAGCGCTTTTTGCCAGTCCGGTGCATCAAGAGCCTGTTTGAGATGCTCTTCAACGACAGAATTACTGTAGTAACCGGGGTTATAATACTCCACGCCCGCAGCCTGATTGCTGTAATGATGGAACAGCTCCATGGGATCCAGGCTTCCCCAGCCAAACAGCGTCGGGTTGGCATGCATATGACGCTCAACGGTTTCCCAGCTTCCGGATTGCAATGATACCTGGATACCCACAGGCTCCAGCATCGCACGTACGGCTTCGGCTAAATCCCGACGCGTACTGTCACCGCTGGCATACCATAAAGTCAGGCGCGCCTCTTTGCCATCTTTCACTCGTACACCGTCTTTACCCACTTTCCAGCCGGCGTCTTCCAGAATCGTCCGTGCTTTTTCGCTGTCGCCATCTTTGAACGCGACTGACTGCCCCTGCCATGGCAGGCCCTGAACCGCGCTATAGGCGGGGATCGCATGACCTTCCATAACCTGATCGGCGAGCTGCTTACGATCAATGGCGTAATTGATGGCGCGTCTGATCGCGACATCGGCTGTGATATCGTTACCAATTGGATAACCATTGGCGTCTTTTTTACCTGCAGGAATCATTGGGAACACAATGCCCCGATTCTCCACGCTGTCACGCACCCACAGTTTCAAATTCTGCTGCTGAGGGGCGACCGCCATCGAAGGCGCAATACGTACTAATCCCAGTTGCCCACTGCGTGCTGCGGCATAAGCGTTATCTTCATCAAGGAAAACAAACACCAGCTTACTGAAATCATTTTTCTTACCGGCATACCAGGGATTAGCCTCCACAATCAGCTGCTGCCCAGGCTGGAAACTCACCAACCGATAAGGACCTGCGCCAATCGGATTTTTGGCGAATGTTTTTTCGTTATAAAGCTTTGCCGGAACAATCCCTAAAGATCCCAGCACATTCACAAAGGTGCTTTGCGGCCTGCTCAGCGTCACTTCGACCGTGCGGTTATCTTTCAAAGTGGCATGAGCGAAGTTCCCCATGTCAATTTTTCCACCACTTTTTGCTGCTTTGTTATAAGTGAACACAACATCTTCAGCGGTTAGCGGCGACCCATCAGAAAATTTAAGGTCAGGTTTTAACGTCAGCGTCCAGGTTTTGCCGTCAGCACTGGTCACCACCTTCTCCGTCAGCAGGTTTCCCCAGCTCATATCTGCATTTTGTTTTAATAACGGCGCATGCAAAAGCAAATAGCTGCCATGACTCCATCCCAACATTGGGTCAAACCCTTCCGTTGGCTCCGGTCCAATCGCCAGTTTTAACGTCTGACCTGCGCCCGCATTCTGCGCGGCGAGGAGTGGTGAGGTTAATGCGAGAGTTAATGCACACGTCAGGAGTGCCAGCTTGCCTTTGATCATTATTTTATCCAGATTTGCGTTATGTTTATGCCGCTTAACGATGCATTGTCGTTAAGCAGTCTCCTGGGAAAGGGATTATGGCGAAGAGAATTGGCGAAAAAAATGATGCGGCGCAGAAAAGTATGACGATTTTCTAAAATTATCATACTTTTTTCTGATACTCCGTTATGAGTACGATGTGAACCCCAGAAATTGTTTAAAATTCAACCATTCATTCAATAACATATTAATTCAATTCTAATAATTACCATTAAGACTATTGTCTTAACCACCATTCCCTTACGCTAAATCAATGACAATTTATGTATATTTATTCAAGAAAAACACCAGAAATGACAAGTTATGTAAATCTATAATGATAATTATTTGTATTATCATTTTCATCAATTATCTTACTGCCTTTGAATTTTAACAAAGGAAGTTTGACTATGCGTTTAAAACCGATTGCCTCTGTCGTTCTGTCCTGTATGGGTTTTACCAGCCCCCTGGTTTTTGCCGAAGATGTCATGGTCGTCACCGCCTCCGGTTACGAAAAGAAAATTACCAATGCAGCAGCCAGTGTTTCCGTGATTTCGCAGCAAGAGTTACAAACCAATAAATATAATGATTTAGGTGAAGCCCTGCGTTCAGTAGAGGGCGTGGATGTCGAAAGCAGCACCGGTAAAACCGGTGGTCTGGAGATCAGCATCCGTGGCATGCCTGCGAGCTATACCCTGATACTGATTGACGGTATTCGTCAAAACGGCAGCAGCGATGTAACGCCAAACGGCTTCTCTGCCATGAATACCAGCTTTATGCCCCCGCTGGCGGCAATCGATCATATCGAAGTGATCCGCGGCCCAATGTCGACGCTGTATGGCTCCGACGCAATCGGTGGCGTGGTGAACATCATTACCAAAAAAAGTACCGATAAATGGAGCACCTCCATCAATACCGGCGTTAACCTGCAAGAGAGTAATAAATGGGGTAACAGTACGGTGGCCAACTTTTGGTCCAGCGGTCCGTTAATCGCAGGCGTGCTGGATATGCAGGTTCGCGGGAGCACAACGCAGCGCCAGGGCTCAAGCGTCACCTCTTTGAGCGATACCGCCTCTACTCGCGTACCCTATCCAACTGAATCTGAGAACTATAATATCGGCACGCGCCTGGACTGGAAAACCAATGAGAACAACACGTTGTGGTTAGATCTCGACTCTGCCAGACAGCGCTATGACAATGACGATGGACAGTTGGGCAACCTGACGGGAGGTTATGATAAAACGCTGCGCTATGAGCGCAACAAAGTGACTCTCGGCCACGATACCGCTTTAACGTTCGGCACCTGGAAATCTTCCCTCGGCTGGAATGAAACCGAGAACAAAGGCCGACAACTGGTCTCCTCCGCGCTCACGCCGGAAAACGCGGGCCGTGCCGGTGATGCGCGAGAACTCAAGAACACTAACGTCATTCTGGACTCGGTGCTGCTGACGCCATTAGGTGACTCACACCTGTTAACCCTTGGTGGGGAATACTGGGATGCGCGAATGAAAGACGGTGTCGTACTGGCCAATACCGGCGAGACGTTCCACCAAAAAACGTGGGCTGCCTATGCGGAAGATGAATGGCATATTCTAGACTCACTGGCGTTAACCGCAGGTACACGTTATGAACATAATGATGTCTTTGGCGGCCACCTGAGTCCTCGCGCCTATATGGTTTGGGATGTCTCCGATGAGTGGACGCTCAAAGGCGGTGTTACTACAGGTTATAAAGCGCCCTCACTCAGCCAGTTGCATAACGGCATTAGCGGCGTAACTGCGCAAGGAACTGTTAATACTGTCGGTAACCCTGACCTCAAGCCGGAAGAAAGTATCAGCTACGAAACCGGGCTATATTATGAAAACGAGGCCGGACTGAACGCCAACGTTACCGGCTTCTATACCGAATATAAAAATAAAATTGTCTCGTATTCTATCGATGATAATACCAACAGCTATACCAATAGCGGTAAGGCAAGGACCGATGGTATTGAATTCGCCAGCACCTTCCCTCTCTGGTCGGACGTACTGAGTTTATCTCTTAACTATACCTACACACAGAGCAAGCAAAAAGATGGTGATAATAAAGGCGCACCGTTGAGCTATACCCCCAAACATATGGCTAACGCCCGCCTGAACTGGCAGGCTACAGAAGATATGAACGCCTGGTTGAGCGCCCGTTATCGCGGTAAGGCGCCACGCTTTACCGAAAATTATGAGAACCTCAGTGCGGTACAAAAGGCGGTGTATGACGACAAAGGCGCGAATTTAAAAGCCTGGACCGTTCTCGATATGGGAATGTCTTATAAGCTGACCAAAGACCTGACGCTGAATACGGCAGTCAATAACGTACTGGATAAAGACTTCAGCGAAGTTAAACTGTATCAGGTTGGTCGCAATAGCACCTACGCAGGTGACTACTATCAGACTGCACAATCCACTACCGGCTACGTAAATCCGGGTCGTAACTACTGGGTTTCGTTAAACTATCAGTTCTAATTGTAAAATGTTTTATTGGCAGGACTATCTCTGATAGTCCTATTCTCGCGTACATGAATTCGATATTCCCGTCTAAACAACATTAACACACCCCTATTTTTGTGCGTGCTTAATGTTGATATTAATAAAATGTGAGTTGATACCGTAAGTTATCAACAATGACCTACAAAGCATAAACAAAAAATTTATCTATTATTTATCTAACTAAATAATAGATAAACAGCCAGCACAATACTGTCATGCATAAACGCTGGTCGGATATGTACCAGCGACATTAAAGAAGATCATTTTCTCACTATCCAACAGTTGAGAATGGTAAAAATGAAAAAGTTAATGATTGCGATTATTGCTGCAACAGCTTTATCCGGTTGCGCTCAGCAAACCTTTAAAATCAACAACGGTATTGCAGAAAAACCCACACAGGAAACCAGACAGAATTTTTTTATTAATGGTATTGGCCAGTCACAAACCATCGATGCAGCTTCTGTTTGCGGCGGTGCAGACAAGGTTGTTCGCACTGAAGTTCAGGAGTCGGGTATGGATGTTTTCTTGCGCATCATCACGATTGGCATCTATACCCCTCGTGAAGCCAGAGTGTATTGTTCTAAGTGATATTTTAAGCAGGTATTTTCAGGAATACCTGCTTAACTTAATTGATGGTTAATAATATTGAACATTACTGAGAGATGATAGTATCGAGTCAATATACGCCTTAATAAAACATAAGAAAAATTAAACAATCAGTACAGAAAAACGCCCTCCTGCATCATTAAGTACATTGCCAAAACAATAGCTCCGGCGATACCGCCTAAAAACAGAACAGCGGCAATTGCTAGTTGGTCGCGGTTTGTGTACTTACCGTTACTACGCACATCCAATTTTTTCTTATGTACTACCTTCACTCCACGATTTGAATCGCGTGCCCTGGTAAATGCTATATCTGTCATGCTGTTATCCGTTTGCTGTATGTAAAAATGCAAATAACCACCACATGACTAAGGATATGTTTTTTGAATAACGCGATCTGAGATTTATCTCACGATAAAGAAAAACACAGGATTTCTACGACTGATCCCCCCATTCTCATCTTTATCAACAAGATTTCTCCCGTTTTATTCGACAAAAACCTTCACTTTGGGTTTTGAAAGCAGAATAAGGATAAACTCAGTAAAAGTGACCGGTTTATAGAAGTAGTATCCTTGCAGAAAAACAATGTTGTTTTTGTTAAGATAATCAAGCTGCGCTTTCGTTTCTACTCCTTCTGCAACAATGCTTAAAGACAGCTTACGCGCCAGATCGAGTACACAATCTAAAATTCGGGTTGAGTCAGGAAGATCATTTACCCGTCCCACAAAACTCTGATCGATCTTGATATAATCAATGTGCAGATCATGCAAGTAAGAAAGTCCAGAATAACCTGTACCAAAATCATCTAACGCAATGACAAAACCATTTTCATGTAGCGTATTAAGCCTCTGCACAAGATCATCATCCACATGCAATGGTTCTCGTTCAGTCACTTCGATCACCAAATTTAGATCATCACGACTGAAACTACCTCTGTAGCGCAGGCACTCCTCCACAAACGCAGGGGAAGTAATATGGGATGCGCTGAAGTTAATTCCGACATGGAAACCGGATGGTAATTTGCTGGCGATGGAGTTCATATTCGCAGAGACCTGCTTCATCAAGTTTTGAGTAAGCGGTACTATCAGACCTGATTTTTCGGCAACCGGAATAAAAGAGGCAGGAGAGATATATCCAGCCCTTGGGTGCTTCCATCTTGCCAGCACCTCAACACCGCGTAACGTTCCATCGCGACCATTTACGATTGGTTGATAAAAAGGCACTATCTCCCCTTTATCTATCGCTCGGCGCAACGTTTCTTCAGGGGTATCGTTCTTATTCAAATATTTATCGATAGCATACGCTACAGCTGCCGAGATCAGCAGGATGAAAATCAGTATTCCCAGACCATTAGTGACAAGCCTTTTTAAGCTAAATAATGGAGGCTGATCGAAAATAATGCTGAAGGGATACTTTGCAGAATCCACCTGACCAGACTGCCGCGCGTTCGCCTTGATGACTTTCACTTCCGCCGATGAACCAAGTACTTTGTCGCCCACCCGCAACGAATAGGACAGCCCTTTTATTGGGACATTCAATGCGCCCCGGATATGCACTCCACTTATTGTGATAATGATACTACTTGTTTGAAAATGAGTTTGGTAAAGCAGAACAGGTATCTCATTCACCGTATATTGCGCAGGGGCCAGCAGCAAATTTGTATCAGGTATGACGGGTATTTGCTTCAGCAGGATCCGATTACCAGGCAGTGAGGTGCACCAAACCTTCCCTTGCCGAATAATAATCAACGTTCGTAGATGAGGCCGAAGCGCGGCTTCAGTTCCGAGCTGATATTGGCTCTCCAGATCGCATTTCTTCTCAGCGATGCGCTTAGCTGTGCCCGTTGCCTGGAAAGCTTCATTAAGTATGTTGTCCATATTTTTCACAGCATATCGAGCGCCCCCCAAAGCTTCCTGCGATGAGGAATACCAAAGCTGCATATTGAGAATAAAAACGCCGATTACGAACAGACATATCGCAGCAAATATCGGTAACAGTGCTTTGCGCATTCTTATATCCTGTGGCGAAAAATGAACACGTAAAACGAACGTTGACTGGGTCAAGTTTGTCTCTACAGAGCATGGTAGACAGCAACATAAATCGCCATGGAACCAATCACATTTTTTAAATCACATCATAACGTATTGATTAATAGTAAATAATCATTGAACATTTTCAGTGCAATACCAGTATTGCACCACATTTAATTTGCTATCATATGTAGGCGTAACGAGGAGGTGAGCCAATGAAAATTTTTATTACTGACGATGGCGGAAATCTGATCCCTGTCGATGGAAAAAGCGTCGTCATCGAACTTAATAATGGCAAAACGATTGAGATAGCCGAGGAATACGGCAGAGACGACATTCCGGAAGGGATCAATCTTTGGGGAGGACGGGAACCGTCTCCTTCACTTCCTTTTGAGGAAATCAAAGCCAGAACTGAAAGCCTCGGCGTTTACCCATTAGCAGCCAATGCTCTACACGTTTTCCCGTACAAAATCTCGTCGAAAAATTGAATCCTGACAAACTCGCAGTGAACACCAATCAACTATCCGATCGTGTTACCCGAAGCAGACATAACAAAACCCTAATCTCTTAATGAAAATAAGGATTTGTTAAGCTTAATACGATACGGTTGTGGTGGCGTATCATTCGAGGAAAAATAATGAACAGATTCTCAAGACTTCAGATTCGCTTGCACTGGTTAACTCTGGTGTTAATCGCGATAACCTATGCCGCAATGGAATTTCGCGGTTGGTTTCCCAAAGGCAGTACCCTCTATCTGTTGATGAAAGAAACACACTATAATGCAGGGGTATTTGTCTGGTGTTTAATGATAATACGTTTAATTCTCAAACATAAGTATGACGATCCAGCGATCGTACCTACGCCACCCCAGTGGCAGAGGATATCAGCCAAATTAATGCATATCATGCTCTATGTCTCTTTTCTGGCGCTACCGTTATTAGGTATCTTGACGATGGCTTACGGCGGAAAGAGTTGGTATTTTTTAGGGCTAAACATTCCCGCTTTCTTTCATAGCAACGGTGAAATAAAGGCCGTCGTAAAAACTATTCATGAAACTTTGGCAAATGTAGGGTATTTCCTGATTGCAGCCCATGCTGGCGCGGCATTATTTCACCACGCCATACAGAAGGACAATACCCTTTTGCGAATGATGCCTGAGCATAAACACCTGAAATGATAATCTTAGAAACATAGGCACTAAAACACCAAGAAAGCATTAGTTTATTTATTAGTCATCATAATGCTTATGTTTCTTTCTCTCTCCTCATTACATTATCATCGCCAGGCGACGTCAATTCGTATTGACGTCGCCCCTTGTATATCAGATAAAAACACAGTATAAGTACTGTATGTTTATACAGATAAAGGAAAGTAACAATGTTCGTGGAACTCGTTTATGACAAAAGGAATTTTGATGGTCTGCCAGGCGCAAAAGAGATCATTCTGGGCGAATTGAGAAAGAGAGTGCAGCGGATCTTTCCAGATGCTGATGTCCGGGTTAAACCGATGCTGACTCTACCAGCGATCAACACTGACGCCAGTAAGCACGAGAAAGAACAGATTAGTCGCACTGTTCAGGAAATGTTTGAAGAAGCCGATATGTGGCTGCTTTCAGATTAAACGCCTTAATTCACTGCCGGAGAAGTACAATCTGCGCGGTTGGTAACAATTATTTATCATTTTACATAGCACATTATGCTTCCTGCTTCATATTGATACTGTTAGAATACCACATTACTACAGATGTAAAAAATATATTTCCCATAATCAAATAGTTATTGGATTGAAAAACGGACTACATAAAAATGAATTCATCTATTACCATTGTTACAGCATTTTTCGATATCGGGAGGGGAAACTGGACCAGCGAAAAAGGCTTTGCACCTTATTTAGAGCGAAAATCAGAAACTTATATCGAATATTTTAAGAACCTTTCAACCCTTGAAAATGAAATGATCATTTTCACTTCCAGTGATTTAAAACCCAAAATTGAAAAAATAAGAGAAGGCAAACCTACCACCGTTGTAACGCTTGACATCAACAAAAAATTTAGAAATATTAAAAAAATAATTAATGATATTCAGAGCAGCGATGAGTTCAAATCAAAAATTGAAGAACGTCAACTACGGAATCCTGAGTATTGGTCCGCCGATTATGTTTTAGTTTGTAATCTCAAAACTTTCTTTATAAAAAAAGCCATTGATCTCAAATTAATTAATAGTGAAATGATCGCATGGGTCGATTTTGGCTATTGTCGTACACAAGAAATGACAAGAGGGTTATCACAATGGAGCTATCCATTTGATAAAAATAAAATAAATCTTTTTACCATCAAAAGATGGCTTAATCCCAAAAGTATTAATCAGGTTTACGATTACATGATTAAAAACCGCTCATTCATTATAGGCGGGGCTATTGTTGCAACTCAGGAAAATTGGCTGAAATTTTACAACCTTGTTTGTCGCTGCCAAATACAAACCTTAAAACATAAGATTGTAGATGATGATCAAGGTATATTTATCATGTGTTATTATTATAAACCAGAGTTAATGAAATTAAATTATCTCGGTAAAAATAGATGGCTGTACTTATTCAGAATGTTTGGAAAAAAAGATTTAAAGACATTATTATTAAGAAGTAAAGTCTTAATTCGCGGAAAATAAAACCTCTAGACATGATTAATATCGGTAGCAAATAACCGCACTATGATATAAACGCTGACTTTAGCCAGCGTTTATTATTGTGATTAAACCTCAAATAGCATATTTTCTAATAACATTTATGTATATTTTTAGATAACAAAATAAAGTCAACATCAATTAATTACATGAATATATTGAAATTACTGGAAAAATATCCCAGGCATAAAAAACGGGAAACTCTCGGCTCCCGTTCTCACACCACCCAGAATCTGGATTACATGTTTTCGATGATCGCATAACCAAACTCTGAACATTTCAGCAGCTTAGCTGCCGTCCATCAGACGTTCAAAGTCATAGGTTACGGTCGTTGATTGCGCCGTCCATACCTTTAACGATCAGGTCAGCCGCTTCGACCCAACCCATATGGCGCAGCATGATATTGCTAAATATCATAGCAATTATTTAATATAGGTTGAAATTATCATTTTTTCTGTTATCAAAAACAACCCGCAACTACTTTTACAACTCATTGATTATCAAAAATTTGATTTTAGTTTGGGGAAGCATTTTCGCCAAGAATCCATGTTTTTTCACACCAGTACTTTCAACACACTTCCATTAATGGCAGACCTCGATGGTAAGATTTCACTGTCGCTGACGTCTACTATGAGCGAAGGGCGGTAATTAAAGATTCGAACACGACATAAATTATCACTCTGCTCGGTTCTGTTTATCAGTCATGATCAATTAACAGTCAGTCGCAATGCTAATTCTTGCGGGTAGGGATCAAAGTAATTCTGCGTCAGCAGATAATCGTCCGGGTATTCCGCCAGATAATGTTTCAGCAACGTCATCGGGGCCAGGATGGGCAGTAGTCCTGCGCGGTAATGAAGGATCACCTCGCGCAACTCGCCGCGCTGACGCATTGTTAACTGATTACGGAAGTATCCCTGAATGTGCATAAGCACGTTTGTGTGGTTTTTACGTGAGGCGGGTTTCTTCAGAATTGTCATTAAGTTATCCCGGTAGACCGCAAAGAAAGCCTCCAGATCCTCCCATTCATGCAGTGATGCGACAAATGGGCCAATTTGCCTATACCCGGCCTGATGGTGAGCCAGCAATTGCAATTTATAACGGCTATGAAAATCCAGTAGAGCCCGCCGCGTCAGGCCATTTTTGCGCAGCATATTGAGCTCATGTAGCGCGAAAACCCTTTCGACGAAGTTTTCGCGTAGGACCGGATCGTGCAGTCGCCCGTCTTCTTCTACCGGTAGCCACGGATATTTCTCCATCAGCGCGGCGGTAAACAGTCCCACCCCGTCTTTACGCCCGCGATTGCCTTTATCGTCATATAAGCGCACACGTTCCATGCCACAACTGGGGGATTTTGCACAGACGATAAAACCGGACAGTGTGTCCAGCCCTGCCAGATACCGCTGGCAGAAGTCAGCCATTTCGTCGGTCACGTCTTCGTGAGGTGCGTGACTGAAACGCATGCGAATATCCCCGACAGTCGTTTGCACCAGGCGCAGCGCTGGCCGAGGGACAGGCAAACCTATCGCCATCTCCGGGCAAACAGGCTGGAAAGTCACCCACTGGGCTAGTTTCTCCATCGCAAATTCTGCCCGTTTATGCCCGCCGTCAAAGCGGACGGCAGATCCCGTTAAACAGCCGCTGATCCCAACGATGGGTTGCATTTTCATGACCTCTTCCTCACTATCGCGTTTTACGGGAGAAGAAAAGCGTCACCGTACCGACGGTGAGGCCAAATTTCTTCATCTCCGTTTTATTAAACAGATGGTTAGCATCCTGCATGTACATCCAGTCGTCAAAATTCAGCAACCAGGTTCTGCCGCTGGCTTTCACATTCATGCTGTAATGCCAGTTGAACGCGTTGCCCGCTGCTTGCCCCTTCGCCACGCCTTCAATGTCACCGGCAGTACCTTCGTAACGATCGGCGCTAACTTTACGGATATGCCATACCCGCTGCTGTTTCTCTCCATCGTCGTACACAAAGCGTTCGTTGAGGGTCAATGTGTCTCCCACCACATCGCCGTTAATATCGACATGGAAGCGACGAAGCTGTTTACCGCTGCGGTCCTGAATCATCCCCCATGCTTGCGTTTCTCCCTGAAAATACTGAAAGATATCCAGCGTCGGCTGCTGTTGCCGATAGTCGGCAATTTCAGCGCTACAACCAGCCACCTGCATCAGCAAGGGCAGGCTCAGGGCCAATAAACGTTTCATTTTTCACCTCCAGTAAGCTGCTGACGCAGCTCAGGATATTGCGTGCGGGAACCCAGCCAGACAGAGAGAAAGTTTTCGCTGAACGCCGCCGACTGCGGTGGGCCAAGCGGGATAAAGTGCCTTTGAGCCGCCGAAGCGCGATACCAAAACTTCCCCTGCTTATCTTGCAATACAAAAGCCAGTTGCGTACCTGGCGCGACGTCTGGCCATATCTCACTCAACATGCGAAGCCAGGACTCACTCTGCGCTTCCCGCCCGAGAATACCCTGCGCTCGCCACTGATCGCGGGTGGCATTAACCAGTTCTTGCCGTTCAATATTGCGCTGATAGGTGATAATCAGTGCTTGATCCTCTTTCAGCCCGCGATAGCGCCCATCCGGCGTGCGCAGTTGTGAGGTATAGATCGTGAATGGTCCCCAGGAGAGCGTCGCATCGCCGACTATCCGCCAGCTTAACCAGTCAGCGGCACTGGCAAAAGGCGCCGTCGCCATAACGCCCAGCAGTATCAATAAGGCAGGTTTCATTAGTGTTTCCCCATGAAAATATGAAAAAACAGCATCAACACCAGCCAGCCCGTCGCCATTAAGCCAACAACAATAAATGTTGGTTCCAGAAAAGTAATGGCCCCCAAACGCTCTCCTATCACATAGGCGATCGGCCCACCACCGGTGGCCATTATGACCAGCAGCCATCCCGGCAAGGTAGTCGAGCAGGTAAGGTGCGTCCACAGGACAGCGAACATGAGCCAAAGCGCAACCATCCATAACGGCAACAATGCTTCGCCGTGAAAATTAATCAACCCCGTCAACGCCCACAGCGCATCCAGACCACTACCCACCGCTGCCAGCATTAACGCGTACAGACGTTGCGCAGACGGTAGCAAGAAGCAGGCCAGAATAGCCAGCCCAAGCCATAACGCCAGGCCGCGCTCACGAAATAACACCACCATGAGCCAGTACAGATCGAACCCGACAGCCAGGATAAAGACCTGTAAATGGCGGTTCATGGACGTTCCGCCGTCAGTTGCACCACGCTGATCGTGCGGGCGTTAAAACCGGCTTCGCAGTAGCCGAAGTAGTACAGCCACATACGGCGAAAACGCTCATCAAATCCCAGTTTTTCAATGTCATGCCAGGCGTGAACAAATCCTTGTCGCCAGTGCGCAAGCGTCCGGGCGTAGTCGGGCCCCATATCGAACAGATTACGAACCACAAAGTCAGTATGCTTTGTCATCAGGCCGCTCATCGCGGTGATACTGGGTAAAAAGCCCCCTGGAAAGATATAGCGCTGAATAAAATCAACGCCTTTGCTGTATTCGCGATAGCGCTGATCCTGAATGGTAATGGCCTGAATCGCCAGTTTTCCCCCACGACGCAGTCGCGCCTGGCAGGTACGGAAAAACGTCGGCAGATAACGCTGACCAACCGCTTCGATCATTTCAACCGACACCAGTTTGTCGAATTCCCCGGTCAGGTCGCGGTAGTCGCACAGCAGGACGTTGACTCTCTCCTGTAAACCTGCGCGGGCAATCCGCGCTTTCGCCCAGGCAAACTGTTCCTGAGACAGGGTCGTGGTGGTTACACGGCAACCGTAATGGCGGGCGGCGTATTCCGCCATCGCCCCCCAACCAGTACCAATCTCCAGCAGGTGGTCATTCGCGGTCAGTGCCAGTTGCTCGCAAAGCCGCGCCATTTTGGCCTGCTGAGCCTGCGCTAAAGACTGCTCGGGGCGGGTGAATAAGGCGCTGGAATAGAGTAAATCCTCATCAAGAAAGTGCGCGTAAAATGCATTGCCGAGATCATAATGCGCGGCAATGTTTTCTCTTGCTTGTTGCCGATGGTTGCGACGCGTCCAGTGACGCAAACGCTCGGCGGGTCGGCCAAGCAGGCGAAAACCGCTTTCCAGGCGTCCCAGTAGGGTGCTGTTAAGCGCAAATATTTGCAGTAGCGGCGTGAGCTGTTGCGTTTCCCACTCTCCGTCCATCCAGGCCTCAGCCGCTGCAAGACTTCCGCCTTTCAGCACCCGCCAGTACACCCTGGGCGAGAGAATATGTACTTCAGCGCGTAATTCAGCTGAAACATCACCAAAGTGTAAGGTCTGCTCCCCTTCCCGCACCGTGACTGAACCCTGGCGAAGGCCGCTCAGCATGCGGAAAAGAAGCCAACGCGCCACACGCAGGTTGCGCGGAACATCAGGTTCAAGCGCAAAGACGGGATCGGTCATGATCGTTCACTCCTGCTGACGGGATGGTTGTAGAGAGGGACTCGCTTGAGCCACAGGCGTAGCGCCTGCCAGTAAATCGCGAACACCGTTTTCAGCGTCATTAACGGCAGTCGTAGCAGCAACGCGCGTAAACTCACCTGCGTCAACGGCTCGCGTTTGAGCATCAGGCTGGCATCAAAAATCTTCTCTGTCTGGTGGTTTTCGATATGCATATGCAGCGTTTTACCCGGCGGGTTAAATCGCCAGTGATAGACCATATCCATCGGGTTAAACGGCGATACATGGAACGCTTTTTCCAACGGACGCTTTTCCTGTGCATCTACAGCGTAGTAATGTCGCTCATTCCATGGCGTATTGCGGACTTCCGCCAGTACCCAGCGCAGACGCTGTGAACGGTCATAGCAGTAGTAAAAATTGACCGGGTTAAAATGAAAACCGAAATAGCGCAGCTGTGTCAGAAGCATTACACGCCCCCCGGGATGTTCGCCCGTCAGGCAGGCAAGCTTATTCAACACGCTCTCTCTTAACGGTGTCCCCAGCGGGTAATCCGCATCATGAAAAGCGGTCGCGGCGAAGCGATTACGTTTCACGCCCACGCCCGGAAGCTGTCCGAGCTCATCTAAATCGAGCCACGCCATAAACACCTGATAACTAAACTGGTGTGTTGCTGGCTGGAGGCGGCGATGGCGCAAAACACCGTGGTACAGGCAGCTGTTCATCTTAGCCCCCCTCTCCTGCGGCAATGCCGTGTACTACATCGAGCGCGCTGCGCACGCCATCCTCATGAAAGCCGTTGTACCAATAAGCCCCGCAGAACCAGGTCCGACGCAGGCCGTTGATCTCATTGCGGCGCGCCTGCGCGCGCCAGCTGTCGGGATTAAACAATGGGTGCTCGTAGACAAAGCGTCGCCAGACGTATCGCTCGTCAATAGGGGTGTCCGGGTTGAGGGTCACGCAGAATAGCGGGCTTCCTTCGGGTAATCCCTGGAGAATATTCATGTTATAGGTGACGCAGGCGCTGGCGCGATCTTGCCCACTCAGGCGGTAATTCCAGCTTGCCCACGCGCGTTCGCGTACCGGTAACCAGCGGCGATCGCTATGCAATACGACCTCGTTACGCTGCCAGCTAATTGCGCCCAGCACGTCGAGTTCTGCGGGGGTGGCATCACCAAGCACGACCAGAGCCTGCGAAGAATGACAAGCGAAGATCACCTGATCAAACGTCTGTACTGATCCTGCCAACTGGATTTTGACGCCGCTGTCGTGACGAATAACCTGCTGAACAGGCGCATTGAGGTGCAATGCCAGACGTTCACCCAGCTTCGCCAGCATAACGCGAATGTACTCGCGCGATCCGCCTGGCACCACGTACCACTGCGGACGATGCCAGATATCCAGCAGGCCGTGGTGTTCAAAGAAGTGTAAGAACAGCGGCAACGGAAAACGGCGCATCTCCTGTAGCGAAGATGACCAGATAGCTGCGCCCATCGGCAGAATATAATGACGCGCAAAGAACGCGCTGAAATGGTGCTGGTCGAGGAAGTTCTGTAGCGTGGCGTTTGCATCGACATCATTCAATGCCCGTTTAGCCAGACGATTAAAACGGACAATCTCTTTCAGCATTCCCCAAAATGCGGGTTTGAGCAGGTTCTGACGTTGGGCGAACAAGGAAGTCAGCGTATGACCGCTGTACTCCATACCGCTTTGCGTATTATGCACCGAAAAACTCATCTGCGTTTTTTGCCCCTGGATACCGAGTTCACTCAGCAAGCCCATAAAACGCGGATAAGTTCGGTCGTTGTAGACGATAAAGCCGCTATCAATCGCGAAATTCCCCTGTGGAGTCGCTATATCTACCGTCGCAGTATGGCCGCCCGGGGTCGACGCCGCTTCAAAAAGCGTCACCTGATGATGTCCGGCCAGACGCCAGGCGCAGGTTAATCCGGCAATACCACTGCCAATGATAGCAATTTTCATGAACGCACCATCCTGCGCAGCAACGCGCGCTGGAGACTCTCAGGCAGCCCGGCCAACAGACGCAGCAACACGCCAAAACCTGTCGGGAAGGCAATACTATTTTTTCCTTTCGCCAGGCCACGGCGAATAGCCTTCACCGCCTGCTCTACACTCACCTGCCCGGGCATAGGAAAATCGTTTTTACGGGTAAGCGGGGTATCAACAAATCCTGGCGAAACGACGGTCACGGCAATCCCCTTTGGCTCCCAGTCCAGACGCAAACTATTGGCAAACCAGGTCAGCGCGGCTTTAGACGCACCATAGGCTTCCGCCCGTGGGAACGGCAGCCAGTGCGCCATCGAACTGACCAGCACCACGCGGTTACCGGAAGTTAACTGCGGCTGAAGCGCTGCCAGGCAGTTGATGGGGCCCTGATAATTCGCCGCCATCACCCGTTCAACCTTCTCTGCATCTATCCAGCCGTGGTCGAGATATTCGCAAGTTCCGGCACAGAGAATAACCAGTTCGGGTTTGCAGTCCGCCAACGCCTGGCGACAGGCGTCCCTGTCTGTCATATCGAACAGCCGTACTGTGATGTTGGCGTGGGATTGGCGCAGTTGTTCCAGCCTTTCGGGATTGCGGCCACAGGCAATCACGTGACAGCCGTCATCGGCCCATGATTTTGCAAGCCCGGCGCCAATCCCAGAACTTGCGCCAGTAATGAGGACAGTCATCATGCGCGCACCCTCCTTTTAACGTGGCGAACGGCCCAACCCAACAGCGGCAGATGCTCATAGAGCATCTCACCGGCATCGTAATAATCACGCTGGCGAAAAATCTTCTCACCATGTGTCTCGACCATTGAACATCCCGGCAAAGATCGTATTTCTCCGCCAGCAATACGCGGATGCGACCAGTACATTGTCCACGTCACGGCAAACCGCCCGGTCTCACACAGTGGAGGGTCAATGGCAAAACGGCAGGCGTTCACATTCGCCAGGAGATGCGAGAAATAGCGCTGAATGGCAAACAGCCCGTTATGTTCCCCGAAGGGATCGACAAGTACCGCGTGCACGTCGTACAACCCGGCAAGCGCGGGGACGGGCTGGCGATCCAAACTGGCGTAGTAATCCACAAACCTGTCGATAACGGATGGCGGTGCGCGCATAGCTCTTACCCTTGTGTGAACCACATTACGTAGACGGTATAATTAAAACTTACACAAACACTTTAATTTGTCCAAGTTTATACTAAAAAATAATTATAAATTCATTTAATTCAACAAATTAAAATTTAGTATTTTTGAGAGGATTTATTCGTAAGCCACTAAGGTAGTGGCCAATCAACACACAAGAAAGGTAATGACAGAGGATTAAAGCGGGATCACTTCGAGGGAGTTGACCTGCTGTTGCCAGAGGTCTATCTGTTTTTTGCGCGCTACGGTGAGTTTGCCGGACGTCACCAACAGCCATTTGCGATCGGGGAAAATTTCAGGCGCAAGCATCGCGGGCGGTACAGGAAGCACATCAATGCGATGTCCCTGTCCAGTGCGACCAAGCGCTTCAAGCCAGATCTCGCAGGGGTCGGTAAGATGCCAGCCTGTAATCAGGTAGTTATCGCCCGGCGCACGCTTATCCCCTTCCAGGCAAAACGAGGTGTAAGAAATAATAATACCATCGAGGATTTCACGCAGCGTCATGATAGCCGGCACGTTAGCTGATACCTGGCTTCGCAGAGGGCGCAGCACCTCGCTCACCAGTTCAGGGCGGGGATATTCGCGGCCGGCATCATAAATAAGCTGGCGCAGAGATTCTATTTTCCCTTCGTTCAGGCGCTGCAGCATACTCTCTTGCAGAGCGAGCCAGTTATTCGTTCGCCGGGCACCAGGGCGGGACAGCAACGGTTTAACCTGGCTTATCGGTACGCCTTTTTTCACCCAATCGAGAATTTTAAGCGCCTGTTGGATATCGTCATCGCTATACAACCGGTGCCCACCATCCGTACGCTGTGGTTTGAGAAGTCCATAACGACGTTGCCAGGCGCGCAGCGTTGTGGCGGTTATTCCACAAAGCCGCGCAAATTCACCGATGGAATAGGACATACAGAGCACCGAATAACCAAGAATACTTTCAATATACTACGAACCACGAGCAACAATCACTTTCAGAAAGAAGATATAAAACACAAGGGATTGATATCCAGAAATCATTGGAACATAAATCAAGAGAAATGACAGACAAATATCACGACGACAGGGGTAAGGATTGGACAGTTGTCGAAGTAAAAACAGGGTGAGCACGCCTGGTTTTGGGGAAACGTTTTGGGGAAACAATGTTGCAGGCATAAAAAACGGGAACCTCTCGGCTCCCGTTTTAACACAACCCAGAATCTGGATTACATGTTTTCGATGATCGCGTCACCAAACTCTGAACATTTCAGCAGCTTAGCGCCGTCCATCAGACGTTCGAAATCATAAGTTACGGTCTTGGCATTGATTGCGCCTTCCATACCTTTAACAATCAGGTCAGCCGCTTCAACCCAACCCATGTGGCGCAGCATCATTTCAGCAGACAGAATGATAGAACCTGGGTTCACTTTATCCTGGCCTGCGTACTTCGGCGCAGTACCATGAGTGGCTTCGAACAGCGCACATTCGTCACCGATGTTCGCGCCCGGCGCGATACCAATACCACCCACCTGTGCTGCCAGCGCATCAGAGATGTAGTCGCCGTTCAGGTTCATACACGCAATCACATCATACTCAGCAGGGCGCAGCAGGATCTGTTGCAGGAATGCATCGGCGATAACGTCCTTAACCACGATTTCTTTGCCGGATTTCGGGTTCTTGATTTTCACCCACGGGCCGCCATCGATCAATTCACCACCGAATTCTTCACGCGCTAACTGGTAACCCCAGTCTTTGAACGCGCCTTCAGTGAACTTCATGATGTTACCTTTATGTACCAGGGTAACAGAATCGCGATCGTTCGCGATGGCGTATTCAATCGCCGCACGAACCAGACGCTTAGTCCCTTCTTCAGAACACGGCTTGATACCAATGCCGCAATGTTCCGGGAAGCGAATTTTCTTCACGCCCATTTCTTCGCGCAGGAATTTAATCACTTTCTCAGCGTCTGCGGAGTCCGCTTTCCACTCGATACCCGCATAGATATCTTCGGAGTTTTCACGGAAGATAACCATGTCGGTCAGTTCAGGGTGTTTTACCGGGCTTGGCGTCCCCTGGTAATAACGCACCGGGCGCAGGCAGACATACAGGTCAAGTTCCTGACGCAGAGCAACGTTCAGAGAGCGAATACCGCCGCCAACTGGCGTGGTCAGAGGGCCTTTGATGGCAACACGATACTCACGAATTAGATCAAGGGTTTCAGCAGGCAGCCAGACGTCCTGACCATAAACCTGAGTGGATTTCTCGCCGGTGTAGATTTCCATCCAGGAGATTTTACGCTCGCCTTTATAGGCTTTCTTGACAGCAGCATCGACAACTTTGATCATCGGTGGGGTTACATCAACGCCGATACCGTCGCCTTCAATGAACGGGATAATCGGATTTTCAGGAACGTTGAGTTTGCCGTTTTGCAGGGTGATCTTCTTACCTTCCGCCGGAACAACTACTTTGCTTTCCATTCACCTCTCCTTCGAGCGCTTCTGGTTTGCTCGTCTGTCATCGCGCTGCATGTGCATTGGCGTCCTGCTGCACGACTGCGTTAGAGCAATTTTTTGTTAATGATTTGTAATGAGCGTGTCAATACTACCCTATTGTTCGTCGCCATGAAAGACACTCGTTCTTAGGCTATAATGCGGCAATTGATATAATCTGAAAATACCATGCAAAAAACTTCTTTTAGAAATCACCAAGTTAAGCGATTCAGCTCACGACAAGTCACTAAACAGCGTAAAGAAAACCAGCCAAAACGCGTGGTTTTGTTCAATAAACCCTACGATGTTTTGCCACAATTTACTGACGAAGCCGGACGCAAAACGTTAAAAGATTTTATTCCCGTGCAAGGCGTGTATGCTGCGGGTCGTTTGGATCGGGACAGTGAAGGGCTTTTAGTGCTGACCAACGATGGCGCATTACAGGCGCGGTTAACGCAGCCCGGCAAGCGCACGGGGAAAATTTATTATGTTCAGGTTGAGGGAGAACCTACGCCCGAAGCGCTGGAAGCCCTGCGCACTGGCGTAACGCTCAACGATGGCCCTACACTGCCCGCAGGAATTCAAATGGTAGAAGAACCTGCCTGGCTGTGGCCGAGAAACCCGCCCATTCGTGAACGGAAGAATATTCCCACCAGTTGGCTAAAAGTCACCTTATATGAAGGCCGCAACCGTCAGGTACGTCGGATGACGGCGCATGTTGGGTTTCCTACGCTGCGCCTCATACGCTATGCCATGGGCGATTACACAGTGGAAAATCTCGCTAACGGCGAATGGCGGGATGCAACTGTATAAGGAAGCTGTATGTTCAAACCACACGTCACGGTCGCCTGCATTGTGCATGCAGAAGATAAATTTTTAGTGGTTGAGGAAACCATCAACGGCAAAGCTTTGTGGAATCAGCCTGCCGGGCACCTGGAAGCGGACGAAACTCTGGTGCAGGCCGCCGCTCGTGAGCTATGGGAAGAGACAGGCATCAACGCACAACCGCAGCACTTCATTCGAATGCATCAATGGATTGCGCCGGACAAAACGCCCTTTTTACGTTTTCTGTTTTCTATCGAACTTGCCAATATGTGCGCTACTGAACCTCATGACAGTGATATAGATTGCTGTCGCTGGGTCAGCGCAGAAGAGATTCTTTCAGCGCCAAATCTGCGTTCGCCGCTGGTTGCCGAGAGCATTCTCTGTTACCAGAGTGGAGAGCGCTATCCGCTGGCAACGATCGGCGAATTTAACTGGCCGTTTACAGAGGGTGTCAAGTAAAGGGCTGCGTGCTAGAATATGCCGCCTTGAAGTTCAATGTCGTGAGTATTCCTATGTCTGAAAGCCCAAAAAAAGTGATCGTCGGCATGTCCGGCGGTGTCGATTCTTCCGTATCAGCCTGGTTGTTGCAACAACAGGGTTATCAGGTAGAAGGCCTGTTCATGAAGAACTGGGAAGAGGACGATGGCGAGGAATATTGCACAGCGGCTGCCGACCTCGCGGATGCGCAGGCTGTTTGCGACAAACTCGGCATTGAACTGCATACCGTTAACTTTGCTGCAGAATACTGGGACAACGTCTTTGAACTGTTCCTGGAAGAGTACAAAGCGGGTCGTACGCCGAACCCGGATATTCTGTGCAATAAAGAAATCAAATTTAAAGCCTTCCTTGAGTTTGCCGCCGAAGATTTAGGTGCCGATTACATCGCCACCGGTCACTACGTACGCCGCGCGGATGTCGACGGAAAAAGCCGCCTGCTGCGAGGGCTCGATGGCAATAAAGACCAGAGCTATTTCCTCTACACGCTCGGCCATGAGCAAATCGCGCAAAGCCTGTTCCCGGTTGGCGAACTGGAAAAACCACAGGTGCGTAAAATTGCCGAAGATCTCGGACTAATTACGGCCAAGAAAAAAGACTCCACCGGTATCTGTTTCATCGGCGAACGCAAGTTCCGCGAGTTTCTTGGTCGCTACCTGCCGGCTCAGCCAGGTAAAATCATCACCGTTGACGGTGAAGAGATTGGCCAGCACCAGGGGCTGATGTACCACACTCTGGGCCAACGTAAAGGTCTGGGCATTGGCGGTACAAAAGAAGGGACGGAAGATCCATGGTATGTGGTGGATAAAGACGTTGAGAACAACATTCTGGTTGTCGCTCAGGGTCACGAACACCCACGTCTGATGTCCGTTGGTCTGGTGGCGCAACAGCTGCATTGGGTCGATCGCGAACCGTTCACCGGCACCATGCGCTGCACGGTGAAAACCCGTTATCGTCAGACCGACATTCCGTGCACCGTTAAAGCGCTGGATGCTGAACGTATTGAAGTCATTTTCGACGAACCTGTCGCGGCGGTAACGCCGGGTCAGTCGGCTGTCTTTTACAATGGCGAAGTCTGCCTCGGCGGCGGAATTATCGAACAACGCCTGCCTTTGCCGGTCTAATTATTTACACATTTGATACAAGGAAGCAGTGAACGTGGCAAAGAACTATTATGACATCACCCTCGCCCTGGCAGGTATATGCCAGTCGGCACGCCTGGTGCAAGAACTGGCGCACCAGGGGCATTGTGATGCCGATGCGTTACACGTTTCGCTCAACAGTATCATCGACATGAACCCCAGCTCTACGCTGGGGGTTTTTGGCGGGAGTGAAGCTAACCTGCGACTTGGCCTTGAAACGTTGCTCGGCGTGCTCAACGCCAGCAGTCGTCAGGGGCTAAATGCGGAACTCACCCGCTACACGTTAAGCCTGATGGTACTGGAGCGTAAGCTGTCAGCTGCCAAAGGCGCTATGGACACGCTGGGAGACCGTATCAACGGCTTGCAGCGCCAGTTGGACCATTTTGATTTGCAGTCAGAAACGCTGATGAGCGCAATGGCCGGCATTTATGTTGACGTCATCAGCCCACTCGGCCCGCGTATTCAGGTTACGGGTTCTCCTGCCATCCTTCAGAGCCCGCAGGTTCAGGCCAAAGTACGCGCTTCGCTACTGGCTGGCATTCGTGCAGCAGTGCTCTGGCATCAGGTTGGTGGAGGCCGTCTGCAACTCATGTTTTCTCGTAATCGCCTGACGACTCAGGCAAAACAAATTCTTGCTCATTTAACCCCGGAGTTGTGATCTATGGAATTATCCTCACTGACCGCCGTTTCCCCTGTCGATGGACGCTACGGCGATAAAGTCAGCGCGCTGCGCGGGATTTTCAGCGAATACGGTTTGCTGAAATTCCGTGTACAGGTTGAAGTACGCTGGCTGCAAAAACTGGCCGCGCACGCAGCGATCAAGGAAGTTCCTGCTTTTGCTGCCGACGCAATCGGTTTCCTTGATGCGATCGTCGCTAACTTCAATGAAGAAGATGCTGCGCGCATCAAAACCATTGAGCGTACGACCAACCATGATGTGAAGGCAGTTGAGTATTTCCTGAAAGAAAAAGTGGCTGATATCCCGGAGCTGCATGCCGTTTCCGAGTTTATTCACTTCGCGTGTACGTCAGAAGACATCAACAACCTGTCTCACGCGCTGATGCTGAAAACCGCTCGCGACGAAGTGGTCCTGCCGTACTGGCGTAAGCTTATCGACGCAGTGAAAGATCTGTCCGTACAGTATCGCGATATCCCTCTGCTCTCCCGTACCCACGGCCAACCCGCCACCCCATCCACGCTGGGCAAAGAAATGGCGAACGTGGCCTACCGTATGGAGCGCCAGTACCGCCAGCTTAACCAGGTCGAAATTCTCGGTAAAATCAACGGCGCCGTCGGTAACTATAACGCCCACATCGCCGCTTACCCGGAAGTTGACTGGCATCAGTTCAGCGAAGAGTTTGTTACGTCGCTGGGCATCCAGTGGAACCCTTACACCACGCAGATTGAACCGCACGACTACATTGCCGAGCTGTTTGATTGCATCGCCCGTTTCAACACTATCCTGATTGACTTTGACCGCGATGTCTGGGGTTACGTGGCGCTGAACCATTTCAAACAGAAAACTATCGCCGGTGAGATCGGTTCCTCCACCATGCCGCACAAGGTTAACCCAATCGATTTCGAAAATTCCGAAGGTAACCTGGGTCTGTCTAACGCGGTTCTGCAACACCTGGCGAGCAAACTGCCGGTTTCCCGCTGGCAGCGCGACCTGACGGACTCTACCGTTCTGCGCAACCTGGGTGTCGGTATTGGCTATGCGCTGATCGCGTATCAGTCCACGCTGAAGGGCGTGAGCAAACTGGAAGTCAATCGCGAGCATCTGCTTGATGAACTGGACCATAACTGGGAAGTGCTGGCCGAACCTATTCAGACCGTAATGCGTCGCTATGGCATTGAAAAACCGTACGAGAAGCTGAAAGAGCTGACGCGCGGTAAACGCGTTGACGCCGAAGGTATGAAACAGTTTATCGATGGCCTGGCCCTGCCGGAAGACGAGAAAACTCGCCTGAAAGCGATGACACCAGCCAACTATATTGGTCGCGCCATCACCATGGTTGATGAACTGAAGTAATCTGGTTTGTGCCGGACGGCGGTTTCGTCAGTTCCGGCCTCCAGTTGATGTTATATTGAAGCCGGATAAGCGTCAGCGCCTTCCGGCTTTTTAGCCAGTGATAGCCTCCCTTCCCCCGGTTTATTAAATGTTTATCCCCACGGACACATAATCAGCGTTAAACTATTCATACCGTTCAGATAGGGAGTAACGATGATGCGCGTACTGGTTGTCGAGGATAATGCTTTATTACGCCACCACCTCAAGGTTCAGTTACAGGATTTAGGGCATCAGGTGGATGATGCAGAAGATGCTAAGGAAGCAGACTATTACCTTAATGAACATCTGCCGGATATCGCGATCGTTGATTTAGGGCTCCCGGATGAAGATGGCTTGTCGTTGATCCGCCGCTGGCGCAGCAATGATGTTTCACTCCCCATTCTGGTATTAACCGCCCGTGAAGGCTGGCAGGACAAGGTGGAAGTGCTCAGCGCCGGCGCCGACGATTACGTCACAAAACCGTTTCACATTGAAGAAGTGGCTGCGCGCATGCAGGCGTTGATGCGTCGCAACAGCGGTCTGGCATCGCAGATTATCTCCCTTCCTCCTTTTCAGGTGGACCTCTCTCGCCGCGAGTTATCCGTCAATGATGAAGTTATCAAGCTCACGGCGTTCGAATACACCATAATGGAAACACTCATCCGCAATAACGGCAAAGTGGTCAGTAAAGATTCGCTCATGCTGCAGCTTTATCCGGATGCCGAGCTGCGTGAAAGTCATACTATTGATGTTCTGATGGGACGTCTGCGCAAAAAAATACAGGCGCAATATCCTGACGACGTCATCACCACCGTGCGTGGCCAGGGATATCTTTTTGAATTGCGCTAATGAATAAACTATTGCGTCATTTTTTCCCGTTATCGCTACGGCTACGTTTTTTACTGGCAACCGCTGGCGTGGTGTTGGTGCTCTCACTGGCCTACGGCATCGTTGCCCTGGTGGGTTATAGCGTCAGCTTTGATAAAACCACGTTTCGCCTGTTGCGCGGCGAGAGCAATCTGTTCTATACCCTGGCGAAATGGGATAACGGTAAAATTAATGTCGAGTTGCCCGAAAATCTCGACATGCAAAGCCCCACAATGTCGCTGATTTATGATGAAAACGGCAAGTTGCTGTGGGCGCAGCGCAACGTCCCGTGGTTGACCCAGAGTATTCAACCCGACTGGCTTAAAACGAACGGTTTTCATGAAATTGAGGCCAATGTCGACGCCACCAGCACATTGCTGGGTGCAGATCACTCCGCACAGCAGCAGTTAAAAGAAGTCAGAGAAGACGACGACGACGCTGAAATGACCCACTCGGTAGCGGTAAATGTCTACCCAGCCACCGCCAGAATGCCACAACTGACCATTGTGGTTGTCGATACCATTCCTATTGAGTTAAAGCGCTCGTATATGGTCTGGAGCTGGTTTATTTATGTGCTGGTCGCTAATCTGTTGTTAGTCATCCCACTATTATGGGTGGCCGCCTGGTGGAGCCTGCGGCCTATTGAATCGCTGGCGCGTGAAGTTCGTGAGCTTGAAGAACATCATCGTGAGATGCTGAATCCCGCCACCACGCGTGAACTGACCAGTCTGGTCCGCAACCTCAACCGGCTGTTGAAAAGCGAACGTGAGCGCTACGACAAATACCGCACCACGTTAACCGATCTCACGCATAGCCTGAAGACACCGCTGGCCGTATTGCAAAGTACGATGCGCTCGATGCGTAACGAAAAAATGAACGTAAGCGACGCGGAGCCCATCATGCTCGAGCAAATCAGTCGTATTTCCCAGCAGATAGGCTATTACCTGCATCGCGCCAGCATGCGTGGCAGTAGCGCCCTTCTCAGCCGGGAACTGCATCCGGTCGCGCCGTTGCTGGATAAACTTACTTCGGCGCTGAATAAGGTGTATCAGCGTAAAGGCGTTAACATTAATCTCGACATCTCACCTGAAATCAGCTTTGTAGGCGAGCAGAACGATTTTGTCGAAGTGATGGGTAACGTGCTGGATAACGCCTGTAAATACTGTCTGGAGTTCGTCGAGATTTCAGCGCGACTATCAGAGGATCAACTGCATATTCTGGTTGAAGATGATGGCCCCGGCATTCCGCATAGCAAACGCGAAGTGGTGTTTGACCGCGGACAACGTGTCGATACGCTACGACCAGGACAAGGTGTCGGGCTGGCGGTAGCGCGTGAAATCACCGAACAGTATGACGGGCAGATTATTGCAGGTGACAGCCTGTTGGGCGGCGCGCGCATGGAAGTTATTTTTGGTCGCCAGCAGCCGGGGCAGAAAGACGAGTAATCGTCGCATGTAATAAATATGTACTGACTTCACGCTTGAGGTTAAGTATCCGTTATAATCGGTTGCAGATACCAGCCTGCGGATGCTCATTATGGAATACCAACTCACACTTAACTGGCCCGATTTTCTGGAACGCCACTGGCAAAAACGCCCGGTGGTCTTAAAACGCGGGTTTAACAACTTTATTGACCCACTCTCTCCTGACGAACTGGCTGGACTGGCAATGGAAAGCGAAGTCGACAGCCGACTCGTCAGCCACCAGGACGGTAAATGGCAGGTTAGCCACGGTCCGTTCGAAAGCTATGACCATCTTGGCGAAAACAACTGGTCGCTACTGGTGCAGGCGGTCAATCACTGGCATGAGCCAACCGCGGCGCTGATGCGTCCGTTTCGCGAGCTGCCGGACTGGCGTATTGACGATCTGATGATCTCCTTCTCCGTACCCGGCGGCGGCGTTGGACCGCATCTGGATCAGTACGATGTGTTTATTATTCAGGGTACCGGGCGTCGTCGCTGGCGTGTGGGCGAAAAACTACAGTTGAAGCAGCACTGCCCTCACCCGGATCTGCTGCAGGTCGACCCGTTTGAAGCCATCATTGATGAAGAGCTGGAACCCGGCGATATTCTGTATATTCCGCCAGGGTTCCCACACGAAGGCTACGCGCTGGAAAACGCCATGAACTATTCGGTGGGCTTCCGTGCGCCAAACACTCGCGAACTGATTAGCGGATTTGCCGATTACGTTTTGCAGCGTGAACTGGGCAGCACGTATTACAGCGATCCGGATCTTCCGCCCCGCGATCATCCGGCTGACGTTCTGCCGCAGGAGATGGACAAGCTGCGCGAAATGATGCTGGGGCTGATTAATCAACCTGAACATTTCCAACAATGGTTTGGTGAGTTTATTTCTCAATCTCGTCATGAACTGGATATTGCCCCGCCAGAGCCGCCGTATCAGCCTGACGAAATCTACGATGCCCTGAAGCAAGGGGATGTATTAGTGCGTCTGGGTGGATTGCGTGTATTGCGCATCGGCGACGATATCTACGCCAATGGTGAGAAAATTGACTCGCCGCATCGTCCTGCCCTTGAAGCCCTTGCCAGTCATATCGTACTGACGGCCGAGAATTTTGAGGATGCGCTGGAAGATCCATCCTTCCTTGCCATGCTGGCCGCACTGGTTAACAGCGGGTATTGGTTCTTCGAAGGGTAAATCATTGTGACTGCGCCGGATGGCGCTGCGCTTATCCGGCCT
>NZ_SZXE01000003.1:0-124741 GCF_005281255.1 Citrobacter sp. wls708
CCATCATTATTTAAGCACAATGTCAGCTCTTCGCTCACAGCGGACCTTCATCTCAGTTAGCTCGTCCGCTTCGTGCTGTGAGCTCAATAAGTAAGGACGTTATATTTTGTCCTGATTGACACGGGATGAAAGCTCCTGATGGCTCTCTTTTCGCTCGCTGTAACGATCTGCAAGGTAACCGGTTTGTCCCTTAAGCAGCAGCGTGATTTTAAACAGCTCCTCGGCGACATCGACGATACGGTCATACCATGACGAAGGTTTCATTCGTCCGTTTTCGTCGAACTCTTGCCATGCCTTGGCTACAGAGGACTGGTTGGGGATCGTAAACATCCGCATCCAGCGACCCAGAATACGCATCTGGTTCACGGCATTGAAGGACTGTGAACCGCCGCAGACCTGCATTACCGCAAGTGTTTTGCCCTGCGAAGGACGAACCGCGCCTTCACTTAAGGGTATCCAGTCAATCTGCGCCTTCATCACCGCGCTCATAGCACCATGCCGTTCCGGAGAACTCCACACCATCCCGTCACACCATCTGACCAGACCGCGCAGCTCGGTGACTTTGGGATGCGTGTCCGGCGCATCATCCGGCAGGGGTAAACCGGAGGGGTTAAAGAGTTTCACCTCCGCGCCCATCGCCGTCAGCAGGCGACCCACTTCCTCCGCGGCAAAGCGGCTGTAGGAGCGCTCTCTTACTGAACCATACAGGATCAGAATTCTTGGTGGCTCCTGCAGATGCAGGCGTTCAGCGATGTCTTGATCAAAGCATTCCGTATTCAGGGCAGGAAATTGTTCCATTTTTCTCCTCCAGAGAGAGCATATGATTTCAAAGTTAATATATATGATTTATCATATATATATTCTAAAGGGAACGGAGAGGAAAATGCTACAACCTGTTCAGCTTTTCAAAATCCTGTCGGATGAAACACGGCTCGCCATTGTCATGCTTCTGCGGGAGTCCGGAGAACTGTGCGTGTGCGATATCTGTGCAGCTACCGCCGAATCACAGCCCAAAATATCACGCCATATGGCTATTCTTCGCGAGTCTGGGCTAGTTCTGGATCGTCGGGAAGGCAAATGGATTCACTATCGTCTGTCACCTCATATTCCTGCGTGGGCCGCTGAGACAATCACGACGTCCTGGCAGTGCCTTCGGGAAGATGTGCGGGAATGGTTGGCAAAGTCGGCCTGCACCTCTTGCTGAGGAAGGAAAACATATTCACATAATCATATATAACGGGGTTTGAAATGTTTTTGGCAGGGAGTATATTTTTACTGACGCTGGTACTGGTGATCTGGCAACCCAGAGGTCTGAGTATTGGCTGGAGCGCGAGTATCGGAGCTGCGCTGGCGCTGGGTACCGGAGTCATCCATATCGCTGATATTCCCGTTGTCTGGAATATCGTCTGGAACGCGACAGCGGCATTTATTGCGGTCATCATCATCAGCCTGCTGCTCGATGAGTCCGGCTTCTTTGAATGGGCCGCACTGCACGTCTCCCGCTGGGGTAACGGACGTGGCCGCCTTTTGTTTACCTGGATAGTCTTGCTTGGGGCCGCTGTTGCTGCGTTGTTTGCCAATGACGGCGCCGCACTGATCCTGACGCCGATTGTAATTGCGATGCTGCTCGCACTGGGGTTCAGCCAGGGCACGACATTGGCCTTTGTCATGGCCGCAGGATTTATTGCAGATACGGCCAGCCTGCCGCTGATAGTTTCCAATCTGGTGAATATCGTCTCGGCGGACTTTTTCGGTCTGGGCTTTACGCAGTATGCCTCCGTTATGATCCCCGTAGATGTGGCCGCGATTGCGGCCACTCTGGTCATGCTGCATCTCTTCTTCCGCAAGGACATTCCGGAGACGTATGACGTTTCGCTGCTGAAGACGCCTGCCAGTGTGATAAAGGATCCGGCAACGTTCAGGGCGGGCTGGATTGTCCTGTTATTGCTGCTTGTCGGTTTCTTTGTGCTGGAACCTCTGGGGATCCCGGTCAGTGCGATAGCGGCTACTGGCGCAGCAGTACTGTTTATAGTGGCGAAAAGAGGTCATGCCATCAACACCGGAAAAGTCCTGCGCGGTGCGCCATGGCAGATTGTTATTTTTTCGCTGGGCATGTACCTGGTGGTCTATGGCCTGCGCAATGCAGGACTCACGGAGTATCTGTCTGACGTGCTGAACCTGCTGGCAGAAAAGGGGTTATGGGCAGCAACGTTCGGCACCGGTTTCCTGACCGCGTTCCTGTCATCGGTGATGAACAATATGCCGACGGTGCTGATTGGCGCACTGTCGATTGACGGGAGTACGGCGACTGGCGTCGTCAAAGAGGCTATGATTTATGCCAATGTGATTGGCTGCGATTTAGGCCCGAAAATCACCCCGATTGGCAGTTTGGCAACCTTGCTTTGGCTGCATGTGCTTGGCCAGAAAAATATAACGATTACATGGGGATATTACTTCCGCACTGGCATTATCATGACTCTGCCCGTGCTGTTTGTCACTCTGGCCGCGCTGGCGTTGCGGTTCTCCATCACTTTGTAATGAGATACAGATATGAGCAACATTACCATCTATCACAACCCTGCCTGCGGCACTTCTCGTAACACGCTGGAGATGATCCGTAACAGCGGCAACGAACCGACGATAATTTATTATCTCGATACGCCACCGACCCGTGATGAGCTGATTAAACTTATTTCAGAAATGGGAATTACGGTGCGTGCATTACTGCGTAAGAATGTTGAGCCTTATGAACACCTGGGTCTTGATGAAGAGAAATTTAGTGATGAGCAGTTGATTGATTTCATGCTTCAACATCCGATCCTGATTAATCGGCCGGTAGTCGTTACGCCGCTTGGCACTCGTCTTTGCCGCCCTTCAGAAATAGTGTTGGATATTCTACCGGAAGGTCAGAAACGAGCGTTTACCAAAGAGGATGGCGAGAAGGTCATTGACGAAACGGGGAAGCGGGTTAAGTAATCTGCCCACTTCGAGCCAGGAGCGGGCGCTGCGGTATATTACGCTTTCTGCTCGAATCGGACTGAGGTAACGTAGCGGAAATATTTTTCCGGATTCAACCAAGATGCCTTCGATCGAAACGTTTATGACCTTCCTTCTTGCGCTGACTCTACTGGAGATTTCTCCGGGGCCAGACATGATGCTAACTATCGCCAGAGGAGTCGGTCAGGGAAGACGTATTGCACTGCTTACGGTACTGGGTAATGTATTTGTAGCTGGTTTTGTACAAGTTTCTTTTCTTGTCCTGGGGCTGGTAACCGTTGTTCATGCCTGGCCGGTGGCGCTAGATCTGCTAAGGTGGGCTGGCGCAGCTTATCTGATATGGCTGGGCATAAAAATGATTGCGACTTCAGGCACTGATACACGTCTGCGAAAAACTGCAAAAATTTCTGACTGGAATGCCGTTAAGGAAGGCGCCCTGAATAGCCTGACTAACCCAAAATCCCTGTTGTTCATGTTTGCTTTTCTTCCTCAGTTTGTCGATCCCACCGCGGGTCCTGTCTGGCTGCAATTACTTGTTCTGGGTAGTATCCAAAAGCTGGCAGGAATCGTTTCCCTGGGGTCGGTCGCGATGGCATCAGGGACATTTGGAAACTGGCTGGGTAAACACCCAGGCTTTATCAAATGGCAGGAACGGTTTACCGGAGTTGTCATGATAGGCCTCGGTATCCGCATGTTGTTTAGCGGGTCTGGTGTAGTATCGAAATCTGCCAGAGAAGCTTAACCGAAACGGTAAACCCAGTGTCCGCTTCGTTTACAGCAGACCATCCGCCCGCAAAAGCTCGAGTTATTTCTCTTTGCTGTAACTGGAGAGGCGGCGCTCAAGGTTAGTCCGAACCTGCGGCCACTCATCATCAATTATGCTATACCGTATAGAAGTACGTTTTCGGCCATCAGGCATAATTCGTTCATTTCTGATGATGCTTTCCTGGACTGCGCCAATACGGAGAATGGCAGCTTGAGAGCGCTCATTCAATACATCAGTCGTAAACTGAACGCGAACACAGTTCAGTTGCTCAAAGGCGTATCGCAGCAGTAACAGTTTACTCTCGGTATTTGCAGCTGTTTTTTGCCAGCTTTGTGAATACCAGGTATGACCAATTTCGAGCTTTCGGTTTTCTCTATCAATCTTCCAGAAACGTGTTGACCCAATGACGCGTTGGTCTGATGAGAGCGTTACAGCAAACGGCATGACTGTGCCTTCAGTTTGCCCCTGCAGGGCTTTCTGAATGTACGACTCAGCTGTGTCAGCAGACGGAACTACCGTAAATGGCAGGGACCAGAGTTCCCCATCCGCAGCAGCATCAATCAATAGCTGAGCATCTGTCTTAAGCAGAGGACGGAGCGTGACAAGAGATCCTTGCAATGTAGGCGTCATATTTGTGACCTTACAGTTATTTTGTGTCGATGGATTGGACTGCATAATCCTGTACCGAATGACTTACTATGCTCCGTTTACATTTAATAATCGACTAATCAAGAGGTGATTATCTGCTTACTGCTCATGATGGCAGCTTGTCCGCTCCGTGCCTGGAATGGACTTTCCTCTTTTGTTAAACAAAGATATTGAAACGAAACCGTTTCATGATAAATCTATAAATATAATAAGACGAAAAGGAAGAACAAATGAAAATCAGACTTGCAGTACCTGAAGAGGCAGAGGAATGCTGGAATATAAGGAATCTTTCTATTCGGGAAGGATGTAAGCCAAGTTATTGTGCCTGGGTGCTTGAGGCCTGGACGCCTGAAGCTATGCCTGAACATTACAGGGAGGTTATTACGGAAAATCCTTTCTTTGTTGTCGATCTGCCTGATGCAGGATTGGTAGCAACGGGATATCTGGATCTTACCCAAGGTAGCGTAGAAGCTATTTTTACATTGCCGGATTATTTTGGTAAAGGTTTTGCTAGCCTGATTATTGAAACGATTAAAGCTGAAGCGATTAAAAGAGGGTTGAAACAGTTAACCTTGACCTCAACACCAAACGCGCAAACTTTCTACGAAAAGCATGGATTTATGTTTATCAAGGAAACAACATCCCCATCAAGACTTGCCCAAACAGATCTGCGTTGCATGGACATGTCCATCGTATTATCAGCCTAAGTTTCTTTTGCTCTGGCAGGAAAGCTCACCAACGGAAATCTAATCGCTACGAGTTCAGTTCGGCAGCTTCGAAGCTTTGGGCTGACTATAACTCATATGTTCAATGTCCGTTCCCCGCTCTAAACAGATCTTCAGAAAACGACACATAATGCTGACCACTAGACTTCGATCCCTTTCTGTTTCAGCTCTTTTCTAATCACACGCTTAATCCAGGCAGCCAACGATTCATCGCCATCCTGCCGTTGTGCTTCTTCCATCGCTTTGCGAAGTTCCGGATCCAGACGGAATTGAAACGGAGGATTGCCTCTTCTTTCGTTCATGTGTGTTGACACCTTAATTACACAAGAGTAGTGTGAGTATGTGTGATGACACATTACTCTCACACACCCAAAATGACAACGCCCCGAAAGTGCGGGAACACGATCAGGGCGTCTAACCACAACATTATACGAGGTAATGCTATGGCTGATGCTAATAGTACCACTAACGCCTGTTTTGCGTCTTCTTCTCCCATTCCGCAAGCCGATCTGCTTTATTTTCCACTCGCCGAGGCGTTCCGCCATCTTGATTGTAGCTATCTCTCCACCGAAGAAAATCTGGCGCTATCGTTTGGCTGTGAAGAGGCGCTGGCAGGGTTGTACCAGACGCTGAATTTTATGGGCGAAAGCCTGCTGACCATGGCGGGTGAAGGTCAGGAACATTTTGCGTATGAGAGCATATGCCAGTTAGGACACAGCCTGGTCAACATCAGCCAGTTGATTCCCGCGCTGGCGCAATTGGAAGCGAAAGCTGACCAGCAATTGTTCGCTGTTGCATAGTACCTAAAATAAACAGAGCGCCCATCCCTGGCGCTCTGTTCCTGCTACTTTACCCCGCCCGAGCAAATTCTGCCGCTTCGGCGATTAGCGCGTCATCCGGGCGTACGCCGGTGTACATGGCGAACTGCTCCACGGCCTGTAAGGCAATCACCTCTGCGCCGCTGATGGTCTTTTTACCTAATTGCTGTGCCAGTTTGATTACCGGTGTTTCCGGCGGCAGGGCGACCACGTCAAACACCACGCTGGCGGCAGCGACCATCGCTTCGCTGTAGGCCAGTTCATCGCTCTCTTTACCGCCAGCCATGCCGACGGGCGTCACGTTGACCAGAATATCGCAGGTAATCCCTTCCGGCTGCGGTTGCCACTGGAAACCGTACTGTTTTGCCAGCGCCGGACCTCTCTCCCGGTTACGGGCGGCGACGATCACATCGCGAAAACCGGCATCGCGAAATCCAGCAATGACCGCTTTACCCATTCCACCGCTGCCGCGGATCATGACGCGTGCGTGGTTATCAAGCTGGTGGCTGGTAATCAGGCTTTTTACCGCAATGTAGTCGGTGTTAAATCCTGTCAGCGTACCGTTGTCATTGACGATGGTGTTGACGGAGTCAATGACTTTTGCGGAAGGATCGATGGCATCCAGAAACGGCATGCAACTCTCTTTAAACGGCATAGAGACCGCACAGCCGCGAATCCCGAGTGCGCGAACGCCTTTCACTGCGGCCTCAATATCCTGCGTAGTAAAGGCTTTGTAGATAAAATTTAACCCCAACTTTTCATACAAATAGTTGTGAAAACGTGTGCCGAAGTTGCCGGGTCGGCCGGCAAGCGACATGCACAGCTGGGTGTCGCGGTTAATCATGTTAAATCTCCTCGGCGTGAGACAATATGTACTGTTCGGCTTCCTGCGACCAAATCCCCTGATGACGCTTCAGGATATCGCGCAAGGCTGGATCATCAATCTGAGTGAGCGCGGTTAATGGTAAGGCTTTGCCGGTGTAAACCAGTTTTTTACCGCCACCGACCTGCGGCAGCTCCAGCGTTGTTTCACCTGCCGCATTCAATCCCAGAATGTGCGTCACCACTTTTGCCGCCTGAACTTTCTTCTCTTCGATCAGTTTTACCGCCGTGCGCATGTCGTCGGTATTGCCGCCAGATGTCCCAACATAATGGGTGAAGGCATAGTGCACGTCGTAGAAGTTAATCGGCGCGCTAAACTGCTTATCCTGCGGACCCGCAAAGAAGTTCATGCAGCCATCGGCAGCCAGCAGGGAAGAAGCCAGCGTGACCAGTTCTTCGTTGGGCACAAATACAAAGATGTCGTCAAACCCATGTCCGCCGCTCAATGCCATCAATGAGTCATAAGCCGCATCCTGAGCGTGAAGGTAGTGGATTAACGTTTGTGGCTCCGACGGATAGTGCTTGCGGGCATAGCTCAATTTTTCGTTGTTGGTGTCGGTCACTACCAGCAGCGCCGGGTTAACCGGACCATGCAGCGCGTAGTCGATCGCCAGTAGTCCCATTGGCCCGGTGCCGCCGAGAATTAACGTCCGCCCCTGCGGACGAATGCCCATCTTATGGTTATAAGTGCCTTCCTGCAGGTGATAGTTGGCGTTGAATGCGCCAATCACGCAGGATAGCGGCTCAACCAGCGAGCCTTCAAAATAGGTTTCGCCTTCGTAGGCCAACAAGCAGTCCTGCTGCATGACTTCATCAGGAATGATGACGTGCGTGGCTTCACCGCCTACCCACGGGAAGGAGTAGCCGGGGCAGTCCGGGCGATCCGGCAGTTGCAGGTTGGCCTGAATGACATAGCGTTGACCCGGCTGAAACTTATGCTGCCATTTTTTCCCTACGGCGAGAATATCGCCGCAGAACTCGTGGCCGATGATTATCGGGTTGATGGCTACATCGTCCGGCACCTTTTTGTGGTTCTCGCCCTGGTTAGCCTCTTTCCAGGAAGAAAGGCACAGGCTGTCGGTCACGACCGAAGCCAGAATTTCATCGTCCTGCATTTCGGGAAGGTCGAAGGTTTCCAGGCGCAGATCGCGTTTACCATAAAGGCGTAAAGCTGTTGTTGTTTGCATTGTTACCACCTCTTCCTCTTTCGAGGACAATTTATTGAAGGTGCCCCAGCATCGCCGGGGCGGAAAAATCAGGACAGGAAGCCCAGTGCGTTACCAATAATCCCCAGCGCAAACAGGGCGAAGATCAGCCATACTGGATTAATTTTTTTGTTGAGTAGCCGTACCATCAGAAGCGTCAGACCCAGCGCCAGCAGGCCAGGACAGAGTTGGTCGAGGATGTTCTGCACGGTCATGGTGACGGTGGCGCCGTCTGCGCCAGGCGTTTGCGATACCACCAGCGGCACGTTGATGCTGGTCCATTTGGTGACCAGCACTCCCATGACAAACAGGCCAAGAATTGATGCGCCTTCGGTCAGTTTTTGCAGCAGGTTGCCGCCCATGTCGCTGACGATATTGACCCCTTTACGAAAGCCAAGCTGTAAGCCGTACCACTTCATTGCCAGACGTACTGCATTGAAAATAAAGAAGAACAATAATGGGCCGAGAATGTTACCGGACAGTGCGAGCGAGGCGCCGAGCGCGGCGGTAATCGGGCGCAGCGTTCCCCATACCAGCGGATCGCCGACGCCGGCCAGCGGACCCATCAGCCCAACTTTGATGCCATTGATTGCGCCGTCGTCAATTTCAGCGCCGTTGGCGCGGGCTTCTTCCATCGCGGCGGTCACGCCAATCACCGGGCCGCAAACGGCAGGTGTGGTATTGAAGAACACCAGGTGACGTTTGAGTGCTGCAACCTGGTCCTCTTTCAGTGGATACAGCCGCTTGATGGCAGGGATCATGTCGTAGCAAAAGCCCAACCCATGAATGCGTTCAAAGTTGAATGATGCCTGTTGCAGGTTGGAGCGAACAAACATGCTAAACAGGTCGGATTTGGTCAGTTTTTTCTGTTCCATGGCTGGCTCCATTAGTCATCAAGCTGATCGAGAGCTTGAGAAGAGGCGGGTTGCGCCTGCGGTTCGGCTTTACGCCACTGTGGGTTCAACTGGATGTAGACCAGCGCGATAATCACGCCCACGCCACCGAAAGCCAGCAGACTCAAATCGAGATACCCTCCGGCAATAAATCCGAGAAAGAAGAAGGGCATCAGGTACTTCACGCCCATCATGCGCAGCACCATGGCGTAACCGACCACCACGATAAAGCCACCGGCTATCTGTAACCCGCGAGTGACGAATTCCGGAATGGCGTTGAGCATGTTGCTGACCATATCCGCGCTGACAAACAGCGAGACAATCAGCGCGGGGATGGCGACACGCAGCGCCTGTACGCCGAGAGCGGAAACGTGCAGCATGTCGATGGTGCGAAAGCGGGCGTCTTCGGCTGCTTTATCTGCCGCGTGCTGGAACACCACGGTAATGGTACGGGCAAAGACTGTCAGTACCTGACCTGCTGCTGCCACCGGCAGGGCGATAGCGATACCGGTAGCAATGCTTTGCTGACCGACGATAACCAGAATGGCGGAGATAATACTGGCGAGCGCCGAATCGGGAGACTGCGCTGCGCCGACGTTCATCCAACCCAGAGCAATTAACTCCAGCGTGCCGCCGAGCATAATCCCGGTTTTTAAATCACCGAGGATCAGGCCGATAACGGTACAAGCGATGAGAGGACGGTGGGTCTGGAACTCATCCAGCACGCTGCCTATTCCGGCAATACAGGAAAATATAAATATGGCGATAATTTGTAGGGTACTTATTTCCATAATATGTCACCTTGTGAATGTGGTCATCCCTGCCTGTTAAAGCATAAGTACACAGGCATTTTTATTTATTCAGCGAGCGATTGTTCTTTTATTTTATCGAGAATATTAATTGATGGATCCGATGTGACGACGCGTAAATCCAGCGTGACACCTAGTTTATCTAACTCACGAAACGCATTAATGTCGTCGCTGTCTAAAGAAACGGCTTTGGTTAATTGTTTTTTACCCGGTCGCCAGGCCATGCCGCCAATATTTAACGTGGCAATTTTTACCCCTTGTTTTACCATTGCTAAAACATCCTGCGGGCGGGTAAACAGATAAAAAACAGTTTCGCTCTGATATTGCGGGTTATGGTAAACAGCGACTGCCTTTTCGATATTAACGACGTTAACCTTCATTCCTGGCGGGGCTGCCTGACGTAATAATGTTCGACGTACTTCATCGTTATAAACGTCGTCATTGCAGATAATAATTCGTTGGGCATTCGCCACCTTCGACCAGACGGTGGTTACCTGACCGTGAATCAAGCGGTCATCGATACGAGCAAGGGTAATGTTCATCAGAAATCCTCTTCGGTCGTTTCCAGATGTTGCCAGACGACACAGGTTTGTTGAGCAATGGTCGTCAGGTGTTCGCACAGTTCATCCACATTCATACTGCTTTGGTTGTCTACCAGTTCCAGCGCTAATGGCAGCGACAACCCGCTAATGACGCGAATGGTGGGGTTTTGCATTGCCAGCGAAGCGGCAGCATTCCAGGGGCTGCCACACTGCAGATCGACGGCAATCAGCCATTCATTACTGGTGTGAGTGCTTACTAACTTTTCCAGCTTTTCCACGATGTTGCTGGCGTTCTCTCCTGGGACAAATGCCACCGCTTCGACGTTGACATCGCCGTAGACCATCTGTACCGATTCCAGCATGGCGCAGGCCAGATTGCCGTGAGCACAGAAGATTGCATTGACCATAAAACCTCCTTAGCCGCGCGTTTTTCCGCCCGCAATGTTAGTGGTTACTCCGGTGATATAACTGGCGCGATCTGAGAGGAGATAACAAACAAAATCAGCGACTTCACTTAAACGTCCTGAACGACCGATCGGGATCGCGTTCCTGGTATAACCCTCACGCAGCTGTTCGACGGTGATGTTGCGGGTCCAGGCCAGCGCTTCTTCATACTCGGGGGTGCGCAGACCGGTTTTTTCCAGAATGCCAGGCGCAATTCCCACCACACGAATACCGTGTTTGCCCAACTCTTTCGACCAGGAGCGGGTAAAGCTATTCAACGCGGCTTTGGTGGCGGCATAGCAGCTTTGGCCCTCTGAACCTTCCAGCCCGCTTTCGGAAGAGACATTCACGATCACGCCGTTATGCTGTTTTACCATTTGGCGTGCCGTTGCTTGCGACATTAAGAACACACCTTTCTGGTTGATATTAACCATTTTTTCAAAAGCAGCTTCGTTGAGTTCGTATTGCCCGGCGGGTGCTTTTTCATCAACCAGCAGCCGTGGGAAGTTAACGCCAGCATTATTTACCAGTCCATCAATACGTCCGTAGCGTTGGATTATTTCAGCAACAGTATGATTAACCGCTTTGGCACTGGAAATATCCGTTGGCCAGAAATGATATCCGCTATGGCTGTCATATTTACCTTCTCCGCCATGAATATCCGCCATTTGTACATTAGCGCCTTGCGCTAATAGCTCCTCGACAATGGCCAGGCCAATTCCGGATGCACCACCGGTAACAATAATGACTTTGCCCTGCAAGTTTAACCACGTTTGCATAATAAACTCCCGATTTCAGATAAGGGGATCCCACATAAAATTAATTATGGCAGGACCAATTAGAATTTATTTACTTCAACAATAATTCAGCGGTATGACTGTTGGTGACTAAACAGTTAATATAATTCCCACGTAATGCGCCTAATATCCCACTGTATTTTTCTTCACCCATCGCAATACCAATGGAGTAACGTGCCTGTTTTAATTTATCGGTTTCGATGGCGAGCGTCTTTTCACTCATCCTGGTCTCTACGGTCACACCGTTGATATCGTAAAAGCGCGAGCAAATGTCTCCGGCGACATGGCGGGCATGCAGGTCATCACTCTCTTCGCTGCCGTAAAAAGCGAGCCAGTTGGCGCCATCGCGTATTGCCGGAGACCCAATTCCAACCAGCGCGACATCCAGATTATCCCAGTAAGCGGAAATCGATTTGAAGTGCCGGGACTGCATAATGCCGTTACGGATCAGCGGGTTTTCCAGCAGCGCCGGGAAATCGGCCAGGTGTGATTCCCCTTTCAGCTTTGCCGCGGCACCGTAGGTCAGCGTATTGACGTGGTAGCGGCTTTCAAGTTTACCGGACGGTCCGCCGATAATCGGCACACAGATAAGCTGGCGTGACTGGCTGGCCGGGGATAATCCTTCAACCAATCCTCGCACCGCGCGACCCCATGAAAAACCAATAATGTCGCCGGGTTCCAGTAAGCGTTCCAGCAGCTGTGCGCCGTGCACGCCCATCATAGTGAGTTGTTCATCTTCCTGTTCGCTGTCGCAGGAGACTACGACCGCTTCTTTCAGGCCAAATTTCTGTTTTAGCTGCTGTTCCAGCCACAGATTTTCGTTGTAGTCGTAATTAATAGCGATGGTGACGATACCCTGCTCGCGGCCACGTTTTAGTAATCGGCTGATCGTGGTGCGGTAAATCCCCAGTTCGCGGGCGATTTGCGCTTGTGTCATATCCTGCTCGTAATAAAGCTGCGCTATTTTTACGATCAGGCGGATATCATCGCTGTTTTCCGTCGCCATTTTTGGACTCCTGCACATTTGTGCAAATCACGAAATTGCCTTCTTGATCTGATATAACCCCATCCTTTCCACATCTCAAAGCTATTTTCACTTATTTCAGCGCGTTAAACTGGCCGATTATGTTGCACATTTGATGTGGCGATAGCACGCTGTCGGCACAGATGTGCATGTTGCTCTAATGTATTGATTCTGCTTGTTTTCACTCAGCAAAATTGCAGGTATGCATTACTAACACTTTTGTGTCAAAAGCTGGGACAGATCACAAATAGCGCTCGGGCATTTGAACACGATTATTTTTTATCGCCCACAAGGTAGGGTATATTTCGCTTTTAATACACAAAATCATTCAAGTTGTATCAAGGCGGCAAGGGAACGAATCCCTGGGAGCATAGATTGCTATGTGACCTGGGGGTGTGAGGGCAGCCAACGCAGAGACAGCTTGAAGGATGAAGTGTATACAGGAGAAATTATGCTGCCCGACTCATCCATCCGACTAAATAAATACATCAGTGAAAGCGGAATCTGCTCGCGTCGCGAGGCGGATCGCTTTATCGAACAAGGGAATGTCTTCCTGAATGGCAAACGCGCCACCATTGGCGATCAGGTAAAGCCTGGCGACGTCGTAAAAGTGAATGGTCGGTTGATTGAGCCGCGTGAAGCGGAAGATCTGGTCTTTATCGCGCTGAATAAGCCGGTAGGGATTGTCAGCACCACCGAAGACAGCGAGCGCGACAACATTGTTGATTTCGTGAATCACAGCAAGCGTGTGTTCCCAATCGGTCGTCTGGACAAAGATTCCCAGGGACTTATCTTTCTGACCAACCACGGCGACCTGGTGAATAAAATCCTGCGTGCCGGTAACGATCACGAAAAAGAGTATCTGGTGACGGTCGATAAGCCGGTCACTGATGACTTTATCCGTGGGATGGGGGCCGGTGTGCCTATTCTCGGTACCGTCACCAAAAAATGTAAGGTGAAGAAAGAAGCGCCGTTTGTGTTTCGCATTACGCTGATTCAGGGGCTGAACCGCCAGATCCGCCGCATGTGCGAGCACTTTGGCTATGAAGTTACCAAACTTGAGCGTACGCGTATCATGAACGTTAGTTTATCCGGCCTGCCGCTTGGCGAATGGCGCGACCTGACGGATGACGAACTGATCGAACTCTTTAAGCTGATCGAGAACTCGTCCTCGGAAGCCAAACCGAAGGCGAAAGCGAAGCCAAAAACCACAGGCATTAAGCGCCCGGTAGTGAAAATCGAAAAATCTGCGGAGAAAGAGAAATCGCGCCCGGCAGCAAACGGCAAACGCTTTACCTCGCCGGGGCGTAAGAAGAAAGGGCGTTAACGTCTGCCGCGCGTTGGCGTATTCGCTGACCAGGAAAACGATGCTTCCGCATCCGGTTTATAAGCCTGCTTTTTCTTTAACTGGCGGGCTTTTTTTGCTTCCGCTTCGCGCAAGGCCATCAGTTTATCGATGTACTCTTTCTTGATGCTGTTGGTCTCTGCGTTGGTCAGCAGTCGACCATGCGCTATGCGCGCGCGGTCGAGCAGCGTTTTCAGTTCACGCTGCTCGCGCTCGGTCATCTCTTTTTGGGTAATGCGGGGGAGTGCCATAGGGGTGCCCTCTGTTAGCCGATGTCCTCAGTGTACGGCAAAGTGCAGAGGCTGGGTAGGCCGGATAAGGCGTTAGCCGCCATCCGGCGACGTGCGCGTATTATGCCTGCTAGCGCTTACACTTATCAGGCCTACAGCCGACAATTAGCGGCGTGCTTTCTCTTTAATCGGCTTACCGGACCAGTAGCCTGCCAGCAGCGAACCGGAAAGGTTGTGCCAAACGGAGAACAGCGCGCCGGGCAGGGCGGCAAGCGGGCCGAAATAGATTTTACCCAGCGCAGCGGCCAGCCCCGAATTCTGCATGCCAACTTCGATAGCTAACGTACGACAGGTCGACTCGTCGAAACCAAACAGTTTTCCGCCCCAGTATCCGCCGAGCAGGCCAATGGTGTTATGCAGGATAACGGCGATAATCACCACAAAGCCAACGGACGCAATGTGCGAAGCGGAGCCTGCCACGACGGCGCTGATGATCGCCAGGATGCACACCATAGAAAACGCAGGCAGAAACGGCTCGACGGCTTTTACGACGCGTGGGAACAGATGGTGAATGACCAGTCCCAGGGCAATCGGAATGACCACGATCTGCAGAATACTCAGCAGCATACCCATCACATCCACCTGAATATGCGCATCGACATACAGCCGTGTCAGCAGCGGTGTGGCGACGACGCCGACCAACGTTGAAACGGATGAAATAGTCACGGAGAGCGCCACATCGCCTTTGGCCAGATAGATCATGACGTTAGACGCTGTTCCGCTGGCGACACTCCCGACCAGCACCATGCCTGCGGACAGTTCCGGCGGCATATTAAAAGCCAGCGCCAAAATCCAGGCGGCGAGCGGCATCACCAGATAATGCAGGAAAATACCCGCGGCGACCGGCGCAGGACGTGAGAGTACACGTTTAAAGTCATCCACCTTCAAATGGACGCCCATGCCGAACATAATCAGCATCAGTAACGACGGCACGAATGGCCCGACAGGTGTAAAGGTGGGGGGCGTGTAATACGCAATAACAGAGAGCAGCAGCGCCCATAATGGGAACAGCCGCGTCAGAGTAGCGAGCATGTTATATTCCTTGCGATTGAAATGTGTTGTGTTGTTATAAAAAAGCCGGGTTCGAGCCCGGCTATAGTTATTATTTATCGCGTGATGAAATATTATTCAAACAAATTATGGTGCAGCTTCTGTACCACCTGTTCGGCTTCGGTACCTGGCACCAGGAAGCACAGGTTATGGCTGGACGCGCCGTAGCAAATCATGCGGATGTTGAACGGCTCCAGTACGCCGAACACCTCTTTACCCACGCCACAGGCTTTGGACAGGTCGTTGCCAATCAGCGCCACCAGCGCCAGGTCTTCTTCCACTTCAACCCGACACAGGGCAGACAGTTCGATCAGCAGAGACTGTGTTAACAGCGTATCGCCGGTAGACGTTGAACCGGTGGTATCCAGCGTCAGCGCCACGCTGACTTCCGATGTGGTAATTAAATCTACCGAGATGTTGTGGCGCGCCAGGATGCCGAACACTTCCGCTAAAAAGCCGCGAGAGTGCAGCATATTCAGGCTATGCAGCGTTAGCAGCGTTTGCTTACGGCGTAGCGCCAGGGCACGGAACAACGGTGGATTTTGGGTTTTATTGCATACCAGCGTACCGCCTGCTTTTGGATCCTTACTGGAGCCAACAAACACCGGGATATCGCTACGTACGGCAGGTAACAGGGTTGCCGGGTGCAGCACTTTCGCGCCGAAGGTCGCCATTTCCGCGGCTTCTTCGAAGGCGATTTCATCAATACGTTTAGCGGCTGGAACGACGCGCGGATCGGTGGTGTAAATGCCGGGAACATCGGTCCAGATATCGACGCGCGTTGCGTGCAGCGCTTCAGCCAGCAGGGCGGCCGTATAATCACTGCCGCCGCGTCCCAGCGTGGTGGTGCGGCCTTTGCTTTCGCTGCCGATAAAGCCTTGGGTAATCACCAGACCTTCACTCAGACGTGGTGCTAACTGGAGCGTTGCCAGTTCGGCCAGCGCCGCGACGTCGGGTTCTGCACGACCGAAACGATCGTTAGTGCGCATCACTTTACGTACGTCAAACCACTGCGCTTGCACGTTGCGCTCACGCAGGATCTCAACAAACAGGAGGGTAGACATCAGCTCACCGTGGCTGACCAGTTCGTCGGTCAGCGCGGTTGAGGTCGCCAGTGACGCCGCCTCTGCCAGCGTGGTGATGTTTTCCAGCAGGCGTTCGATCTCTTCACGAATCACGTTTGGATAACGCAGGCGTTCCAGAATATTGAACTGAATTTGGCGAATGGCGTCGAGTTTTTCGAAACGCTCGGTTGGCTCCAGCCCTTCCGCCAGAGCAACCAGCAGGTTGGTAATACCTGCCGATGCGGAGAGCACCACTAACCGGACGTTCGCATCAGAAAGCACCACATCAGCGCTGCGATTCATGGCATCAAAGTCCGCCACGCTGGTACCGCCAAACTTGGAGACAACTACATCAGTCATAACTACCTCGTGTCAGGGAGTGAATAGAGCGACCATGGCACATAAGGCAGAACGGAAACCGGTGCAGGCGCAAATGCAAATACCGTATTTATAAATAAAATGTGTAGCTTGCACTGTCAACGCTGGGATTATGCGGATTTTTCATGCTGCAACTGCGTTGAGTAACGGTACTAATAACAACGCTGATAACGGCTATACTTTGTAGCCTCGTTTGGCGGATGCCCTGGCAATGGCATTAAAACAATCACACTTTTCTGTGACTGGCGTTACAATCGATCTCAGTCACAATTCTCAAAATCAGAAGAGTATTGCTAATGAAAAACATCAATCCAACGCAGACCTCAGCCTGGCAGGCACTACAAAAACACTTTGAAGAGATGAAAGACGTTACTATCGCCGATCTGTTCGCGAAAGATAGCGATCGTTTCACCAAATTTTCCGCGACGTTTGACGATCTGATGCTGGTGGATTTCTCCAAAAACCGTATCACTGAAGAGACGCTGGCCAAACTGCAGGATCTGGCGAAAGAGACCGATTTGGCAGGCGCCATCAAGTCCATGTTCTCCGGTGAGAAAATCAACCGTACCGAAGACCGTGCCGTGCTGCACGTGGCGCTGCGTAACCGTAGCAATACCCCAATCATCGTTGACGGCAAAGATGTGATGCCGGAAGTGAACGCGGTGCTGGAGAAGATGAAATCCTTCTCTGAAGCGATCATCTCCGGAAGCTGGAAAGGCTATACCGGCAAAGCCATTACTGATGTAGTGAACATCGGTATCGGCGGTTCCGACCTTGGTCCGTTCATGGTGACCGAAGCGCTGCGTCCGTACAAAAACCATCTGAACATGCACTTTGTGTCTAACGTCGATGGGACGCACATCGCTGAAGTGCTGAAGAAAGTGAACCCGGAAACCACGCTGTTCCTGGTCGCATCTAAAACCTTCACCACTCAGGAAACCATGACTAACGCCCACAGCGCGCGCGACTGGTTCCTGGCGACCGCGGGCGACAACAAGCACGTTGCCAAACATTTCGCGGCGCTCTCCACCAACGGTAAAGCGGTTGGCGAATTCGGTATTGATACCGCTAATATGTTCGAATTCTGGGATTGGGTTGGCGGTCGTTACTCCCTGTGGTCAGCGATTGGTCTGTCGATCATCCTGTCCGTCGGTTTCGACAACTTCGTAGAGCTGCTGTCCGGCGCGCACGCGATGGACAAACATTTCTCCACTACCCCGGCGGAGAAAAACCTGCCGGTGCTGCTGGCGCTGATCGGTATCTGGTACAACAATTTCTTCGGTGCTGAAACCGAAGCGATCCTGCCGTATGACCAGTATATGCACCGTTTCGCGGCCTACTTCCAGCAGGGCAATATGGAATCCAACGGTAAATACGTGGACCGTAACGGCAATGCGGTGGATTACCAGACCGGCCCAATCATTTGGGGTGAGCCGGGGACTAACGGCCAGCATGCGTTCTACCAGCTGATCCACCAGGGTACAAAAATGGTGCCGTGCGATTTCATCGCCCCGGCTATTACCCACAACCCGCTGTCGGATCACCATCCGAAACTGTTGTCTAACTTCTTCGCTCAGACCGAAGCGCTGGCGTTCGGTAAATCTCGTGATGTGGTTGAGCAGGAATATCGCGACCAGGGTAAAGATCCGGCAACGCTGGAACACGTGGTGCCGTTCAAAGTGTTCGAAGGCAACCGCCCAACCAACTCCATCCTGCTGCGTGAAATCACGCCGTTCAGCCTGGGGGCGCTAATTGCGCTGTATGAGCACAAAATCTTTACTCAGGGCGCAATCCTGAACATCTTCACTTTCGACCAGTGGGGCGTGGAGCTGGGCAAACAGCTGGCAAATCGCATCCTGCCGGAGCTGAATGATGATAAAGAGATTACCAGCCATGATTGCTCGACTAACGGTTTGATTAACCGTTATAAGTCCTGGCGCGCCTGATGACACTGCGCTTATCCGGCCTACAGGCACACATTTGTAGGCCGGATAAGGCGTTTAGCCGTCATCCGGCATTAATGAAATAAAAAAGCCGATATTAATATCGGCTTTTTTTATAAGATTGCTCCAGGATATCTACGCTTTTGCTTCACTCCCTAATTGAGCATAATCCTAAAATAATTAACTTAACGGAATTTAATTTCTGTTGTTTTCAGAATTTACGGATATTGTATTTCTGGTGTGTGTATTTTAACTGATTGATTTTACTGTTTAATGCTATTAATTAATAATAGCAATCTACTTTCATTTCTCATTATCCTAAATTCCCGCCAGGCGTAATTTGCACACTTTGGCTTGTGTATACTCGATCTCGCCCGAAATTCTTTTGGGTAAATCTCCATTCATTAAATGAAGGGAATTTGTGATGAAAAAAGTTCTGTATGGCCTTTGGGCTATATCTGCGCTTGCGGCGACCTCTGCCTATGCTGCCCCCGTTCAGGTGGGTGAAGCTGCAGGGTCGGCTGCCGCGTCGGTTTCGGCAGGAAGTTCCTCTGCCACCAGCGTGAGCACCGTAAGTTCTGCGGTGGGGGTGGCCCTTGCGGCGACCGGTGGTGGTGATGGTTCTAATACCGGAACGACAACCACGACAACCACCAGTACCCAGTAATACCGGTACGTTTAATTCTAACCACACTTCGGTGTGGTTATTTTGAATTGCCAAAAGTCTGCGGGATTTGTAGGCCGGGTAAGCGTTGCGCACCCGGCAATAATGCGGAGAAGTGTCGTGAAGCGACCAGCGCTCATATTGGTTTGCCTGTTACTACAGGCGTGCTCGGCCACCACCGAAGGGCTGGGCCATTCGCTGTGGGATAGTGTGTTTGGTACTCCCGGCGTTCAGATGACGGATGATGAAATCCAAAACATGCCCTACGCCAGCAAGTATATGCAGCTCAATGGTGGTCCACAGCTGTTTGTCGTACTCGCGTTTGCAGAAAACGGACAACAGAAATGGGTGACTCAGGATCAGGCCATTCTCGTCACGCAGCATGGGCGCATTGTGAAAACGCAGCTCGGCGGTGACAACCTGATTGAGGTGAATAATCTGGCAGCGGACCCGCTCATCAAACCCAATCAGATAGCCGATGGCGCAACATGGACCCGCACGATGGGCTGGACTGAACATCAGCAGGTGCGCTATGCCACCGCCCGCTCTGTTTTCACATGGGATGGCACTGACAGCATTCAGGTCGGCAGCGATAAAACGCCAGTACGCATCCTTGATGAAGAGATAACGACCGATCAAACGCGCTGGCATAACCGCTACTGGATCGATAGCGAAGGGCAAATCCGTCAGTCGGAACAGTATCTGGGAGCTAACTTCTTCCCGGTGAAAACCACGCTGATTAAGGCGGCAAAATCATGATGAAACGAGCCGTAATGGCGCTGGTTTTTAGCCTGAGCGCACCCTCTGTTTTTGCTGCGGGCAATGTCAAAGTCATGATTGCAGACAGCGCTGAACCCAAAATATTGACCGGTGCGGAGCATCTGATTGATCTGGTTGGACAGCCGCGGCTGAGTAATAGCTGGTGGCCCGGAGCGGTCATCAGCGAAGAGCGGGCAACGGCAGCGGCAGAACGCCAGCGGCAGACACTACTGGCTCGTCTGGCAGCGCTGAGTGCTGAAGAAAGCGGTGACGATGCGGCGGCTATCAACGCATTACGCCAGCAAATTCAGGCGCTGAAGGTGACCGGCAGACAGAACATTAACCTTGACCCGGATGTGGTGCGCGTCAGCGAGCGAAGCAACCCGCCGTTGCAGGGCAACTACACGCTATGGGTTGGATCGCAGCCAACGGATATCACATTGTTTGGTTTGCTAAGCCGTCCGGGTAAACAACCGTTTGTGCCTGGGCGTGATGTCGCCAGCTATCTCGATGGGCAAAGTCGGCTCAGCGGTGCGGATCGCAGCTACGCGTGGGTCATCTATCCCGATGGACGCTCGCAAAAAGTCCCTATCGCTTACTGGAACAAACGTCACGTTGAGCCGATGCCCGGCAGCATCATTTTTGTCGGACTCTCTGATGCCTTCTGGAGCAGTACCCCGGATGAAATCAATGCCGATATTCTTCACACCCTGACCCAGCGGATACCTGAATAATGAGAAAAACTTATCTGCTCAGCTTACTGGCGCTGGGCGTAAGCGTTGCCTGTCACGGTGAAACATGGCCTGCGCCTATTGGTCCATCCCAGTCCGATTTTGGCGGCGTGGGCCTGCTGCAAACCCCGACAGCACGGATGGCGCGTGAAGGGGAAATGAGCCTCAACTACCGGGACAACGATCAGTACCGCTACTACTCTGCGTCGGTGCAACTGTTCCCCTGGCTGGAAACCACGCTGCGCTATACCGATGTGCGTACCAAAAAATACAGCAGCGTGGAGTCATTTTCTGGCGATCAGACATACAAGGATAAAGCGTTTGATCTCAAACTGCGGCTGTGGGAAGAGAGCTACTGGATGCCGCAGGTGGCCGTTGGCGCGCGGGATATCGGCGGGACGGGTCTGTTTGATGCGGAGTATATTGTAGCGAACAAAGCCTGGGGCCCGTTTGATTTCTCGCTCGGTCTGGGCTGGGGGTATCTTGGCACCAGCGGCAACGTCAGCAATCCGTTTTGCTCATACAGCGATAAATTCTGTCATCGCGATAACAGCTACAAGCAGGCTGGTTCTATTGACGGCAGTCAGATGTTTCATGGTCCGGCATCGTTATTTGGCGGCGTGGAATATCAGACACCCTGGCAGCCGCTGCGCCTGAAACTGGAGTATGAAGGCAATAATTACCAGCAGGATTTTGCGGGCAAGCTGGATCAAAAGAGCAAGTTTAACGTCGGCGCTATCTATCGCGTCACCGATTGGGCCGACGTTAACCTCAGCTATGAGCGCGGGAACACCTTTATGTTTGGGTTTACGCTGCGGACTAACTTCAACGACTTGCGACCAAACTATAACGATAACGCCCGTCCGAAGTATCAACCACAGCCGCAGGATGCGATTCTGCAACATTCGGTAGTGGCGAATCAGTTAACGCTGCTGAAATATAACGCCGGGCTGGCGGATCCCAAAATCCAGGTACAGGGCGATACGCTGTATGTGACCGGCGAACAGGTGAAATATCGTGATTCGCGAGAAGGGATCGAACGCGCCAATCGGATCGTGATGAACGATCTTCCCGACGGGATCCGCACGATCCGGATTACCGAAAATCGCCTTAACTTGCCGCAGGTGACGACCGAAACGGATGTTTCCAGCCTTAAGCGACACCTGGAAGGTGAGCCGCTGGGTCATGAAACACAACTGGCGCAAAAACGCGTTGAGCCCGTGGTGCCGAAAACGACCGAGCAGGGTTGGTATATTGATAAGTCTCGCTTTGATTTTCATATCGATCCGGTGCTCAATCAGTCGGTGGGCGGCCCGGAAAACTTCTATATGTACCAGTTGGGCGTAATGGGAACTGCGGATTGGTGGGTGACCGATCATCTGCTGACCACCGGGAGTTTGTTCGCCAACCTCGCCAATAACTATGACAAATTTAACTACACCAACCCGCCGCAGGATTCGCATTTACCACGCGTGCGTACTCATGTGCGCGAGTATGTGCAAAACGATGTCTACGTGAATAACCTGCAGGCCAACTACTTCCAGTCACTCGGAAACGGGTTCTACGGACAGGTTTACGCTGGTTACCTGGAGACCATGTACGGCGGGGCGGGGGCAGAAGTGTTGTATCGTCCGTTAGACAGCAACTGGGCGTTTGGCATTGACGCCAACTATGTGAAACAGCGTGACTGGCGTAGCGCGCAGGATATGATGAAATTCACCGACTACAGCGTGAAGACCGGGCATTTGACGGCTTACTGGAATCCTTCATTCGCCCAGGATGTACTGGTGAAAGCCAGCGTCGGCCAGTATCTGGCGGGAGATAAGGGTGGCACGCTGGAAATTGCCAAACGCTTCGACAGCGGTGTGGTGGTGGGCGGCTATGCGACCATCACCGACGCCTCGCCGGATGAATATGGAGAGGGCGATTTTACCAAAGGGGTGTACGTTTCCGTGCCGCTGGATCTCTTCTCTTCAGGTCCAACCCGCAGTCGTGCGGCGATTGGCTGGACACCGTTGACGCGTGACGGTGGGCAGCAGTTGGGACGTAAGTTTGGTCTGTATGATATGACCAGCGACAGAAGTGAGAACTTCCGTTAATGCTTGATCGCCCGGTGCGCTGCGCTTATCCGGCCTACATTGTCGGTCGGATAAGGCATTTATGCCGCCACCCGGCAACTTACAAACGACGCAATAATTTTGCCGGGTTGCCCGCGTACACGCCTTTCTCGGTAATCGATTTTGTCACCACGCTTCCCGCGCCGATGACTGCGCCATCGCAGATTGTGACTGCCAGAATGGTCGCCCCACTGCCGATCGAGACATCATTACCAATCGTAATTCTTCCCCAACTGGTGCGGTCGGCATTGGGTTTTCCTTGCCGAAACATATCGTTGGCGAACATCACGCCATGACCGATAAAACAGCGGGAACCGATGGTGACATATTCGCAGATGAAGGTGTGCGACTGAATTTTGCTATCTGCGCCAATCTGCGTGTTGCCCTGGATTTCAACAAATGGTCCGACAAAAACGTTGTCTTCCAGTATGCAGTCGTACAGGTTCGCCGGTTCATAAACCACCACATTCTCACCGCACGTGACGTTGCGGACAGCGGATTGACGAATATTCATCATTTATATCCTCTTAAATCTGCTTTTCCATAACGTACAAAATACTGGTCTGGGAGGCGGTAGTGAAAGCAGTTTCCTTCACAAGCGTCATCCCTTGCCGTTCATAGAACTGCCGGGCCTTAGGATTATCAGCCAGTACCTCAAGCCAGAGCCATTTTTCATCCTGCTCTTTGGCCTGGCGAATAACATCGGCAAAAAGCTGCTCACCGTACTGTTTGCCCGTTGCATCTGGCATCAGGTAGATCTTATGTAGCAATGCCCCTGAACGCCCTTCTGGATCAATAGAGTGGCGGAGACTGTATTTGGCAAAGCCAACCGGCGCGTCGGCAAAGGCGATAAGCCAGAAGGTTCCGGGCTCGGCCAAACTGCTGGATATCGCTGGTAAGGAATATTCCTGCTCAAGATAAGCGTCGAGCTCGCTCGGGTTTTTCCACAAAGGCGCAAAGTGATGTCGATAGCTGATATAGCCCATTGCGCTTAGCAAGCTGGCATCGTCGACGGTTGCCATTTCAATCTTAAGCATTTCTATTCCGTTCAAGATGTTAGTGTCAAAAGCATTGTTGCACTATTATTGAGCTGCACAAAACATAAACAAAAAATGTAGATCTCTGTCACATTTCTGCGTTATACAGGAACCTTGTTACTGAACAGGAGGGGCCGTTATGACGTCGCTATCTCGTCCGCGCGTGGAGTTTATCTCCACCATCTTGCAGACCGTGTTGAATCTGGGGCTGTTGAGTCTGGGCCTGATCCTGGTTGTATTCCTTGGGAAAGAAACGCTACACCTGGCGGATGTACTGTTCGCGCCTGAACAGACCAGCAAGTATGAGCTGGTGGAAGGGCTGGTGGTTTACTTTCTCTATTTTGAATTTATCGCGCTGATTGTGAAGTACTTTCAGTCAGGATTTCACTTTCCGCTGCGCTACTTTGTTTATATCGGGATCACCGCAATTGTGCGGTTGATCATTGTCGATCATAAAGCGCCGATGGATGTATTGATCTATTCTGCGGCGATCCTGCTGTTAGTGATTACGCTGTGGCTGTGTAACTCTAAACGGCTGAAGCGAGAGTAAAAGACAACACGCCGCAATCCGGCTGCGGCGTGTTGTATGTCAGGGTTACTGCGCAGAGGCTGGCTGGGTTTTCTCTGCTGCGGGTTCCCACAGTTCTTCAAGTTCTTCCAGCGTTTTGCCTTTGGTTTCCGGCACGAACTTCCACATAAACAGCGCCGCCAGAATACCCATACAACCGTAAATCCAGTAGGAGAAACCGTTGTGGAAATGGGAAACCAGCCACGAATTTTTGTCCATCATCGGGAAGGTCCAGGAGACGAAGTAGTTCGCCAGCCACTGAGCGGCGACGGCAATGGCGAGCGCTTTGCCACGAATCGCGTTCGGGAAGATTTCTGCCAACAGCACCCAACAAACCGGTCCCCAGGACATGGCGAATGCGGCGACGTAAAACAGCATCGACAGCAGCGCTATCAGCCCGGAAGCCTGGGTGTAAAACGCGGTGCCAAGGCTGAACATCCCAAGAGCCATACCCAATGCGCCAATTATTTGCAGCGGTTTGCGACCAAATTTGTCCACCGTCATGATTGCCAGCACGGTGAAGCTCAGGTTGATTACGCCGACAATAATAGTCTGCAAGAGCGCCACATCGGTGCTGGCCCCTAACGTTTTAAACACTTCCGGCGCGTAGTACAGCACGACATTAATACCGACAAACTGCTGGAAGATGGAGAGCATCACACCGATGACGATAACGCCCACACCAAACATCAACAGGCGTCCGCCGGTTTTACGGCCATGCTCCAGTGACTGATTGATCTCCTGCATGGCCTGGGTGGCGAGGCTGTTGCCCATAATTTTGCGCAGAATGCCCTCCGCCTGCTCGTGTCTGCCACGCGCCATCAGCCAGCGCGGGCTTTCCGGTACGGTGTACAGCAACAGTAAGAACAGCAGGGCGGGAATGCTTTCGGAAGCAAACATATATCGCCAGCCATCGGTATTCAGCCAGTTAGCGTCACCGGAACGGGCAATAAAATAGTTAACGCAATACACCAGCAGTTGACCAAAAATAATGGCGAACTGGTTAAAGGAAACCAGTTTCCCACGAATATGCGCTGGAGCCAGTTCTGCAATATACATCGGTGAGAGCATTGAGGCTAAACCAACGCCAATACCACCAATGATGCGATAAATAACAAATTCGGGGACGTATCCGGCCAAATAAACAGGCACGGCATTATCTGGGTTAATCGTGGTAAATCCTAATTCTGGCCACGCAGAACCAATACCGGAAATAAAGAACAGCAGGGCGGCGATTTTCAGCGAGTCCCGGCGACCGAAGCGGTTACTGCAATAACCGCCCAGCGCACCGCCGATGATGCAGCCAATCAACGCGCTGGCAACGCAAAAGCCTAACAGCGAGTTGGCGGCGGATTCACTTAAATGTTGCGGGGCGACAAACACGGTATTTAAGGATTCTACCGTTCCGGATATGACGGCGGTGTCATAGCCGAATAATAGCCCTCCTAATGTTGCTACTAATGTAATCGAAAAAATATAACTGGAATTATATTGGGTGTTCATTCAGACCTGCCTTAGAGGATACAGCTCTTTTGATCAGTGTCGTGATGGTGGATTTAACAGGCAGGGAAGACAATTATCATTTTTTACATTGCAATTATGTTTTGTCTTTTCTGTGATCTTAATTCTGTTTAATTTGTCTGTTTTCAGGTGGTAAATATAATTGCAGTGATGGGGGCCACGAAAGGAAATAATCGTAACAGCAATGCAAAATAACATAAAAAAGGGCGCTCCGCAGAGCGCCGAATAACAGTCACAGGTTGGGATAACATAAGTTGAGGGTTGCAGTGGCATTGCCCGTTGCCGGGCAGGTACTTCGATAAAACTTAACCTTTCACACCACCCGCCGTCAGGCCGTTGACCAGCCAGCGTTGTGCCAGCAGGAACACCAGAGTGATCGGAATAGCGGAAAGTACAGCAGCGGCGGCAAAGTCGCCCCACAAGTAGTTCTGTGGATTGAGGTACTGCTGCATACCAACCGCAAGGGTGTAGCTGTTCACATCACGCAGCAGCAGTGACGCGACCGGTACTTCGGTAATAGCGGCAATGAATGACAGAATAAACACGACCGCCAGAATTGGTACGGAAAGCGGCAGCAGTACCAGGCGGAATGCCTGCCACGGCGTGGCGCCATCCAGCGCGGCCGCTTCTTCCAGCGAACCGTCGATGGTTTCAAAATAGCCCTTAATTGTCCACACATGCAGCGCGATACCGCCGAGATAGGCGAAGATCACGCCGCCGTGAGTGTTCAGGCCGATAAATGGAATGTACTGGCCCAGGCGGTCAAACAAGGCGTACAACGCGACCAGAGACAGCACCGCCGGGAACATCTGGAAGATTAGCATCCCTTTCAGCAGGGTCGCTTTACCCGGGAAGCGCATACGGGCAAAGGCGTAAGCACAGGTGGTGGAAAGCGTCACAATACCAATCGCGGTAATGGTGGCGACTTTCACCGAGTTCCACAACCACAGCAGTACCGGGAACGGCGGCGGAGTGACGCGGCCATCCGCATGTTCTACGCTAAAGCCCAGCGCCAGTTTCCAGTGTTCCCAGGAAATATTATCCGGGATCAGGCTGCCAGTAGCGAAGTTACCTTCACGCAGCGAAATGGCGATGACCATCAGCAGCGGGAACATGATCGCCGCGATAAAAATCAGCAGCCCTAAGTGCGTTGCGAATAAACGTAACTTTTGTGATTTCGGTTGGACCATAGCCATTGTCGTTGTCTCCCTTAATCAAACTTCATACGTGTGGCTTTCAGGTTCACAATCGCCAGCGCGCCAACCAGCAGGAAGATCAGGGTGGCAATCGCCGCCGCCAGCCCGAAGTCCTGACCGCCGCCGCCTTCAAAGGCGATACGGTAGGTGTAGCTGACGAGCAGGTCGGTGTAACCGGCAGGCGTAGTGGTGCCAAGACGGTCCGGACCGCCGTTGGTCAACAGTTGAATCAGCACGAAGTTATTAAAGTTAAAGGCGAAGCTGGCGATCATCAGCGGCGTCAGCGGCTTGATCAGCAGCGGTAACGTAATTTTAAAGAAGTTCTGGAACGGACCCGCGCCGTCCATTGCCGAGGCTTCATACAGATCGTCAGGAATCGCTTTCAGCAGCCCCATGCACAGGATCATCATGTACGGATAACCCAGCCAGGTGTTAACGATGATAATCATCGAACGCGCGGTGGTTGGATCGCTAAACCAGGCCGGCTTGATACCAAACAGCGCGCTGAGCATCATGTTGATTTCACCAAAACTCTGGTTGAACAGCCCTTTGAAAATCAGAATCGAGATAAACGATGGTACGGCGTAGGGCAGAATCAGCAGGACGCGGTAAATCGCTTTGCCCTTCAGAGATTCCCACTGCACCAGACAGGCCAGCACCATACCCACAGCCACGGTCAGAATCACCGTCAGGACTGAGAACACTACCGTCCAGACAAAGATGGCGAAGAACGGTTTCTGGATGCCCTCGTCGGTAAATACGCGAGTGAAATTGTCCCAGCCGATGGTGACGGTATAGCCCGGGCTGAGTTTTTCAGTACCCCAGCTACCGTCTGCGTTAATGGCCTGATAATAACCAATATCGTTATTAGCGCGGTACTTCACGCCGCTTTGGTTGTTGGTGAGCGTCCCATCATCGGCCAGGGAGTAGAGCGGCTGCGTACCGGAGAACTGACGCAGTGAACTCATGATGACTTTGCTTTCGTCCGGCAGAATGGCTGTTAGCTGAGTCAGCGCCTGACGATTCTGGGTGATGATGCGCAGCGTCGCACGTTCGCCCGCTGGCAGCGCCTCGGTTTCTTTTAACTGCAGCTTCTGTTCGCCGCCAAATTTAAAGGCGTCGGAAACATAATTTTTTCCCGTTTCACCGTCGGTGAGGGCCAGTTGCCACTCATCACCCGCCGGATACAGGCCAAAGTTGTAGGTTTTTCCTGCCTGATAAGAACGATCCATCAGGACTTGTTGAGTACGTTCAAAGGTCAGTTGGTTGGTGCTGCTGTAGTTGGTAAAAGCAATGGCGATGGTACAAATGAGCGGAAACAGGACAAACAGCCCCATACCGGCCACGCCAGGATAAACATAGCGCCAGGCATAGGCTTTACGGTTAGCGAAAATATACAGGCCAACAGAGCTTAAAATGAGCGTCATGATGGCAAACAGATACTCCCCCTGAGCGTACATCAAAACAACAAGGTAACCGACCAGCAGACCAAGCAGACCCATTACTGACCATTTCAGCATGTCGCTTTGCCACCAGTGTTTCTTTTTAATGACATCCATGGGGTTCAATCCTCAACAACAATGAAAACCTGTTGGTCAGCGTGCCTGATGGCGCTGCGCTTATCAGGCCTACATACGTTGTAGGCCGGATAAGGCATGTATGCCGCCATCCGGCACGTTCACAACTGTATTACTTGGTGATACGACCCTGCGCGTCTTTCAGCGCGGCATCGACGGTCTGACGACCGCTGGCGGCGTTGATCACTGCGGTACGCACGGCATACCAGAATGCGGACATCTGCGGGATGTTCGGCATGATTTCGCCTTTCTGGGCGTTATCCATGGTGGCCGCGATACGCGGATCTTTCGCTAACTGTTCCTGGAAGGATTTCAGCGCAACCGCGCCCAGTGGTTTGTCCTTGTTCACTTCATCCAGACCCTGGTCGGTCAACAGGTAGTTTTCGAGGAACTCTTTCGCCAGTTCTTTGTTCGGGCTGGCGGCGTTGATACCCGCGCTCAGTACGCCAACGAACGGTTTAGACGGCTTGCCTTTGAAGGTTGGCAGCAGCGTAACGCCGTAGTTCACCTTGCTCTTATCGATGTTGGACCACGCCCACGGACCGTTGATGGTCATCGCGGTATCGCCTTTGTTAAAGGCCGCTTCGGCGATGGAGTAGTCGGTATCCGCATTCATGTGTTTGTTTTTGATTAGGTCGACCAGGAAGGTCAGGCCCGCTTTCGCGCCAGCGCTATCCACGCCAACGTCTTTCACGTCGTACTTGCCGTTTTCAAACTTGAACGCGTAACCGCCGTCGGCGGCAATCAGCGGCCAGGTGAAGTACGGTTCTTGCAGGTTGAACATCAGCGCGGATTTACCTTTTGCTTTCAGCTCTTTATCCAGCGCCGGAATTTCTTCCCAGGTTTTCGGTGGGTTCGGAACGAGGTCTTTGTTGTAAATCAGCGACAGCGCTTCCACGGCGATCGGGTACGCAATCAGTTTGCCGTTATAGCGTACGGCATCCCAGGTGAACGGATAGAGCTTGTCCTGGAACGCTTTGTCTGGGGTGATTTCAGCCAGCAGGCCAGATTGTGCGTAGCCGCCAAAACGGTCATGCGCCCAGAAGATGATGTCCGGGCCGTCGCCAGTCGCGGCAACCTGCGGGAACTTCTCTTCCAGCTTGTCCGGGTGCTCAATGGTAACTTTGATACCCGTGTCTTTCTCGAATTTTTTACCCACTTCAGCGAGGCCGTTATAGCCTTTGTCGCCGTTAATCCAGATGACCAACTTACCTTCTTCAATCTTGGCGAGAGCCGAGGCGGAAAACATCATCGTCGTTAATGCAGACAATGCGAGGATGCGTGCGCCAGTTTTGATATTCATAGTTCCCATCCTGTTTGGTGATTTTGCAGAGGTGGCTTAACGGGTACTAGTTTCTTTATACGGCAACCTCTTTCCATCCTCCTTACACCTACGCCCCACCCGTTCTTTATGTGATCTGTGTTACATAAATGTGAGTATTGCGCACTGGCGCACATAAAACCCCACCCATTTTTGCAAGCTGCATCACGAAATTCCTCTGAGGCTGGTGGTCCGGGTCTCAGACGCTGCGCTCTCATCCTCCCGCCTCCTCCCCCATAAAAAAGCTGGGGGGTGGAGGATTCACGCCCGTGAGGGATAACGCATAGTCAGTCCATCATGAATGTTGCTGTCGATGACAGGTTGTAACGAAGGGAGAAGGGCATGGCGAGCGTACAGCTGCGAAATGTAACGAAAGCCTGGGGTGACGTGGTGGTATCGAAGGATATCAATCTCGACATTCACGAAGGGGAATTCGTGGTGTTTGTCGGACCGTCAGGCTGTGGTAAGTCGACCTTGCTGCGTATGATCGCCGGACTTGAAACCATCACCAGCGGCGACCTGTTTATCGGGGAGACCCGGATGAACGATATTCCACCCGCCGAACGCGGTGTGGGCATGGTCTTCCAGTCCTATGCGTTATACCCCCATTTATCCGTCGCGGAAAACATGTCGTTCGGCCTCAAACTGGCCGGCGCGAAAAAAGAGGTAATGAACCAGCGCGTTAATCAGGTAGCTGAGGTTCTGCAACTGGCGCACCTGCTGGACCGTAAACCGAAAGCGCTGTCCGGTGGACAACGTCAGCGTGTGGCGATTGGCCGTACGTTGGTTGCCGAGCCGCGAGTATTCCTGCTGGACGAACCGTTGTCGAACCTTGATGCCGCGCTGCGCGTCCAGATGCGTATTGAAATCTCCCGCCTGCATAAACGTCTTGGCCGCACGATGATTTACGTCACCCACGATCAGGTCGAAGCGATGACCCTGGCAGACAAAATTGTGGTGTTGGATGCCGGTCGTGTGGCGCAGGTCGGTAAACCCCTGGAGCTGTACCACTATCCTGCCGACCGCTTTGTCGCGGGCTTTATCGGTTCGCCAAAGATGAATTTCCTGCCGGTGAAAGTTACCGCAACGGCAATTGATCAGGTGCAGGTTGAATTACCAAACCGCCAGCAAGTCTGGTTACCCGTCGACAGTGCCCGCGTTCAGGTGGGTGCCAATATGTCTTTAGGTATCCGCCCGGAACATCTGCTGCCCAGTGAAATCGCCGATGTCACCCTCGAAGGTGAAGTCCAGGTGGTCGAACAACTTGGTCACGAAACACAAATTCATATCCAGATCCCCGCCATCCGTCAAAACCTGGTTTACCGCCAGAACGACGTGGTGTTGGTAGAAGAGGGTGCCACATTCGCTATCGGCCTGCCGCCAGAGCGTTGCCATCTGTTCCGTGAGGATGGCACTGCATGTCGTCGGTTGCACCAGGAGCCGGGCGTTTAAGGTCCCCATAAAAAAACGAAACGCAAAACCATTCGCAGTTTCAGAAGGTGGCAGCGTTTAAAGAAAAGCAATGATCTCAGGAGATAGAACGATGATTACTCTGCGCAAACTTCCTCTGGCGGTTGCTGTGGCAGCAGGCATTATGTCTGTTCAGGCAATGGCTGTGGATTTCCATGGTTATGCTCGTTCCGGTATCGGTTGGACGGGTAGCGGCGGCGAACAACAATGTTTCCAGGCAACAGGTGCACAAAGTAAATACCGTCTCGGTAACGAATGTGAAACCTATGCGGAAATCAAATTAGGTCAGGAAGTGTGGAAAGAAGGCGATAAGAGCTTCTACTTCGACACCAACGTCGCCTACTCCGTAGCACAGCAGAATGACTGGGAAGGAACTGATCCAGCCTTCCGTGAAGCCAACGTGCAGGGTAAAAACCTGATTGAATGGCTGCCAGGCTCTACTATCTGGGCCGGTAAGCGCTTCTACCAACGTCATGACGTGCACATGATCGACTTCTACTACTGGGATATTTCAGGTCCTGGCGCCGGTATTGAAAACATCGATCTGGGCTTCGGTAAACTGTCTCTGGCCGCGAGCCGTTCTCAGGAAGCGGGTGGTTCATACGCGTTCAGCAGCCAGAATATCTATGATCGTACCAAAGACACCGCCAACGACGTATTTGACGTTCGTTTAGCGCAGTTGGCAACGAACACTGACGGTATGTTGGAACTGGGTGTTGACTACGGTCGTGCGAATACGACAGATGATTACAGCCTGGCAGACGGCGCATCAAAAGATGGCTGGATGTTCACCGCTGAACATACTCAGAGCATGCTGAAGGGCTACAACAAGTTTGTTGTTCAGTACGCGACAGACTCCATGACCACGCAGGGTAAAGGTTTGAACCAGGGTTCTTACGGTTCTTCTTCCTTCACCATTACTAATCCAGATGGTAGTAAAACCAATTACGCCAATAACGTGATTAATAACAACGGTAGCCTGGTGCGTATTCTCGACCACGGCGCCATCTCCCTGGGCGACAAATGGGATCTGATGTACGTCGGTATGTACCAGAACCTCGATATGGATAACGATCTGGGTACCGAATGGTACACCGTCGGTATCCGCCCGATGTACAAATGGACGCCAATCATGAGCACCCTGATGGAAGTCGGCTACGACAACGTCAAATCTCAGCAGACTGGCGATCGCAACAGCCAGTACAAAATCACCCTCGCGCAACAGTGGCAGGCTGGCGACAGCATCTGGTCCCGCCCGGCAATTCGTGTCTTCGCAACCTATGCCAAGTGGGATGAGGAGTGGGGCTACGTCAAAAATGGTAACGACGTAACCAAATATGCAGCTGCAACGAACTCTGGTATCAGCACCACCAGCCGTGGCGACAGCGATGAGTGGTCCTTCGGGGCTCAGATGGAAATCTGGTGGTAATTCAGCACTAACCTGACGTAAAGACCGAAAGAGGGGCTTACGCCCCTCTTGATTACGGTTTAGCGCGCTATTGCCTGGCCACCGCTGAACCCATGCTATCTGAGGTGATAACAATGAAAATGAAGAAAAGTCTCGTTGCCCTTTGTTTATCTGCAGGGTTATTTGCCAGCGCGCCTGGCATCAGCCTGGCCGATGTGAATATTGTTCCGCAGAACACCACCGCGGCGCCTGCTATTCCCACTGCTGCGTTGCAACAGCTAACCTGGACGCCTGTTGATCAATCCAAAACTCAGTCCACGCAGCTTGCGAGCGCGGGCCAGCGTTTGGATGTTGCTGGTATTACCGGTCCGGTCGCGGCCTGGAGCGTACCGGCCAATATTGGCGAGTTAAGTCTGACGCTAACCAGCGAAGTAAACAAACAAACCAGCGTATTTGCGCCAAACGTCTTAATTCTTGATCAGAACATGACGCCATCTGCGTTCTTCCCCAGCAGCTATTTCACCTACCAGGAGCCCGGCGTAATGAGTGCCGATCGCCTGGAAGGCGTAATGCGTCTGACGCCAGCGCTGGGCCAGCAAAAGCTTTATGTTCTGGTCTTTACGACGGATAAAGACCTCCAGCAGACCACGACCCTGCTTGATCCGGCAAAAGCCTATGCCAAGGGCGTCGGTAACGCCGTTCCCGATATTCCGGACCCGATCGCGCGTCATACCACCGATGGTCTGTTGAAATTGAAAGTCAAAACCAGCTCGTCCTCCAGTGTGTTGGTCGGGCCGCTGTTCGGTTCTTCCGGCCCTGGCCCTGTCACTGTCGGCAATACCGCAGCGCCTGCAGTGACTTATGCTGCTCCGGCAGCAGCGGTTGCCGCTCCTGCGCCGCAGCCGGTGAAGAAAAGTGAGCCGATGCTGAACGACACCGAAAGCTATTTTAATCAGGCGATTAAGGATGCCGTGGCGAAAGGCGATGTCGATAAAGCGCTGAAGCTGCTTGATGAAGCTGAACGTCTGGGATCCAAATCAGCCCGATCCACCTTTATCAGCAGTGTAAAAGGCAAGGGGTAAACATCACCCCACATTGTTGATTTTGCAACAACTGGTGCGTCTCCTGGCGCACCTTTTTTTATCCTTCAGTGCGAATTGTTACGCTTATGTTGCTCTGCCGATCACTTAATTGTGTTTGCTCACCCCGTAATGCCTTTTCTGCGATACAATGCCTTTAGGTTATAAATCGGAGAGTAAGGCATGCCACACCCTGCGTTAACGCAACTGCGTGCGCTGCGTTATTTTGATGCGATCCCGGCGCTGGACCCGCAACTGCTCGACTGGTTGTTACTGGAAGATTCCATGACCAAACGTTTTGAGCAGCAGGGCAAAGAAGTCACCGTCACGTTGATTCGCGAAGCGTTCGTTGGGCAAAATGAGGTGGCTGAAGAACTGACGCTGCTGCCTAAAGAGTCCCGCTATTGGTTACGCGAAATCCTGTTATGCGCGGATGGTGAACCCTGGCTTGCCGGGCGTACCGTGGTGCCTGAATCCACCCTGTGTGGCCCTGAACTGGCCTTACAAAACCTGGGGAAAACCCCGCTCGGACGCTACCTGTTTACGTCATCGACATTGACCCGAGATTTTATTGAGATTGGCCGCGATGCAGCGCTGTGGGGGCGTCGTTCCCGCCTGCGGCTGAGCGGTAAGCCGTTGATGCTTACCGAGCTTTTTCTGCCTGCATCGCCGTTGTACTGAGAGGAAGATAAAGATGGAGTGGAGTCTGACGCAGAATAAGCTGCTGGCGTTTCACCGCTTGATGCGTACGGATAAGCCAATCGGCGCCTTACTGCTGCTCTGGCCTACGCTGTGGGCATTATGGGTAGCAACCCCTGGCATGCCGCAACTGTGGATCCTGGCGGTTTTTGTCGCCGGCGTATGGTTAATGCGCGCTGCCGGATGCGTGGTGAATGACTATGCCGACAGGAAGTTTGACGGCCACGTTAAGCGTACCGCGAATCGACCGCTGCCGAGCGGGGCTGTCACCGAGAAAGAAGCCCGAACGCTGTTTGTCGTACTGGTATTGCTGGCCTTCCTGCTGGTATTGACGCTCAATACGATGACCATTTTGTTGTCCGTTGCGGCATTAGCGCTGGCGTGGGTTTACCCGTTTATGAAGCGCTATACGCATCTGCCGCAGGTGGTGCTGGGGGCGGCGTTTGGCTGGTCGATCCCGATGGCGTTCGCCGCCGTGAGCGAGTCCGTACCGCTGAGCTGCTGGCTGATGTTCCTCGCCAATATCCTCTGGGCGGTGGCCTATGATACGCAGTATGCAATGGTTGACCGCGATGATGACCTGAAGATCGGTATTAAATCGACCGCGATTCTGTTCGGCCAGAACGACAAGCTGATTATTGGTATTCTGCAGGTGGGCGTGCTGGTGCTGATGGCGCTGGTGGGCTGGTTAAACGGGTTGGGACTGGGCTATTACTGGTCTCTGTTAGTGGCTGGGGCGCTGTTTGTGTATCAGCAGAAACTGATCGTCAACCGTGAACGTGACGCCTGCTTTAAAGCGTTTATGAACAATAACTATGTTGGTCTGGTGCTGTTCTTAGGCCTGGCAATGAGCTACTGGCATTTTTGAGTTTGGCTTAGCCTGCAAAATAAAAACCGGTCATTTCGACCGGTTTTTTTATGCTTACTCGCCTTGTGTGGCGCTCTCGATGGTCAGACGCACATCCGACGTGACCAGTTCGGCCAGCATCTGATAGATCTTCATCGTCTCTTCCGGTTCGGCATCTCCGGTATCGCTGATATATCCCTCGTCACGCAGCGTCAGCACCAGAGAGCTGAAAACGGCCTTGTCGAAGAATTCCGGCGCGTTAATGCCGTGCAGGACAGAAAGACGCTGAGCCACGGTGCGGCTCTCTTTCTCCAGCGTACCACGGTTGATAGATGGGTTAGCGCTCAGTAGCCAGAAGGTAATAGCGTAGCGCTGCAACGTCTCACGAGCACCCGCCGCCAGCAGCTGTAGCGTACGGGAGCGGGCCGGATTGATATGCAGTTCGTCATCGTCCAGGGTGATGAGTCCCTGGCGCTGCATTTCGCTGGCCAGTTCGTCGATCACGCCAGCGAGTTCGTCACGCTCCCAGCGCAGGAACAGCTCCGCTTTCAGCATTGGGTATAGCGCTTCAATATGCTGCAGCAGCGCGGCGCGTGAAATATGACGATGCTGGGTTACGATGGCCGCCATTAACGAAGGCAGAACCAGCATATGCGCAATGTTGTTGCGGTAGTACGTCATCAATACCGCCTGCTCACGCGGCAGAATAATGATGTCGCCAATGGTGTCTTTCTCGACCTCAAACTTGTTCATCTGCAAGGCATGGTCAATCAGTTCACTGGCGCTCTGCGCAGGAACCGTCGCATCCGGGGCATACGGTACGTTGCGCAGCAGACTCAGATAGCAATCGAGTTGTTCAGTCAACTGCTCACGGGTCAGAGAGCGCTGGCGGGAAGCCAGTAACGCGGTACAGCACAGGTTCATGGCGTTGGCCGCGCCTGCGTTGTTAATGCGTACCATCAGATCGGCGGCAATGTTATTTACCGTCGGCGTCAGCCAGGCTGGACGGATAGACTCGATAGGATCGATAGATTCACGCCACTCCGGCACATGCTGGTTGAGGTAAGTCATCAACGGCATCGGCTCGCCAAAGTTAACGTAACCCTGACCCAGATTACGCAGCTTGCTTAAGCCACGCAGCATTTGCGGCAGGCTCTCTTTCTCTTTCGTCGCGCCCCGCAGTTCTTTCGCATACGTGCCCACTTCCATGACGTGCTCGTAGCCGATGTAGATCGGTACGAGGGTAATCGGACGCGTACCGCCGCGCAGCATCGCCTGAATGGTCATCGACAGCGTGCCGGTTTTCGGGTCGAGCAAACGACCAGTACGTGAACGACCGCCTTCGACAAAGTACTCAACCGAGTAGCCGCGGCTGAACAACTCGCCCAGGTATTCGCGGAAAACGGTGGAATAAAGCTTGTTGCCCTTGAAGGTACGACGAATAAAGAACGCGCCCAGGCGGCGGAAGATGGGACCTGCTGGCCAGAAATTCAGGTTGATGCCTGCCGCGATGTGCGGCGGAACCAGACCCTGATGATACAGCACGTACGACAGCAGCATATAGTCCATATGGCTGCGGTGGCACGGAACATAGACGATTTCATGGCCATCGTGCGCCAACTGGCGTACACGCTCTGCATTATGAACGTTAATCCCCTGATACAGACGGTTCCAGGTAAAGCCCAGAATACGGTCTGTCAGACGGATCATCTCGTAGGAGAAGTTGGCGGCAATCTCTTCCATCAGCGCTATCGCATTTTGCTGCGCTTTTTCGTGGGAGATTTTTTTACTGCGCGCTTCATCTTCTACCGCGCGCGCGATAGCTTTTGAGGCCAACAGCTTGTTGAACAGATCCTGTCGGGCAGGGAGGCGCGGACCGACTGCGGCCAGGCGCTGGCGTGCAAAGTGCATACGCGCTACGCGCGCCAGCTTCTGGGCGATAATTTTATCTGTACCGTGTTCATCCGCCATGCGACGCAGGGAAACCGACGGGGAGAAGCGGACAAAGCTGTCGCGACCCAGCCAGGACACAGCAAAGAATTTTTGTACGCCGTTCAGCATACGTAGCGGCGGGTTGACCTCGCCTTTTTCGCGTCCAGGCGCACGGCCAAACATTACCGAAACCGGCACCATCTGCACATCCAGGTCTGGATTGCTGCGATGCAAGTCGAGGTAGTTATGGAACAGCTTAATAGACTCTTCTTTTGGCGTGTAATAGGTGAAGACACGTGGGCCGCCGTGAATAAACACGTAGCGCGGCAGTAGAGTTCCGTCTATCTCCAGCGGTTCCAGGGGATCCGGGAGATCGTGCGCCAGACATTGGGCGCGCAGCGTCAGCAAGTCTGCTTTGGAGTTGTACGGTAGGACGTACATAATGGGGCGAGAAGTATCGAGCCCCAATTCCGGTGCGGGTTCCGCCGGAATAGACTTGCTTTTTACCAGTACGCTTAATGGTAAATTCAGTAATTTGTAGTAAATTCGTGGCCAGCCGGACATAAACGATGTAAAGCCTCTGGTTAATAATGCAAATGCGCTGCAAGGATATCAGAAAGTTTAGTGAATTTCTGGTGTATCCGGTCATACTTCGCGCTGCTTTGCCACACCCTGAAACAAACGGGGTAACGTTACAATGACATTGACGCTAATAATGTAAAAAGGTTCTTTTTGATGGCCAATAATACCACTGGATTCACCCGAATTATCAAAGCTGCAGGCTATTCCTGGAAAGGTTTTCGCGCCGCATGGATTAATGAGGCGGCATTTCGTCAGGAAAGCGTTGCCGTTCTGCTAGGCGTTGCCATCGCCTGCTGGCTGGACGTCGACGCCATTACGCGCGTGTTGCTGATTGGTTCCGTGATGCTGGTGATGATCGTTGAAATCCTCAATAGTGCGATTGAGGCGGTGGTTGATCGTATCGGTTCCGAGTACCACGAACTGTCTGGTCGTGCGAAAGACATGGGGTCGGCGGCGGTATTGCTGTCGATTTTTGTCGCCTTGATCACCTGGGGCATCCTGTTGTGGTCGCATTTGCGATAAAGATTCCACAACTTCATCATTCTCCTGTTTTTTGTGCAGTTTGCGGTTCCAAAATCACCTTTAGCTGTATATACTCACAGCATAACTGTATATACACCCAGGGGGCGGAATGAAAGCGTTAACGGCCAGGCAGCAAGAGGTGTTTGATCTTATTAGAGATCACATCAGCCAGACAGGTATGCCACCGACGCGTGCGGAGATCGCGCAGCGTTTGGGGTTCCGTTCCCCAAACGCTGCTGAAGAACATCTGAAAGCGCTGGCGCGTAAAGGCGTGCTGGAAATTGTATCCGGCGCATCGCGTGGTATTCGTCTGTTGCAGGAAGAAGAAGAAGGTTTACCGCTTGTCGGTCGCGTTGCGGCAGGTGAGCCACTTCTGGCGCAGCAACACATCGAAGGCCATTATCAGGTCGATCCTTCACTGTTCAAACCGAACGCCGATTTTCTGCTGCGCGTCAGCGGTATGTCGATGAAAGACATCGGGATTATGGACGGTGATTTGCTGGCCGTGCATAAAACACAGGATGTGCGTAACGGTCAGGTTGTTGTTGCGCGCATTGATGACGAAGTGACGGTGAAGCGCCTGAAAAAACAGGGCAACAAGGTTGAACTCCTGCCAGAAAACAGCGAATTCAAACCCATTGTGGTCGACCTGCGCGAGCAAAACTTCACTATTGAAGGGCTGGCGGTAGGCGTCATTCGTAACGGGGAATGGCTGTAATACTCTGTTGAGTCCCTGTAGGCCGGATAAGACGTTTGCGTCGCCATCCGGCAACTCGCCCGGTGGCACTGCGCTTACCGGGCCAGGGCAACATCTTCCAGTACCTCTAACTTCTTTTCAGGCTCTATTTCATGCCTTTCTTTACCTCCTCCGACAAAGCACTCTGGCGTCTTGCCTTACCGATGATCTTCTCCAATATCACCGTTCCCTTGCTGGGATTGGTCGATACCGCGGTCATTGGTCATCTGGATAGTCCGGTCTATCTTGGCGGCGTTGCCGTTGGCGCCACCGCGACCAGTTTTCTCTTTATGCTGCTGCTTTTTTTACGCATGAGCACCACAGGTCTTACCGCCCAGGCATTTGGCGCGAAAGATCCGCAGGCACTGGCGCGTGCGCTGGTGCAGCCGCTAATGCTGGCGCTGGGGGCGGGGCTGCTTATCGCACTGTTTCGTACGCCGATTATCGATCTGGCTCTGAATATTGTCGGCGGCAGTGAAGCCGTACTGGAGCAGGCCCGACGTTTCCTGGAAATCCGTTGGTTAAGCGCCCCCGCCTCGCTGGCGAATCTGGTGCTGCTCGGCTGGCTGCTTGGCGTTCAGTATGCGCGGGCGCCGGTTATCCTGCTGATTGTCGGTAATGTTCTCAATATTGTGCTCGACTTATGGCTGGTGATGGGCCTGCATATGAACGTGCAGGGCGCGGCGCTGGCGACGGTCACCGCCGAATATGCCACCTTGCTGATCGGTCTGTTAATGGTACGCAAAGTCCTGCATATGCGCGGAATTTCGCTGGCAATGTTGAAACAGGCCTGGCGTGGCAATTTCCGCCGCTTACTGGCGCTTAACCGTGACATTATGCTGCGCTCGCTGTTGCTGCAGCTCTGTTTTGGTGCCATTACGGTGCTGGGCGCGCGCCTGGGGAGCGATATCATTGCGGTAAATGCCGTTCTGATGACCCTGCTGACCTTTACCGCCTACGCGCTGGACGGGTTTGCCTACGCCGTTGAAGCGCATTCTGGTCAGGCCTATGGCGCACGGGATGGCAGCCAGTTACTGGATGTCTGGCGCGCAGCCTGTCGACAGTCCGGTCTTGTGGCGATTCTGTTTTCGCTGGTTTATGCCCTGTTTGGCGAGCACATTATAGCGTTGCTGACCTCGCTCCCGCAGATTCAACTGCTGGCCGATCGTTATCTTATCTGGCAGGTGATTTTGCCGCTGGTTGGCGTCTGGTGTTATTTGCTGGACGGTATGTTTATCGGCGCAACACGGGCTGCAGAAATGCGCAACAGCATGGCCGTTGCCGCCGCGGGATTCGCATTAACGTTACTGGCTTTACCGCTGCTGGGTAACCACGGCTTGTGGCTGGCGCTCACCGTGTTTCTTGCCCTGCGCGGGCTTTCGCTGGCCTTTATCTGGCGACGTCACTGGCGCAACGGGACGTGGTTCGTTGAAGCCTGACGGTTAAAAATTCTGAATAGTGAATCGAATGCCGAATCAGTGACTACACTTATTCTCACGTCCAGCAGAAAAGATAGCGGAGTTGGACGAGATACTCTGGCTATTCACAACCTAACGATGAGGATTTGATGATGAATAAAGACGAAGTCGGCGGCAACTGGAAACAGTTCAAAGGTAAAGTGAAAGAGCAATGGGGCAAACTGACCGACGATGATATGACGGTCATTGAAGGCAAACGTGACCAACTGGTCGGTAAAGTCCAGGAGCGTTACGGTTATGCAAAAGATCAGGCGGAGAAAGAAGTCACTGACTGGGAAAACCGCAACGATTACCGCTGGTAATTAGTCCCCTCCTGAGAGTACAAGGATGTACGCTCTCTGGCTTAGCGACCGACTTTCTTTTTCACCAGAATTGAGTGGTCATGCTGGCATTCGCCCGGATGGCGACAGGCTTCAACCTCCACGCATGCCGGGCACAGCCCGTGAGCTTCAATCACGTTATGCCGCAGAGCAAAACCCATTTTTGCCGCCAGCATATGCATGATGTCTTCCACACCCTCCGCACACTCTTCTTTTACCACGCCACAGCGATCGCAAATAAACATCGCAGAACTGTGGGTCGGTTGATCGAACAGGTGACACAGCACGTAGCTGTTGGTCGATTCCACTTTATGTACAAAACCTTGTTCCAGCAGAAAATCGAGCGCACGATAAACGGTCGGTGGCTTGGCCTGCGGCTCGGTTTCCCGTAGCAGGTCGAGCAGGTCATAAGCGCTAATGGCGCCTTCCTGCAGGCTCATCAGGCGCAGCACTTCGAGGCGCTGTGGCGTTAGCCGCACGTTGCGTTGCGCACAGAGTTTTTCAGCTTGAGCCAATAACTCCTGCGTGGTGGTTTTGTCCATTTGGCGCCTCGATTTGTGTGAAAGGTTAATCCCTTACTTTATCATGTTCTGCTTAAAACGCCGAGATCCGCCGCTGTGTGCTATACCTGACGCATCGTATTCTGGAGAATCCACATGAAAAGACCCGACTGTATTCGCCACTGGCGAGAGGTGGAGGGGCTGATGACTCCACCTACCCCGACAGCAATGAACTTTTTGCTATTGGCGCGCCGCTTGCCCGTAAACTGGGGTTAGGAAGACTAGGTATTCATCATGAACGCCTGCCGCCGGGGCGTCGCACATCTTATCCTCATGCCGAAAGCGATGAAGAAGAGTTTATCTATGTGCTGGAAGGTTATCCGGAAGCCTGGATTAACGGCTATTTATGGAAGCTCGAACCTGGCGACAGCGTCGGTTTTCCGGCAGGAACCGGGGTGTGCCACACCTTTATCAATAACACCAGTGAAGAGGTGCGCTTGCTGGTCGTGGGTGAGACAAACAAAAAATATAATCGCATTTATTACCCGCTTAACCCGGTTTATGCCGCCACGCGCGAGGATCGCTGGGTTGACCATCCGCCGCAGTTTTTTGGCCCACATGACGGCAAACCGGGGCGCAAATAACGCTCTGTGAGAATATGCTGTGCGAGCCACGATGATGGGGCGCACTATCGCACCGGTCTATGCTATAGTAGCGCCCCTTTTTTAACCGGATGCTTGAATATTCGCCATGCTGCCTGAATCTCAGTCTACCGCTTTTCCCGCTCATCGTTTTTCTATCGCGCCGATGCTCGACTGGACGGACAGACATTGCCGCTACTTTTTGCGCTTACTGTCCCGCCAGACGCTGCTGTATACGGAGATGGTGACCACCGGAGCGATCATTCATGGTAAAGGCGATTATCTGGCGTATAGCGAAGAAGAACATCCGGTCGCGTTGCAACTGGGCGGGAGCGATCCGGCTGCGCTGGCGCAGTGTGCGAAGCTCGCTGAACAGCGGGGCTATGACGAAATTAACCTCAACGTGGGTTGTCCTTCCGACCGCGTACAGAATGGCATGTTTGGCGCCTGTCTGATGGGGAATGCGCAACTGGTCGCCGATTGCGTCAAGGCGATGCGCGATGTGGTGTCGATTCCGGTGACGGTGAAGACCCGAATCGGCATTGATGATCAAGACAGCTACGAATTCCTGTGCGATTTCATCAACACGGTATCTGGCAACGGCGAATGCGAGATGTTCATCATTCACGCCCGCAAGGCCTGGCTGTCCGGATTAAGCCCGAAAGAAAACCGCGAGATCCCTCCGCTGGATTATGACCGTGTTTATCAGTTAAAGCGTGATTTCCCACATCTGACGATGTCGATCAACGGCGGTATTAAATCGCTGGAAGAAGCGAAAAAGCATCTGCAACATATGGATGGCGTGATGGTGGGGCGTGAAGCCTATCAAAATCCCGGAATTCTGGCGTCAGTCGATCGCGAAATTTTTGCTACTGCTACTCATGATGCTGATCCGGTCGCCGTGGTGCGTGCCATGTACCCATATATTGAGCGTGAACTGAGTCAGGGCACTTATCTGGGGCATGTGACGCGCCATATGTTGGGACTGTTTCAGGGGATCCCCGGCGCACGTCAGTGGCGTCGTTACCTGAGTGAGAACGCGCATAAAGCCGGAGCCGATATTAACGTCCTGGAACATGCTTTGAAGCTGGTGGCTGATAAGCGTTAGTTTCTCACTAAAAGTTAGTTAATTTCACCACACCCTGTGCGTTGTCACAGGGTGTTTTGTTTTATAAATCAGTAGATTAACTTTGGCATGTTTCTTGTAAAGGAATGGAGAGTATTTTATTTCGGGAGAGAGTCATGCTGGAACTACTTTTTGTGATTGGATTTTTTATCATGCTGATGGTCACCGGCGTCTCGTTGCTGGGGGTGCTGGCCGCGCTGGTGGTAGCCACCGTCGTCATGTTTTTGGGCGGGCTATTTGCCTTGATGATTAAACTGTTGCCCTGGCTGTTACTGGCCGTTGCCGTGGTGTGGGTGATCAAGGCGATAAAAGCGCCAAAAGTCCCACAGTATCAGCGCAATAACCGCCGATTTTACTAAGGTATTGAGTGGTCCGTCACAACCTGAAACATTGCCTTTAGAACCAAATAGGAATTGATTATAAAATCTGTCACTATTGCCTGGTTAACGAATTCATCGAGCTGTACCCTACATACAGCCGAACTAAAAAAAAGAAAGGGCTTCCTGCGGGAAGCCCTAATTCTTTACGGGATTAGCAGACTCGATCCCTGCGTGGCGCGACTTTCCAGCACTTCATGAGCACGCTGCGCGTCGTGCAGCGCAAATGTCTGACCAGGTGCGACATCCACTTTGATCACCCCGCTGGCAATCAGCGAGAACAGCTCATTGCTGGCTTCGGTTAATTCATGGTGGTTGGTGATGTAACCCTGGAGCGAAGGGCGGGTCACGTACAGCGAACCTTTCTGATTCAGAATCCCTAAATTTACACCAGTCACGGGTCCGGACGCGTTGCCAAAACTGACCATCAGTCCGCGGCGCTGCAGACAATCGAGAGACGCCTCCCAGGTATCTTTCCCCACCGAGTCGTACACCACCCGCACTTTTTTACCGCCGGTGATCTCTTTTACCCGCTCAACAATGCTTTCTTCACGATAGTTAATCACCTGCCACGCGCCGGCCTGCTGCGCAATTTGCGCTTTTTGCGCATTGCCGACGGTGCCAATCAGTTTCGCTCCCAACGCTTTCGCCCACTGACAAGCGATCAGACCGACGCCACCTGCGGCTGCGTGGAATAAAAACGGTTCGTCAGGCTGGATTTCATAGGTTTTGCGCAACAGGTAAAAAACGGTCAGCCCCTTCAGAAACGAGGCGGCTGCCTGTTCAAACGAGATAGCGTTAGGCAGAATAGCGGCTTTATCAGCCGGCACGTTATGCACTGAGCTGTAAGCGCCAAGCGCAGACTGAGCATACACCACGCGATCGCCAGCTTTGATGTGCGTCACTTTGCTGCCAACTTTGCTGACCACGCCTGCGGCTTCGGTACCCAGACCGCTGGGCAGAGAAGGCGGCGGATAAAGACCACTGCGGATGTAGGTGTCGATGTAGTTGATCCCTATCGCTTTATTCTCGACCTGGATTTCGTTTTCCGCCGGGTCAACCGGCGTAAACTCCACAGCCTTGAGTACATCAGGCCCACCATGCTTGTGAAATTCAATACGTGTTGCCATGCTTCCTCCAAAAGAAATGTGGTAATCTTTCGACCCAATCATTATCTCGGTAACTCCATTCACTATGGCAGGAAATAAACCCTTCAACAAACAACAGACTGATGCTCGTGAGCGCGATTCCCAGGTCGCCGGGCTGAAAGTACCGCCGCACTCGATTGAAGCGGAACAGTCGGTGTTGGGCGGTTTAATGCTGGATAACGAACGCTGGGATGACGTGGCCGAACGCGTGGTCGCGGAGGATTTTTATACCCGCCCGCACCGGCATATCTTTACGGAAATGCATCGCCTGCAGGAGATGGGAAAACCCATCGATCTGATTACCCTGGCAGAGTCGCTGGAGGTTCAGGGCCAGCTGGACAGCGTGGGCGGTTTTGCGTACCTGGCTGAGTTATCGAAAAATACGCCAAGTGCGGCCAACATTAGCGCTTATGCGGATATCGTCCGCGAACGTGCCGTTGTCCGTGACATGATTTCGGTCGCGAACGAAATTGCGGAAGCCGGATTCGATCCGCAAGGACGTTCCAGTGAAGACCTGCTGGATCTCGCGGAGTCTCGCGTCTTTAAAATCGCTGAAAGCCGCGCCAACAAAGACGAAGGTCCGAAAAACATTACCGATGTGCTCGACGCTACCGTCGCGCGTATCGAGCAGCTATTCCAGCAGCCGCACGACGGCGTCACCGGGGTGAACACCGGTTATGACGACCTCAACAAAAAAACCGCTGGTTTGCAGCCGTCAGACCTCATCATCGTCGCCGCGCGTCCGTCGATGGGTAAAACGACATTTGCAATGAACCTCGTCGAAAATGCGGCGATGTTGCAGGATAAGCCGGTTCTTATCTTTAGTCTTGAAATGCCCTCAGAGCAGATCATGATGCGTTCCCTGGCCTCGCTTTCACGCGTAGACCAAACAAAAATTCGTACTGGTCAACTGGATGACGAAGACTGGGCGCGAATTTCCGGAACAATGGGTATTTTGCTGGAGAAACGAAACATCTATATTGATGACTCCTCCGGCCTGACGCCAACGGAAGTGCGTTCGCGTGCTCGTCGTATCGCCCGTGAACACGGCGGTATCGGACTTATCATGATCGACTACCTGCAGCTGATGCGCGTGCCGTCGCTTTCCGACAACCGTACGCTGGAAATTGCTGAAATTTCCCGCTCGCTGAAAGCGTTAGCGAAAGAACTGCATGTGCCGGTGGTGGCGCTGTCGCAGCTTAACCGCTCTCTGGAACAACGCGCCGACAAGCGTCCGGTCAACTCAGATCTGCGTGAATCCGGCTCCATCGAGCAGGATGCCGACTTAATCATGTTTATCTATCGTGATGAGGTTTATCACGAAAACAGCGACTTAAAAGGCATCGCCGAAATTATTATTGGTAAGCAGCGTAACGGTCCGATCGGAACGGTTCGCCTGACTTTTAACGGACAGTGGTCGCGATTCGACAACTATGCGGGCCCACAATACGACGACGAATAAATCTCCGTCATCCTTCATGCTGCAGATGCGTTGACTTCGCCCGTTCACCCCGGTCACTTAGTTTACTAAGCTTCCGGGGATTCTCAGGCTTGTCGCCTTTCTGCAACACGAATGATTTAGGAGATTCTTTTATTAAGGAATACACATGCAAGCGGCAACTGTAGTTATTAACCGCCGCGCTCTGCGACACAACCTGCAACGTCTGCGTGAACTGGCTCCTGCCAGTAAACTGGTTGCGGTCGTGAAAGCGAACGCCTACGGCCATGGTCTGTTAGAGACCGCGCGAACGCTCCCCGATGCGGACGCTTTTGGTGTCGCTCGTCTTGAAGAAGCCCTGCGGCTGCGCGCGGGTGGCATCACGCAGCCTATCCTGCTACTGGAGGGATTTTTCGATGCCACCGATCTGCCGACTATCTCCGCGCAGCGTCTGCATACCGCCGTACACAACCTGGAGCAGCTCGAGGCCCTGGAGGCCGCAAAACTGGCTGAGCCGGTCACCGTCTGGATGAAACTCGACACGGGCATGCACCGCCTGGGCGTGCGTCCTGAGCAGGCCGAGGCGTTTTATCAGCGCCTGACGCAATGTGAAAATGTGCGCCAGCCGGTCAATATCGTCAGCCACTTTGCACGCGCGGACGAGCCTGAGTGTGGCGCGACTGAAAAGCAGCTCGATATCTTTAATAGCTTCTGTGAAGGCAAACCGGGGCAGCGTTCGATTGCCGCATCCGGTGGTATTCTGCTGTGGCCGCAATCTCACTTCGACTGGGCGCGTCCGGGGCTGATTCTGTACGGTGTATCACCGCTGGAAAACCACTCTATCGGTGCCGATTTTGGCTGCCAGCCGGTGATGTCGCTAACCTCCAGCCTGATTGCGGTGCGTGAGCACAAAGCGGGCGAACCGGTCGGCTATGGCGGTACCTGGCAGAGCGAGCGCGACACGCGTTTAGGCGTGGTGGCGATGGGTTATGGTGATGGTTACCCGCGTGCGGCGCCGTCTGGAACACCGGTGCTGGTCAATGGTCGTGAAGTGCCGATCGTTGGTCGCGTCGCGATGGATATGATCTGCGTCGATTTAGGCCCTGAGGCACAGGATAAGGCCGGTGATTCAGTGATTCTTTGGGGTGAAGGTTTGCCCGTGGAACGCATTGCTGAAATGACGAAAGTAAGTGCTTACGAACTTATCACGCGCCTGACCTCAAGGGTGGCGATGAAGTATATCGACTAAGTTCATGATATGCCGGACAGGCGGAACGCCGCCATCCGGCAATATGCTCGCCAACTGCAACATCCTCTCGATCTTCTTCCGCTTCCGGTTTATTGTGTTCTTATCCTCTGCCTGTAAACCTGGAGAACCACCTCGTGTTTCAAAAAGTTGACGCCTACGCTGGCGACCCGATTTTATCGCTCATGGAGCGATTCAAAGAAGATTCACGTAGCGACAAAGTGAACCTCAGCATTGGTCTGTACTACAACGAAGACGGCATTATTCCTCAGCTTAAAGCGGTGGCGGAGGCGGAAGCCCGACTCAATGCCCAACCGCATGGCGCTTCGCTGTATCTACCGATGGAAGGTCTGAACACGTATCGTAATACCATTGCGCCGCTGCTGTTTGGCGCAGATCATCCGGTTCTCCTGCAACAGCGTGTCGCAACCATTCAGACGCTGGGTGGTTCCGGGGCGCTAAAAATTGGCGCAGACTTCCTGAAACGCTATTTCCCTGACTCTGGCGTATGGGTCAGCGATCCAACATGGGAAAACCATATCGCGATTTTTGAAGGGGCTGGATTCGAAGTGAGTACTTACCCCTGGTATGACAATGAAACCAACGGGGTACGTTTCAATGACCTGCTGGCGACGCTGAATACCTTACCAGCGCGCAGCATCGTGCTGCTGCATCCGTGCTGCCATAACCCGACCGGTGCAGATTTAACCCCTGCGCAATGGGATGCCGTTATTGAGATTCTGAAATCGCGCGATCTGATCCCGTTCCTCGACATTGCCTATCAGGGCTTTGGCGGCGGAATGCAAGACGATGCTTACGCGATCCGCTCTATAGCCAGCGCCGGATTACCCGCTCTGGTCAGCAACTCATTTTCTAAAATTTTCTCTTTATACGGCGAGCGCGTCGGTGGGCTGTCTGTGGTATGTGAAGACGCCGATGCGGCAAGCCGCGTTCTCGGGCAATTAAAAGCGACCGTACGTCGTAACTACTCCAGCCCGGCGAACTTTGGTGCGCAGGTGGTCGCTACGGTACTGGGTGATGACGCGCTGAAAGCCAGCTGGCTGGCGGAGGTCGAAGAGATGCGTACCCGCATTCTGGCAATGCGCCAGGAGCTGGTTAACGTGCTGAGCGCTGAAATTCCTGGCCGTAACTTCGACTATCTGCTGCAACAGCGCGGCATGTTCAGCTATACCGGGCTTAGCGCTGCTCAGGTCGATCGCCTGCGTGATGAGTTTGGTGTGTACCTGGTTGCCAGTGGTCGTATGTGCGTGGCCGGTTTGAATCACGCTAACGTGCAGCGCGTGGCGAAGGCCTTTGCTGCCGTTATGTAACAATCTGGTTTGCCGGATGGCGGCGTCAACGCTTTATCCGGCCTACAAGAGCATTGGTTTTTTTCGTTTGTAGGCCGGATAAGCGTAGCGCCATCAGGCACGCTTTTCTGTGTGATCGTGCTCTTTTTCTGTAACAAAACCAGAGAAAATCCTTCCTTTCCCTCCCCTCAGGGGGTAAGGTCAGATAGTTTTTTGACCAGTTGTTAATAAAAAAATGATAACTAACTGACTACTTAGGGAAAAATATGCGCAAGTTTACGTTGGCACTGAGTGCCGTTTGTTTATTGTTCACGTTAAATCAGTCTGCTCAGGCATTAGTTTCTTCTCCCTCGCAGCTCAATCCAGGCACCAACGTTGCAAAACTCGCCGAGCAGGCCCCCATTCACTGGGTTTCCGTGGCGCAAATTGAAAACAGTCTGACTGGACGCCCGCCGATGGCCGTCGGGTTTGATATCGATGATACCGTCCTTTTTTCCAGTCCGGGCTTCTGGCGCGGTAAGAAAACGTACTCTCCGGACAGTGAAGATTACCTGAAGAATCCGGCTTTCTGGGAGAAAATGAACAACGGCTGGGACGAGTTCAGTATTCCAAAAGAAGTGGCGCGCCAGTTAATTGATATGCATGTGCGTCGTGGCGATAGCATTTTCTTTGTCACCGGACGTAGCCCGACGAAGACTGAAACGGTATCGAAAACGCTGGCTGATAACTTTCACATCCCGGCCGCCAATATGAATCCGGTCATTTTTGCCGGTGACAAGCCGGGCCAGAACACCAAAACGCAGTGGTTACAGGATAAAAACGTGCGCATGTTCTACGGCGATTCTGACAATGACATCACCGCCGCTCGCGACGTGGGTATTCGCGGTATTCGTATTTTACGTGCTTCCAACTCCACCTATAAACCGCTACCTCAGGCTGGCGCGTTTGGTGAAGAGGTGATCGTAAATTCTGAGTATTAAAGGCGCAGGCTGCTATTTGGTGGTTTTTTAAACAAATTTGCGTTACCGGCTTTTACCTTTTGCGGACTTGCTGCACACTGAATAAAAGATGTTCTCATTAGGCGAGTGCTGGTAAGGGGAATAAAGATGACGAATTCGGAGTTGCTGCAATACTGCATGGCAAAAACGGGCGCGGAGCAGAGCGTGCACAGTGACTGGAAAGCCACACAAATCAAAGTCGAAGATGTACTCTTTGCCATGGTAAAAGAGGTAGAAGAACGCCCGGCGGTCTCTCTGAAAACCAGCCCTGAACTGGCGGAATTACTGCGTCAGCAGCATAGCGATGTACGACCAAGCAGACATCTGAATAAAGCGCACTGGAGCACGGTGTATCTGGACGGCTCGCTGCCGGATTCGCAGATTTATTATCTGGTTGATGCCTCTTATCAGCTGGCGGTAAACACGCTGCCGGAAGATAAACGTCGGATATTGGCGCAGCCCTGATCTGTTTTGCCGGATGCGGCGCAAGCGCCTTATCCGGCCTACAAGAAATTATGCATATTCTGTAGGCCAGATAAGTGTTGCGCAATTACAACAGCGGTTTGAGGAAGCGGGCCGTGTGTGAAGCTTCACACTCAGCGACCGTTTCTGGCGTGCCGGAGACCAGAATTTCCCCGCCGCCGCTACCGCCTTCCGGACCGAGATCGACAATCCAGTCAGCGGTTTTGATTACGTCCAGATTGTGCTCAATCACCACGATGGTGTTGCCCTGATCGCGCAACTGATGCAGCACGTCCAGTAACTGCTGAATATCCGCAAAATGCAGACCGGTGGTCGGTTCATCAAGGATATACAACGTCTGCCCGGTGCCGCGTTTTGACAGTTCGCGCGCCAGCTTCACGCGCTGCGCTTCGCCGCCGGAGAGCGTAGTGGCCGACTGGCCGAGACGGATATACGTCAGGCCCACGTCCATCAGCGTTTGTAGCTTACGCGCCAGCGCCGGGACGGCATCGAAGAACTCGCGTGCTTCTTCAATGGTCATATCCAGCACTTCGTGGATGGTCTTGCCCTTGTACTTAATCTCCAGCGTTTCGCGGTTATAGCGCTTGCCTTTACACTGGTCGCACGGCACGTAGATATCCGGCAGGAAGTGCATTTCAACTTTGATCACCCCGTCGCCCTGACAGGCTTCACAGCGTCCGCCGCGAACGTTAAAGCTGAAACGACCCGGCGTGTAACCGCGCGCGCGGGACTCTGGTACGCCAGCAAACAGTTCGCGCACCGGCGTAAACACACCGGTGTAGGTTGCCGGGTTGGATCGCGGAGTACGACCAATCGGGCTTTGGTCAATGTCGATCACTTTGTCGAAATGTTCCAGGCCCTGAACATCGCGGTACGGCGCAGGTTCAGCCAGCGTGGCGCCGTTCAGCGCTGTCTGCGCAATCGGGAACAGCGTGTCGTTGATCAGCGTCGATTTACCGGAACCAGAAACCCCGGTAATGCAGGTGAACAGGCCAACCGGCAGCGTCAGGGTGACATCTTTCAGGTTGTTGCCGCGCGCGCCGGTAAGCTTCAGCACTTTTTCCGGATCGGCCGCCACGCGCTGTTTCGGTACTTCAATTTTACGCTTACCGCTCATGTACTGGCCGGTCAGCGACTCAGGCACCGCCATGATGTCGTCGAGCGTCCCTTCGGCAACCACCTGGCCGCCGTGAACGCCAGCGCCCGGGCCGATATCGATAACGTGGTCAGCGGCGCGAATCGCATCTTCATCGTGCTCGACCACAATCACGGTATTACCCAGATTACGCAGATGGATGAGCGTGCCCAACAGACGTTCGTTATCGCGCTGATGCAGACCAATAGACGGTTCATCCAGGACGTACATCACGCCGACCAGACCCGCGCCGATCTGGCTTGCCAGACGAATACGCTGGGCTTCGCCGCCGGAGAGCGTTTCCGCTGAACGTGACAGCGTCAGGTAGTTGAGGCCGACGTTGACCAGGAATTTCAGACGATCGCCAATCTCTTTAAGAATTTTCTCTGCAATCTTCGCTCGCTGGCCGGCAAGCTTCAGGTTGTTGAAGAAATCCATCGCATGACCGATGCTCATGTCGGAAATTGCGGGCAGCGGCGTATTTTCAACAAATACGTGGCGGGCTTCCCGGCGCAAACGCGTCCCTTCACAGCTGGCGCACGGGCGGTTGCTGATGAATTTGGCTAATTCCTCGCGTACCGCGCTGGATTCCGTCTCTTTATAACGGCGCTCCATATTGTGCAATACGCCTTCGAACGGATGGCGACGTACGGACGTATCGCCGCGATCGTTCATGTATTTAAATTCGATATTCTCTTTACCGGAACCGTACAGCACCACTTTATGCACGGCGGGGTTCAGGCTGGCCCATGGGGCTTCGACGTCGAATTTATAGTGTTCCGCCAGTGACTTAAGCATCTGGAAGTAGTAGAAGTTGCGGCGATCCCAGCCGCGGATAGCGCCACCGGCCAGCGACAGTTCCGGGTTTTGAATCACCCGGTCAGGATCGAAATACTGTTGTACGCCGAGGCCGTCACAGGTCGGGCATGCGCCCGCCGGGTTGTTGAATGAAAACAGACGCGGTTCCAGTTCGCGCATGCTGTAGCCGCAGATCGGGCAGGCGAAGTTGGCAGAGAACAGCAGCTCTTCCGCTTTCGGGTCGTCCATATCGGCAACCACTGCCGTACCGCCGGACAGTTCCAGCGCGGTTTCAAACGATTCCGCCAGGCGCTGGGTGAGATCGCCACGTACTTTAAAGCGGTCAATCACCACTTCAATGGTGTGTTTCTTTTGCAGCTCAAGCTTGGGCGGATCGGACAGGTCGCACACTTCCCCGTCGATACGGGCACGGATATAGCCCTGACCCGCCAGGTTTTCCAGCGTTTTGGTGTGCTCGCCTTTACGCTCTTTAATTATCGGCGCCAGCAGCATCAGACGCTTGCCTTCCGGCTGCGACAGGACGTTGTCCACCATCTGACTCACGGTCTGCGCCGCCAGGGGAACGTCGTGATCCGGGCAGCGCGGTTCGCCAACGCGGGCAAACAGCAGGCGCAGATAGTCGTGAATTTCGGTAATCGTACCTACCGTGGATCGCGGGTTATGGGATGTCGATTTTTGCTCGATTGAGATGGCGGGAGACAGCCCCTCAATGTGGTCGACATCCGGCTTTTCCATCAGTGACAGAAACTGACGCGCGTACGCGGAAAGGGATTCAACGTAACGACGCTGTCCTTCGGCATACAAGGTGTCGAAAGCGAGCGAAGATTTGCCTGAGCCCGAAAGCCCGGTGACGACAATCAGCTTGTCGCGCGGGATGACGAGGTTGATGTTTTTGAGATTATGGGTGCGGGCGCCCCGAACTTCGATCTTATCCATTCATCTTTCCCGGATTAAACGCTTTTTTGCCTGGCTGCATGGTGCTACCGGCGATCACAAACGGTTAATTATGACACAACCTGACCTGAATGGATATACAGTATTGGAATGCAAAACGCAGGTGTCTGTGCAACAATGTCTATCCGGGGTTGTTTACTGGAATCGATCTCGCAACGTAGTAAAAGCGCTATTGGAAATGCTACAATCCCGCGCTTACACTTATTCAGTAACGTTTTTCAGGAGACACGATCATGGCCAGCAGAGGCGTAAACAAGGTGATTCTCGTCGGTAATCTGGGCCAGGACCCGGAAGTACGCTATATGCCGAATGGTGGCGCAGTTGCCAACATTACGCTGGCTACTTCCGAATCCTGGCGTGATAAAGCGACCGGCGAAATGAAAGAGCAGACTGAATGGCACCGTGTCGTGCTGTTCGGCAAACTGGCGGAAGTAGCCAGCGAATATCTGCGTAAAGGTTCTCAGGTCTATATCGAAGGCCAGCTGCGTACCCGCAAATGGACCGATCAGTCCGGCGTAGAAAAGTACACCACTGAAGTTGTGGTTAACGTTGGCGGCACCATGCAAATGCTGGGTGGTCGTCAGGGTGGTGGTGCTCCGGCAGGTGGCGGTCAGCAGCAGGGCGGTTGGGGTCAGCCTCAGCAGCCGCAGGGCGGCAATCAGTTCAGCGGCGGCGCGCAGTCTCGCCCGCAGCAGTCAGCTCCGGCAGCGCCGTCTAACGAGCCGCCGATGGATTTCGACGACGATATTCCGTTCTAATTTTTCTGCTTTATACGAAAAATTATGGCTACCTCATAACAGGGGTAGCCATATGTAATTTTTTATCAGTTCAACACCATCGGCCAGTCTGGCGGTGTGTGGCTCATCACTTCAACCATCACGTTTTCAATGTTCTTCCAGATTGCGGACATATCCACCAGGGTTATGCCGAGCAGCCCGGTTGCAAACCAGCAGGCGAAAACCAGTCCCAAACCGCTACTAATGACGGCCAGGCCAATATAATCTGATTTACGAAAACGGATATTGAGCGTGCTGGCTAAAAACATCAGCACCGCGCTGAGTAGCTGCCATCGCAGAAGAACCACGCCAGTTGTTATCGTTGCCATGAAAAAACGTCCTCAGAAAGTCTTGATGCCCATGACAGCGCGGGGGTGTTCACCGAGGGTGTAGTACTCTGGCTCTCGACGGGCAATAACACGAATGAAACATTGTTTCTGTTACATGAATTGTGTGAACTATATCACATTTGCTCGTTTGTTCACCAGTGTTAGAGGTTATTTTTGCAGGATAATAACCATGTTATTTGCATGGTTATTTTTAATAAAAAAAACGATAACAAATAATCTAATAAAAAGATGCATATGGATTACCTGTTATGTTTATCCTAAATTATTCGTTAAGAAATTTAATGAATTTCTTAAACACGACCAGGATAATGCTCATAAAAAATTACTACTTATTGATAATAATGTTATGAAATAAGCATAACTTTGAGTTTGCCTTACGGAAAAATAATATCAGCATCATCTATTATCAGACTTTTACATAGAGAAGTCTGTTGCTAATAATGATAGATTCATGCAACTTAATCAGTCAGTGTTTATAGCATCCCGCCTAATGGGTTCTGGCATATACGAAACAGGGAAATAGGGCTGACATGAATCACAGTGCGCGACGCAAGATGCTGAAGTTCTTCGGAACATTCATGGTGGTATTGCTCCCCGTGGTGCTGGCGTTATGGTTTGCTCACATCCGGGCGATGTCCGAAACCCGTAATCAACTCAGCTCTTTTGCTCAACTGGTGTTAAATAAAACGGAATTGGTGATCCTCCAGGCTGATTTAGCGCGTGATATGGCCCAATTGTATCAGGGTAAGATGTGTACCCCTGCCCATCAGAAAAGTATGCTGAATATTATTCGTGGTCGTTTATATATCAGTGAGCTAATTTATGCGCAGGGCGATCATTTTTTGTGCTCTACGTCAATGATGCCGCGAGTCCCATATATTATGGCGACAGCCGACTATAAACGCGCGCCAGACGTCTTCATCTATTACTACCGCGACACCCCCTTTTTCGCTGGCTACAAAATGACGTACATGCAACGAGGAAACTACGTTGTCGTCATCAATCCATTATCTTACAGCGAAGTCATGTCTGATGATCCGGATCTGTCCTGGGGAGTGTATGACACGGTAACGGACACCTTTTTCTCTGCCAGCGAAGGGGCGAATATTGCGCAGTTCTCGCCGCTGATAAGCGGTGAATCCTCAACATTCCAGCAGGGCGAGCGATTCTATACCATCGTACATTCAGAAAAACGCCCCATCGCGATTATTGTTTCGACCTCCGACGCTCGTGTGAATCAGATTTTCTATCATGAGGCGGCGTTAACGATCCCCTTTGGGATTATCTGCAGCATCCTGATACTGCTCATGTGGTGGCGTACGCGTCAGGAATACCTCTCTCCCCGCCGCTTATTAAAACGTGCGATCAAGAAACGTCAGCTTTGTCTGTACTATCAGCCGATCATTGACATCAAAAATGGACAATGTGTCGGTGCCGAGGCTTTGCTACGCTGGCCAGGCTGTAACGGTGAGGTGATGAGCCCGACGGAGTTTATTCCGCTGGCGGAAAAAGAGGGGATGATTGAGCAGATCACGGATTACGTTGTTGAGGAGGTCTTCAAAGATTTAGGGGCTTTTCTTTCGGCGAATCCTCAGTTGTATATCTCGATTAACCTCTCGGCTTCTGACTTTCATTCATCCCGACTGATTGCTCTGATTGCCGAAAAAAACCATGAATACTCCGTGGCGGCCCAGCAAATTAAAGTTGAGGTGACGGAGCGCGGCTTTATCGATGTACATAAAATGACACCCATCATCCAGGCGTTTCGGCAGGCCGGTTTTGAAGTGGCGTTTGACGATTTTGGCACGGGATATTCCAACCTCCATAATTTGTCAGCGTTGAATATCGATATCCTGAAGATCGACAAATCGTTTATTAGCACGCTGGCCACTAACAGCACCAGTCACTTGATTGCCGAACATATCATCGAGATGGCGCAAAGCTTAAAGCTGAAGACGATTGCGGAAGGGGTGGAAACGGCGGAGCAAATCGGGTGGTTGCTTGAACACGGCGTACAGTATTGCCAGGGCTGGTATTTTGCGAAGGCGCTGCCGCCGCAGGAGTTCATGCATTGGATAAAACGCTCGCCCGCCATACTGACGCAGAGCGGGCAATAATTTTACAGGCGGTGGCGGTAATCGCTGGGAGTACGATCAAACTCTCGGCGAAATACGCGCGAGAAGGTTTGCTGCGATACATAGCCAAGATCCATCGCAATATCGAATATAGGCCGTTCGGTCGTCCGTAGTTCAACGGCGGCCAGCAGAAGCCGACGTTGGCGGATGTAGTCACCCAGCGTCTGACGCATCACCGTGCGGAACATTCTCTGCAAATACCACTTTGAGTAACCTGATTTTTTCGCAACCGCCTCAATGTTCAGCGGTTGATCGATATGTTCATCAATCCATTCAATAAGGGTCTGAATAATCTGCTGATGGGACATAGAGTTGCCTCTTTCTCAGTGTTCGATTCGTCGTTTTGTCTGTGGGCGAGTATAATTCCTCAAGTTAACTTGAGGTAAAGCGATTTATGGAAAAGAAATTACCCCGGATAAAAGCGTTGCTCACGCCAGGTGAAGTTGCAAAGCGTAGCGGTGTGGCGGTATCGACCCTGCATTTCTATGAAAGCAAAGGATTAATCAGCAGTATGCGCAACAGCGGCAATCAGCGTCGATACAAACGCGATGTGTTGCGTTATGTCGCGATTATCAAGATTGCCCAACGTATCGGCATTCCACTGGCCACGATCGGCGACGCGTTAGGTGTATTACCTGAAGGGCATTCGCTCAGTGCCAAAGAGTGGAAGCAGCTCTCTTCGCAATGGCGCGAGGAGTTAGACCGACGCATTCATACTCTGGTGGCGTTACGCGATGAGCTGGATGGGTGTATTGGCTGCGGCTGTTTATCCCGCAGTGATTGCCCGTTGCGTAACCCTGGCGATCAGCTTGGCGAGCAGGGGACCGGGGCGCGCCTGCTGGAAGATGATTGATTGGTTTAAAGTATGTGGCGGATATAACGGGTATAAAACTAAAGCGCCACAGAGGGCGCTTTAGTTTGGTTCCGGTCTTTGTCTTTCACTCTATCCCGTTGGTTCACGGGAGGGTTTCCCCCGACATCAACACCCCTCAGTCGAGCACGTTTGGGGAGGTTCCGGTCTGTGTTGATAATGTAAGTGTAAGCCACCCCTCTCTATTTGCCAGTAAATTGATTGCTTTTTAGCCAAAAATTTTTCCGCATCTTCATGCATTTTTTGCGCGAGCAGGCGTGAAAAATAAATGCAAATCTTGTAATAACTCAGCGAAATTTGTTGCCAGATTGCGCATTGACGATAACGTTTGCGCATCGTCTGGCTATTTCTTGCGCATTATAAGAAGAAATGAGTAAAAAGCGGCAAAGTTCAGTTGAAAACCAACGTATGATCGCTGGATAATCGTTTGCTTTTTTTTATCACCCGTTTTTTATGCGCGGAGCTAAACGTTTGCTTTTTTGCGACACCCCTATTGACGCAAAGCTGGCACATGGAGAAATCGTTTAGCAGGCAGTGGATTGTCCACCACGCATAATGACGAAAAAATAAACTCTCAGGGGATGTTTTCTATGTCTACGCCTTCAGCGCGTACCGGCGGTTCACTCGACGCCTGGTTTAAAATTTCGCATCGCGGCAGTACCGTTCGTCAAGAAGTCGTTGCCGGATTAACGACGTTCCTGGCCATGGTCTACTCCGTTATCGTGGTTCCGGGGATGCTGGGTAAAGCCGGATTCCCGCCTGCCGCTGTGTTTGTGGCAACCTGTCTGGTTGCGGGCGTCGGTTCTATTGTGATGGGCCTGTGGGCGAACCTGCCGTTGGCGATTGGCTGCGCCATTTCGCTGACCGCGTTTACCGCATTCAGCCTGGTACTGGGACAACATATTAGCGTGCCCGTAGCGCTGGGCGCGGTGTTCCTGATGGGGGTTCTGTTTACCATCATTTCTGCGACTGGTATCCGTAGCTGGATCCTGCGCAATCTGCCGCAGGGCGTTGCGCACGGTACGGGGATTGGTATCGGCCTGTTCCTGTTATTGATTGCGGCCAATGGCGTTGGTCTGGTGATTAAGAACCCGCTGGACGGCCTGCCGGTTGCGCTGGGCGACTTCGATACCTTCCCGGTGATTATGTCGCTGGTTGGTCTGGCGGTGATTATTGGTCTCGAAAAACTGAAAGTACCGGGCGGCATCCTGCTGACCATTATCGGTATCTCCATCGTCGGCCTGATTTTCGATCCGGCCGTGCATTTCTCCGGTATTTTTGCCATGCCGTCGCTGAGCGATGAAAACGGCAACTCGCTGATCGGCAGCCTGGATATTATGGGCGCACTGAACCCGATCGTTCTGCCGAGCGTGCTGGCGCTGGTCATGACCGCGGTCTTCGATGCGACCGGAACCATCCGCGCGGTAGCCGGACAGGCGAATCTGTTGGATAAAGACGGACAAATTATCGATGGCGGCAAAGCGCTGACCACCGACTCCCTGAGCAGCGTGTTCTCTGGTCTGGTAGGGGCTGCACCGGCGGCGGTTTACATTGAATCCGCAGCGGGTACGGCGGCAGGCGGCAAGACCGGCCTGACGGCGATCACCGTTGGCGTATTGTTCCTGCTGATCCTGTTCCTTTCTCCGCTCTCTTATCTTGTTCCTGTTTACGCAACGGCGCCTGCGTTGATGTATGTGGGGCTGCTGATGCTGAGCAACGTGGCGAAAATCGACTTTGCTGACTTTGTCGACGCGATGGCGGGTCTGGTCACTGCTGTATTTATCGTCCTGACCTGTAACATCGTTACCGGCATTATGATTGGTTTTGCTACCCTGGTCATTGGTCGCATTGTCTCTGGCGAATGGCGCAAACTGAACATCGGTACGGTGGTAATTGCTATCGCGCTGGTGGCCTTTTACGCGGGCGGTTGGGCTATTTGATTTTTCTTCGATGACGCTCCTGAAAGCGGGTGGCCCAGGCCGCCCGTTTTTATTTTCAGAACACACTCGTTGTCTTTTGCGATACTCTCAAGTAGATAGAATTAAGGCACGACGCCTTTATCACCAATCATAAGAAACATCGCAAACAGGGAACGCATGGAAATCTTTTTCACCATACTCATCATGACCCTTGTGGTCTCGCTGTCGGGGGTATTTACTCGCGTATTGCCCTTCCAACTCCCATTACCCCTTATGCAGATCGCCATCGGCGCCTTGCTGGCGTGGCCGACGTTTGGTTTGCATGTGGAATTCGATCCTGAGCTGTTTCTGGTGCTGTTTATCCCGCCGCTGCTGTTTGCCGATGGCTGGAAGACGCCGACGCGTGAGTTTCTGGAGCACGGGCGAGAGATTTTCGGCCTTGCGCTGGCGCTGGTTCTGGTCACGGTGGTCGGGATTGGCTTTATGATTTACTGGCTGGTGCCGGGGATCCCTCTCATCCCTGCTTTTGCGCTGGCTGCCGTGCTGTCGCCAACCGATGCCGTCGCCCTTTCCGGTATTGTGGGTGAGGGGCGCATCCCGAAGAAAATCATGGGTATCCTGCAGGGCGAAGCGTTGATGAACGACGCGTCCGGCCTGGTCTCGCTGAAATTTGCCGTTGCCGTGGCGATGGGCACGATGGTGTTTACCGTCGGCGGCGCGACGCTTGAGTTCTTCAAAGTGGCGGTTGGCGGCATCCTGGCCGGTTTTGTCGTCAGTTGGTTATACGGACGCTCCCTGCGTTTTCTTAGCCGTTGGGGCGGTGATGAGCCGGCAACGCAAATCGTCCTGCTGTTCCTGCTGCCGTTTGCGTCTTATCTGATTGCGGAACACATCGGTGTTTCAGGCATTCTCGCGGCGGTTGCTGCCGGGATGACGATTACCCGCTCTGGCGTGATGCGCCGCGCGCCGTTGGCGATGCGTTTACGTGCTAACAGCACCTGGGCGATGCTGGAGTTTGTGTTTAACGGCATGGTCTTCTTGTTGTTAGGACTGCAGTTGCCGGGCATTCTGGAGTCATCTTTGGCGGCGGCGGAAGTCGATCCGAACGTTGAAATCTGGATGCTGTTTACCGATATCGTGCTGATTTATGCCGCGCTGATGCTGGTACGTTTTGGCTGGCTGTGGACCATGAAGAAGTTCAGCCTGCGCTTCCTGAAGAAAAAGCCGATGGAGTTTGGCTCCTGGACGACGCGTGAAATCCTGATTGCCTCCTTTGCGGGAGTTCGCGGGGCCATTACCCTCGCCGGTGTGCTCTCCATTCCTCTGTTGTTACCGGACGGGAGCGGCTTCCCGGCGCGTTATGAGCTGATCTTCCTCGCTGCGGGCGTGATTCTGTTCTCGCTGTTTGTCGGCGTGGTGATGCTGCCGATTCTGCTACAGCATCTGGAAGTTGCAGACCACTCGCAACAGCAAAAAGAGGAGCGCATTGCCCGTGCTGCCACGGCGGAAGTCGCGATTGTCGCGATCCAGAAAATGGAGGAGCGTCTGGCTGCGGATAGCGAAGAGAACATTGATAATCAGCTACTGACCGAGGTGAGCTCCCGTGTCATTGGTAACCTGCGTCGTCGCGCCGATGGGCGAAACGATGTAGAAAGCTCAATGCAGGAAGAGAACCTGGAGCGACGTTTCCGCCTGGCGGCGCTGCGTTCAGAACGCGCCGAGCTTTATCATCTGCGCGCCACGCGTGAAATCAGCAATGAAACGCTGCAAAAGCTATTGCACGATCTGGATTTGCTGGAAGCGCTGTTGATTGAGAACCAATAAAAGGAAGCTCGTTGTAGGCCGGATAAGGCGTTAAGCCGCATCCGGCATTTTACGACTCCTGCGTTAACCAAAACCCTTCGCAACATTTCAGCCATGCCTGGGCGCTGTGCGACAGATACACACCTTCGCGCCAAATCATGCCCAACTGCCAGCGTAAGTCGCTTTCCAGAGGGATCCAGCGCAGCGTTTGCTTATCCAACCGCTGGCAAATCGGCTCCGGTAAAATGGCGATCCCGACGCCGGCTTGCACCATTGCCGCCAGAAAATCCCACTGCCCGCTGCGCACAGCGATACGCGGTTTTACGTTGTGCTGGTTAAACAACTCAAGCAGTTGACGGCTCAACGCGAAATCTTCGTTGTAGATAAGCAGCGGATGCTCCGCCAGCGCTTCGGGGGAAATGGAGTCGCACGTTGTCCATTGACCGGAGCGGGGGACCAGCACGCAGAGCGGATGACTGAAAAGTGGTAAGGTCGCCAGACCGCTCTCTTCTTCAACCGGCAACGCGGTCATCGCAACATCCAGATCGCCGTTCATCACCGCCTGCTGGACGGTTAAACCGCCAAATTCAGACACTTTCAGTTCCACGCCGGGATAACGCTGGCGAAAAAGGCTGATGGGGCCAGCCATCAACATACCCACCATGGGCGGGATACCGAGGCGCAATATTCCCTTGTTGAGGTGATTAATGTCGCTGAGTTCTGCTTCGAGCTGGCGGAACTCGGCGAGGATCGCCAGGCCGCGTTCGAACACGACCTGGCCGGTATCGGTCAACAACAGCCGCCGTCCGTCGCGGATGAGCAACGTGCAATTAAGCTCGTCTTCAAGGTTCTTCAACATTTTGCTGATGGTGGGCTGGGTGACAAAGAGTTTCTCCGCTGCGCGGGTAAAGCTCTGCTGACGCACCACCTCAACAAAATATCGCAGCGTTCTGATATCCATGATTATTCCTTAAGACTATGCCTGCAATGATTTTAATTCATTTCAGTCCTGGACGGGGGCTCTCTATACTGGCGCTCTCTATTTTTTAAGGACATACCCTCATGGCTGTGGCGATAAGCCGCGTGACGCCTGCCGTTATTCATCGACTCCAGATCCCCGTTCAGGTTCTGTTGTACGCAGGTCTCTTTGTTTTTGCTCAATATCTTGTCTCCTGGCTGCATCTGCCGCTTCCTGCCAACCTGGTTGGGATGGTGCTGATGCTGGCGTTGATTGTCTGCCGGGTTATCCCGCTGAACTGGATCCGCGCAGGCGCTCGCTGGTTACTGGCTGAAATGCTGTTGTTTTTTGTCCCGGCGGTGGTCGCCGTCGTTAACTATACGCAACTGCTACTGGTTGATGGATGGCGTATTTTTGCCGTTATTGCGATAAGTACGATGATGGTGCTCGGCGCAACGGCATGGATCGTGGATAAAGTGTATCGCTATGAAATGAGCAGGTTAAACCGTGAGTAATTTCCAGTTAAGCGTGCTGTGTCTGGTGATTACGCTGGGCATCTATTTTGCCAACAAGCGCCTGTATCGCCGCTTTCGTAAATTACCGCTGATGCCGTTAGTGCTTACTCCGGCGCTGTTGGTGCTGATGTTGGTCTTTGGACATATCTCCTGGCAAAACTATATTGGTGAATCGCACTGGCTGCTATGGCTGCTAGGTCCCGCAACCATTGCCTTCGCCGTTCCGGTTTATGACAACCTTGCCGTGATTAAACGTCACTGGATGTCGCTGACGGCGGGTGTGGTGACGGCGACACTGGTGGCGGTCACCAGTTCCGTCTGGTTGGCGCGCCTGTTTATGCTGCCTGATGAAATTCAGCGCAGTCTGGCGGTGCGGTCCGTTACTACGCCATTTGCGCTGGCGGCGGCAGAGCCATTGGGCGGTCAGCCGGATCTGGTGGCATTGTTCGTGGTCGTGACGGGCGTATTCGGGATGGCGGTCGGCGATGTGCTGTTTTTGCGGCTCTCTATTCGCGAAGGGATGGCGAAAGGCGCAGGTTTTGGCGCAGCATCGCACGGCGCAGGCACGGCTCGCTCATATGAGCTCGGCCAACAGGAGGGCGTAGTGGCTAGCCTGGTGATGATGCTTTCCGGCGTGGTGATGGTGCTGGTATCGCCGCTGGTCGCAAGGCTGATGTTCTGAGAAAGGCAGTAATCCTCCGGCCCGGAAGCCGGAGGAGAGGGAAGATTAGTGCGCGCGACCTTGTTCTACGCCATACCCGGTCTGGGAACGGATGAACTGAGCACGGAACTGCTCGCGTTCGCGGTTACCTTCTTCTGAGTTATCGGTGGCAGAGAAGAACCAGATCCCGAGGAACGCTACGCTGATGGAGAACAGCGCCGGATATTCATACGGGAATATGGCTTTTTCGTGACCCAGGATTTGTACCCAAATTGTTGGGCCAAGCACCATCAGCACGACGGCCGTCAGCAGACCTAACCAGCCGCCCATCATTGCGCCACGCGTGGTCAGTTTTGACCAGTACATGGAGAGCAGAATGATGGGGAAGTTACAGCTGGCTGCGATAGCAAATGCCAGTCCCACCATGAAGGCGATGTTCTGGTTTTCGAACAGCACGCCGAGCACGATGGCAACCACACCCAGCACCAGTACGGTAATTTTCGACACCTTCAGCTCTTCGCGCTCGGTTGCGCCTTTGCGGAATACGTTGGCGTACAGGTCGTGAGAAACTGCCGATGCCCCCGCCAGCGTCAAACCAGCAACCACTGCCAGAATGGTGGCAAACGCCACTGCCGAGATGAAACCGAGGAACAGGTTCCCGCCCACCGCATTCGCCAGGTGTACCGCCGCCATGTTGTTACCGCCGATAAGCGCGCCAGCAGCGTCTTTATACACAGGGTTCGCGCCAACGAGCATGATCGCGCCAAAGCCGATGATAAAGGTCAGGATGTAGAAATAACCCATAAAACCGGTGGCATAGAATACGCTTTTACGCGCTTCGCGGGCATCGCTGACCGTGAAGAAACGCATCAGGATGTGCGGTAAGCCAGCCGTACCAAACATCAGGCCGAGACCTAACGACAGCGCGGAGATCGGATCTTTCACCAGCCCGCCCGGGCTCATAATGGCGGAACCTTTCGGGTGTACCGCCATCGCTTCGGTGAACAGATTGTTGAAACTAAAGCCGACGTGCTTCATCACCATAAAGGCCATAAAGCTGGCGCCGAACAGCAACAGAACGGCTTTAATGATCTGTACCCAGGTGGTTGCCAGCATGCCGCCAAACAGGACGTACATCATCATCAATACGCCAACCAGGACGACGGCAATGTGGTAGTTCAGGCCAAACAGCAGCTCAATCAGTTTACCCGCGCCGACCATCTGCGCGATCAGATACAGCGCGACCACCACCAGGGAACCACACGCCGAGAGAATACGAATCGGACCTTGTTTCAGGCGATAAGAGGCCACGTCGGCAAAGGTGTAGCGACCAAGGTTACGCAGGCGTTCAGCAATCAGGAACAGGATAATCGGCCAGCCGACCAGGAAGCCGAGCGAGTAAATCAGTCCGTCATAACCGGAGGTAAAGACCAGCGCGGAAATCCCGAGGAACGATGCAGCAGACATATAGTCGCCTGCAATCGCCAGCCCGTTCTGGAAGCCGGTGATGTTACCGCCAGCGGTGTAGTAGTCATTACGCGAACGCACGCGTTTAGACGCCCAGTAGGTAATACCAAGCGTAAAGATGACGAAAATCAGGAACATGATAATCGCCTGCCAGTTGGTTGGCTGGCGTTGGACTGCTCCGCTTATAGCATCCGCCGCGTTTGCGGCGAAGGGCAGCGTGGCGGCAAGCGCCGTCAGGACTCTCTTCATGATGCTTTAACCTCGTGCAGAACCGCATTGTTCAGGCGATCGAATTCACCGTTTGCCCGCCAGATATAGATCCCGGTCAGGATGAAGGAGATAAGGATCACGCCGACCCCAATCGGAATACCCCGGGTGACGCTGGTTCCCGCGTGCAGCGGAGTACCCAGCCAACCAGGCGCAAAGGCAATCAGTAAAATAAAGCTGATGTAAACTGCCAGCATGATGATGGACAGAATGGTGGCAAACCGTTGCCGTTTTTCAACTAACTCCCTGAAACGCGCACTGTCTTCTATCCGCTGATAAATATTGTCATTCATCACAGAGCTCTCCAGAGGTCCCCTGCGTCTTTCGCGCTACAGGTTCGTTGGCCGCACTCGCCCACCCCAGTCACATAGTGAACTATGCTCCTGGGGATGTGCTCGCTTGCCGCCTTCCTGTAACACGAAATCCTTTGGGGGAGGGTTTTTATATTTCCCTCCCGCTCAGGGGAGGGGTAGGGATAGGATTTGTAGGCCCGATAAGCAGCGCGCCATCGGGCATTTCACGGTTATGGTTATGATGGCATCGCGATGGCCTGCTTCTCTTCGAGCAGTTTCTCAACGACGCCTGGATCGGCGAGGGTTGAGGTATCGCCCAGATTGCTGGTATCGCCCGCCGCGATTTTGCGCAGAATGCGGCGCATAATTTTGCCGGAGCGGGTTTTCGGCAGTGAATCGGTCCAGTGCAGCACATCTGGCGTTGCCAGCGGGCCAATTTCTTTGCGTACCCAGTTACGAACTTCGGCATACAACTCAGGCGACGGTTCTTCGCCGTGATTCAGCGTGACGTAGGCGTAGATCGCCTGGCCTTTAATATTATGCGGAATACCGACCACCGCGGCTTCGGCAATCTTCGGATGCGACACCAGCGCCGATTCGATTTCTGCCGTGCCCAGACGGTGACCAGAGACGTTTAGCACATCGTCCACACGTCCGGTGATCCAGTAATAACCATCTTCATCACGGCGTGCGCCGTCGCCGCTGAAGTACATATTTTTGAAGGTAGAGAAGTAGGTCTGTTCAAAACGTTCATGATCGCCAAACAACGTTCTCGCCTGGCCTGGCCACGAGTCAATAATCACCAGGTTGCCTTCGGTTGCGCCTTCCAGCGGATTACCTTCGTTATCGACAATCGCAGGCTGCACGCCAAAGAACGGACGGGTTGCGGAACCGGCTTTCAGCTCGGTGGCGCCCGGCAGCGGGGTGATCATGAATCCACCGGTTTCGGTCTGCCACCAGGTATCGACGACCGGACATTTTTCGTTGCCGATCTTCTTCCAGTACCACTCCCACGCTTCCGGGTTGATTGGCTCGCCAACGGAACCCAGGATGCGCAGCGACGAACGGTCAGTACCTTCAATCGCTTTATCGCCTTCTGCCATCAGAGCGCGGATGGCGGTCGGCGCGGTATACAGAATATTGACCTGGTGCTTATCCACAACCTGCGCCATACGCGCCGGGGTAGGCCAGTTGGGCACGCCTTCGAACATCAGCGTGGTTGCGCCGCAGGCCAGCGGACCGTACAGCAGGTAGCTGTGCCCGGTCACCCAACCCACGTCAGCGGTACACCAATAGATATCGCCCTGATGGTAGTCAAACACGTACTTAAAGGTGGTTGCGGCGTAGACCAGATATCCGCCAGTGGTGTGCAGCACGCCCTTCGGCTTGCCGGTTGACCCGGAGGTATACAGGATAAACAGTGGATCTTCGGCATTCATCTCTTCCGGCTGATGTTCCGGGCTGGCTTTCTCGATAAGATCGGACCACCACAGGTCACGACCTTCCTGCCATTCCGTTTTTCCACCGGTACGTTTGAGAACGATAACGTGTTCGACGCTTTTCACGTTCGGGTTTTTCAGCGCATCATCGACGTTCTTTTTCAACGGGATAGCGCGTCCGGCGCGCACGCCTTCATCGGCGGTGATCACCAGCCGAGAATTGGAGTCGATGATACGTCCGGCGACTGCTTCCGGGGAGAAACCACCGAAGATGACCGAATGCACCGCGCCAATACGGGCGCAGGCCAGCATGGCGACCGCCGCTTCCGGCACCATCGGCATATATATGGCCACCACATCACCTTTTTTAATGCCTAAATCCAGTAACGTATTGGCAAAACGACAGACATCGCGATGCAGCTCGCGGTAGGTAATATGTTTGCTTTGGCTGGCATCGTCGCCTTCCCAGATGATGGCGGTACGATCGCCATTTGCCTGCAGGTGACGGTCAAGGCAGTTCGCCGCCAGGTTTAGCGTGCCATCCTCATACCATTTAATAGAGACGTTGCCTGGCGCAAACGAGGTGTTCTTCACCTGGCTGTACGGCTTGATCCAATCAAGAATCTTTCCCTGCTCGCCCCAAAATGTGTCGGGTTCGTTAACAGATTGCTGGTACTTCGCTTCGTACTGCTCCGGATTTATCAGGCAACGATCCGCAATGTTTGCGGGAATAGCGTGTTTATGTATTTGGCTCATGGCTTTTGTTCTCCTTGTAGGATGTTAATAATATGTCGCATAAACGTTAAATGTAGGGGCTTTGCGAGTTTTGTTTAGTATTTGGGCGGCAGATCACGCAATAAACGAATTGTGCAAATTAGCGACAAACTGAATTTTGAAGAGAACTAGCAAAAATTGATTAATTCTCGCGATAACATGGAGTTATCTGAGAATTGTTGAAAAGGTGATCTGTCTCAGAATTAAACAAAAGAGTGAGTGGTTTGAGGGGGTAACTAACTCTAAAGTGGTATTTTACATACACTTACAATTGATTAAAGACAACATTTTCAGTGTGGTTTCTTGTTACAAATTGGGGGGAGCAATGTCATGACAGTATTCGTGTGGTTGCTGTTATGGAAAACAATAAAAGAACCGCCATTGCAGATAATGGCGTCATCTGGATGAGACCCCTATGGCAAGGACAAAATCACGCGTACGCCGTTTCTTCAGCCTGTTATTACCTTTATTATTTATCTCTGCTGTTCACGCTGAACAAACTCCTGTACCCGCAAAGACCGTCACCGTTGAAGCGAAGAATGAAACCTTCGCCCCTCAGCATCCCGATCAATACCTCTCCTGGAAAGCCACGTCTGAGCAATCAGCCCGTGAAGATGCGCTGGCAGAAGATCCGCGTCTGGTGATCCTGTGGGCGGGATATCCATTCTCGCGCGATTACAACAAACCGCGCGGGCACGCGTATGCGGTGACCGATGTACGTGAAACCTTACGTACCGGCGCACCTAAAACGGCAGAAGACGGCCCGCTGCCGATGGCTTGCTGGAGCTGTAAAAGCCCGGATGTGGCGCGTCTGATCCAGAAAGACGGTGAAGATGGTTACTTCCACGGTAAATGGGCGCGCGGCGGTCCGGAAATTGTTAACAACCTCGGTTGTGCAGATTGCCATAACACCGCGTCGCCGGACTTCGCCAAAGGCAAGCCTGAGCTGACGCTGTCGCGTCCTTACGCTGAGCGCGCGATGGAAGCCATCGGCAAACCGTTTGAGAAAGCCGGTCGCTTTGATCAGCAATCCATGGTCTGCGGCCAGTGCCACGTGGAGTACTACTTCGACGGTAAGAACAAAGCCGTTAAGTTCCCGTGGGATGAGGGCATGAAAGTCGAGAACATGGAGAAATACTACGACACCATCGCCTTCTCTGACTGGACTAACTCTCTGTCCAAAACCCCGATGCTGAAAGCGCAGCACCCAGAATATGAAACCTGGAGCGCGGGCATTCACGGTAAGAACAACGTGACCTGTATCGACTGCCACATGCCGAAAGTGCAAAACGCGGAAGGTAAGATCTATACCGATCACAAGATTGGTAATCCGTTCGATAACTTCGCCCAGACCTGTGCGAACTGCCATACCCAGGACAAAGCGTCCCTGCAAAAAGTGGTCGCCGAGCGTAAACAGGCCATTCATGACCTGAAAATCAAGGTTGAAGATCAACTGGTACATGCGCACTTCGAAGCGAAAGCCGCATGGGATGCGGGTGCGACCGAAGCGGAAATGAAGCCGATTCTGGAAGATATCCGTCACGCACAATGGCGCTGGGACCTGTCTATCGCCTCACACGGTATTCACATGCATGCGCCGGAAGAAGGTCTGCGGATGCTGGGTAGCGCAATGGATAAAGCCGCCGACGCACGTACCAAACTGGTTCGTCTGCTGGCGACCAAAGGCATCACGCATGAAATCCCGTTACCGGATATCTCTACCAAAGAGAAAGCCCAGGCGGCGATTGGTCTGAACATGCAGCAAATCAATGCTGAGAAGCAGGACTTCATCAAAACGGTGATTCCGCAGTGGGAAGAGCAGGCGCGTAAAAACGGTCTGTTAAGCCAATAACCCCATTTCGCCCCGTAAGGGGCGGATAACTCAACGGAGTGAATATGAGCGTATTACGTTCGTTATTAACTGCTGGGGTGCTGGCGTCAGGCCTGTTCTGGAGCCTGAGTGGAATCACTGCCACGCCAACGCCGCAGGAGTCGGATCAACGCTGGACGGTTACTCAGCAGCGTAATCCGGATGCTGCCTGTCTGGATTGTCACAAGCCGGATACCGAAGGCATGCATGGTAAACATGCGCAAGTCATTAACCCGAACAACAAACTGCCGGTCACCTGCACCAACTGTCACGGCCAGCCGTCACCGAACCACCGTGAAGGGGTGAAGGATGTGATGCGCTTTAATGAGCCAATGTACAATGTGGAGCAACAGAACAGCGTCTGTATGTCCTGTCACCTGCCTGAGCAGTTGCAAAAAGCGTTCTGGCCGCACGATGTCCACGTCACAAAAGTGGCGTGCGCCAGCTGTCACTCACTGCATCCGAAGCAAGACACGATGCAGACGCTAAGCGATAAAGGACGGATCAAGATTTGCGTCGATTGCCACAGCGATCAGCGTAACAATCCGAACTTTAACCCGGCGTCGGTTCCGTTGCTTAAGGAGCATCCATGAGTTGCTCTCGTCGCCAGTTTATCACCGGCGTCGGCGCGCTGGTGGCAGTGAGCGGGACGGCGGGACGCGTTGTGGCGAAGACGCTAAATATCAATGGCGTACGTTACGGAATGGTACACGATGAGTCATTATGCATCGGCTGCACGGCCTGCATGGATGCTTGTCGGGAAGTCAACAACGTACCGGAAGGCGTATCGCGTCTGACGATTATTCGCAGCGAGCCGCAGGGGACGTTTCCTGATGTGAAATATCGCTTTTTCCGCCACTCGTGCCAGCATTGCGACCATGCCCCCTGCGTTGACGTCTGCCCGACGGGGGCATCGTATCGCGATGCCGCCAACGGCATTGTGGATGTGAACCCTGATCTTTGCGTTGGCTGTCAGTACTGTATCGCCGCGTGTCCTTATCGCGTGCGCTTTATCCATCCGGTGAGCAAAACGGCGGATAAATGCGATTTCTGCCGGAAAACCAACCTGAAAGCGGGCAAACAGCCCGCCTGCGTTGAGTCATGCCCGACGAAGGCGCTGACGTTTGGTAATCTGGACGATCCCAACAGCGATATCTCCCGTTTGTTGCAGCAGAAAACCACCTATCGTTACAAGCTGGCGCTGGGCACAAAACCGAAGGTCTACCGCGTTCCCTTTAAATATGGGGAGGTGAGCCAATGACACCCGCTTCTGCATTTCATTTTGAATCACTGGTGTGGGACTGGCCCATCGCCATCTATCTGTTCCTGATTGGCATCTCCGCCGGACTGGTTACGTTGGCGATTCTGCTGCGTCGCTTCCATCCTGAGGCGGGCGGTTCGGACAGCACGCTGCTGCGCACCACGCTGGTGTTAGGGCCGGGGGCGATTATCTTCGGTCTGCTGATTCTGGTATTCCACCTGACGCGGCCATGGACCTTCTGGAAACTGATGTTCCACTACAGCTTCACCTCGGTGATGTCGATGGGGGTCATGCTGTTCCAGTTGTATATGGTGGTCCTGGTGCTGTGGTTGGCAAAAATCTTTGAAAAAGAGGTGATTGCCCTGCAGCAGCGTTGGCTGCCGCGGTTAGGGATCGTGCAGAAAGCGTTGACGCTGATAACGCCGTTCCACCGTGCACTGGAGACGTTAATGCTGGTGCTGGCGGTTCTGCTTGGGGCGTACACCGGGTTTTTGCTGTCGGCGCTGAAGTCCTACCCGTTCCTGAATAACCCGATCCTGCCGGTACTGTTCCTGTTCTCCGGGATCTCCTCCGGCGCGGCGGTGGCGCTGATCGCCATGGCGTTACGCCATCGTAGCAACCCGCACAGCACTGAAGCGCACTTTGTGCATCGCATGGAGGTCCCGGTGGTATGGCTGGAGATCTTCCTGCTGGCGGCGTTCTTCGTCGGTCTGGCGCTGGGCGATGACGGCAAAATGCGCGCGCTGGCGGCGGCGCTGGGCGGCGGATTCTGGACCTGGTGGTTCTGGCTTGGCGTGGCTGGGCTTGGGCTGATACTGCCGATGCTGCTAAAACCCTGGGCCAACCGCAGTTCGACGTTTCATGGCGTATTGGCAGTCTGCGGCGCCAGCCTGACCGGCGTACTGTTGCTGCGCTTTTTCATTCTCTATGCGGGTCAGCTAACCGTTGCGTAAGGTGATATCTGGACGTTCTCCTTCCTGAAGCCGGTTTTCTGGCACTGTTATTAAGCCTCGGGGTCAACGTGTTGACCCCGCTTGCCGTGCTGGTGGGTGTCCGCCAGCGCTGGCAGGGCGTGATGCGCCTGGCAAGCGTGGGCGTATGGACGCAGTTTGCGCTGCTGCTGCTGGCTTTTGCCATTCTGGTATTCTGCTTTCTGACCAGCGACTTTTCGGTGGTCTATGTTGCTCAGCACAGCTACAGTCTGCTGCCGTGGGGATTAAAACTGGCGGCGGTTTGGGGCGGCCATGAAGGGTCGCTGCTGTTGTGGGTGCTGTTTCTTTCCGGCTGGAGCGCGCTGTTCGCTCTGTGCTATCGGCGTGATTCTGATCCACTGTTTCCGCTGACGCTCAGCGTCCTGTCAATGGTGACGGCCCTGTTACTGCTGTTTGTGGTGGTCTGGTCCGATCCCTTCGTGCGTATTTTCCCGCCTGCTATAGAAGGACGAGATCTTAACCCGATGCTGCAACATCTTGGGTTAATCCTCCACCCGCCGCTGCTGTACCTGGGTTACGGTGGTTTGATGGTAGCCGCGGGCGTGGCGCTGGCCTCGCTGCTGCGCGGTGACTTTAACGCGCAGAGCGCCTGGGTGTGCTGGCGCTGGGCGCTGCCCGGCTGGTGCGCGCTGACGCTGGGGATAATCCTCGGTTCCTGGTGGGCCTACTGCGAGCTGGGCTGGGGGGGGTGGTGGTTCTGGGACCCGGTCGAAAATGCCTCCTTATTACCCTGGCTCTCCGCCAGCGCGCTGCTGCATAGCCTGTTTGTCACGCGTCAGCGTGGGATCTTCCTCCACTGGTCGCTGCTGCTGGCGATCGTCACGCTGATCTTATCGCTGCTGGGGACGCTGATTGTGCGTTCCGGCATTCTTGTTTCGGTACATGCCTTTGCGTTGGATAACGTGCGCGCCGCGCCGCTGTTTGCGCTGTTTAGCGTATTGAGCCTGGCGTCGCTGGGGTTGTACGCCTGGCGAGGCCAGCAAATTCGCCAGAATGCGCGTTTTGGCGGCTGGTCGCGCGAGATGCTGATTCTGGTCGCGCTATTACTTTTTTGCGCGGTGCTACTGATTGTGCTGATTGGCACGCTCTATCCGATGATTTACGGGTTGTTCGGCTGGGGAAGGCTCTCCGTTGGCGCGCCGTACTTTAACCGCGCCACCCTGCCGTTTGGGCTGCTGATGCTGCTGGTTATCGTGCTGGCAACGATCAGAAGCCGCAAAGTCTCTTTGCGTTGTCAGCTTCCGGCACTGCTGGCGCATGCCGGGGTATTGGTATTTGCGGCTGGGATCGTTTTTTCCAGCGGTAGTCGTCAGGAGATAAGCCTGAATCTGAGCCCCGGGCAGCAGGTCGCGCTTGCGGGCTACATTTTCCGTTTTGAGCATCTCGACCTGGAAGCCAAAGGCAACTACACCAGTGAAAAAGCGCTGATCACGTTGTGGCAAAATGAGCAGCGTATCGGTAGCCTGCAGCCCGAAAGGCGCTTCTATGCCGCGCGTCGTCAACAGATGATGGAGCCGGGTATCCGCTGGAATCTGATGCATGACTGGTACGCGGTGATGGGCGAAAAAACCGGACCGGACCGTTACGCCATGCGCTTATACGTGCAGACTGGCGTGCGCTGGATTTGGGGAGGAGGATTGTTGATGGTGTTTGGCGCGCTGCTGAGCGCATGGCGAGGGAGGAAGTATCCTGAGTTATTGCCTGATGGCGCTGCGCTTATCAGGCCTACGAGTGAAAAGCAGGGTAGGCCGGATAAGGCGTTCAAGCCGCCATCCGGCAGAACGATGTTACTTGTGGCTTTACTGATTTTTCTCCCTTTTGCCACCCATGCCCAGGTGGTGGACACATGGACGTTTGCCAACCCGCAGCAGCAGGAGAAAGCGCTGTCTATTGCCAGTCAGTTGCGCTGTCCGCAGTGTCAGAACCAGAACTTGCTGGAATCCAATGCGCCCGTGGCGGTCAGTATGCGCCATCAGGTTTACAGCATGGTTGCTGAAGGTAAAAGCGAAGCAGAAATCACCGCCTGGATGACCGAGCGTTACGGTGATTTCGTGCGCTACAACCCGCCGTTGAATGAGCAAACGCTGCTGTTGTGGGCGCTGCCGTGCCTGCTGTTATTGCTGGTGGGCGTGGTGGTCTGGCAGGTGAGGAAGCGTCAGCACGCAGAAGAGGATGAGCAATGAGCCAGGCCGAACATTCCACTGCGCCGTTACGTCCCATGCCCGTGAAGCGGCTGGCTGCTGCGGCGGTGCTGATGGTGGTGGCCTGCATCGGCGGTTACCTGTTAACGCCAAAATGGCAGGCGGCACGTCAGGAGCAGGCGCGTCTGGCAGACCCCTTACATGCTTTTTCTGATGAAAATATTCAGGAAAAACAGCTATTTTCTCTGCAATCGCAAATTCGTGCGAATCCGCAGGACGCAGTGAAATGGGCGCAACTGGGTGAGTACTATCTGTGGCAAAACGCGTATCATAATGCGCTGCTTGCCTACGAGCAGGCGCTGCGTATACGCGGTGAAAACGCCGAAATCTATTCCGCGCTGGCGACGGTGCTGTACTATCAGGCCGGGCAACATATGACGCCGCCCACCCGCGAGATGATTGATAAGGCTCTGGCGCTGGACCCGACAGAGGTCACTGCGCTGATGCTGTTAGCTTCCGATGCGTTTATGCAGGCAGACTACGCTCAGGCTATCTCAGTGTGGCAAAAGGTTATGGATTTAAACTCGCCGAGGGTGAATCGGGCACAGCTCATTGACTCTATTAATATGGCGAAGTTGTTGCAGAATCGGCAAAAATAAATTTGTTTTATTTGTGATTTGTATCATTTTCCCTGTTTAAAAAACAGGCAAACGAACAAGCGAGCAAAAAAAACTCATGCCCTGACTTCTTCATTTTTGAACATATTAAAATTCTTTTATAACAAAAAGTTATTCATCATTACCCCGATAAAATTGCATTTTTATGCAAATAATCAGCGAAAGGCCCTGTTCTCAGAGGGTTGCGCTGAATGCCATGCAGATGATAATGATAATAAGCGTTAAAAAACTCCATAAACGAACGCAACACAAATCATACCCTTTCAGTATGTACTATTCCCACACGCTGCATGTGGAATAGCGCTTCATCGAGGAAGTCCGTTGTTATGAAAAATTTGAAAGTCAGCCTGGCATGGCAGATTCTAATCGCTATGGTGCTGGGCATTCTGCTAGGGAGTTACCTGCATTACCATAGTGACAGCCGTGAATGGCTGATTGTAAACCTGCTGTCTCCGGCGGGCGATATCTTTATCCACCTGATCAAAATGATCGTCGTGCCGATAGTCATCTCTACGTTGATTGTCGGCATAGCCGGGGTGGGCGATGCCAAACAGCTGGGCCGTATTGGCGCCAAAACGATTATCTATTTCGAAGTGATCACCACCGTGGCGATTATCCTTGGTATCACGCTGGCGAATGTGTTCCAGCCCGGTACCGGGGTTGATATGTCGCAGCTGGCAACCGTCGATATTTCGAAATATCAGAGCACCACCGCAGAAGTACAGAGCCACGCGCATGGCCTGATGGGCACGATTTTGTCACTGGTGCCGACCAACATCGTCGCGTCGATGGCAAAAGGCGACATGCTGCCGATTATCTTCTTCTCGGTACTGTTCGGTTTAGGTCTGTCTTCTCTGCCGGCAACTCACCGCGAGCCGCTGGTTACCGTGTTCCGCTCGATCTCCGAAACCATGTTTAAAGTGACGCACATGGTGATGCGTTACGCGCCAGTCGGGGTTTTTGCGTTGATCGCCGTTACCGTTGCGAACTTCGGTTTTGCCTCCCTGTGGCCGCTGGCGAAGCTGGTGCTGTTGGTGCATTTCGCCATCCTGTTCTTCGCGCTGGTGGTGCTGGGGATCGTCGCGCGCATCTGCGGTTTGAGCATCTGGATCCTGATCCGCATTCTGAAAGACGAGCTGATTCTGGCCTACTCGACCGCCAGTTCTGAGAGCGTGCTGCCGCGTATTATTGAGAAGATGGAAGCCTACGGCGCGCCGGCGTCAATCACCAGCTTTGTGGTGCCGACCGGTTATTCATTCAACCTTGATGGCTCAACGCTGTACCAGAGTATCGCCGCTATCTTCATTGCTCAACTGTACGGTATCGATCTGTCGCTGTGGCAGGAAATCGTGCTGGTGCTGACGCTGATGGTGACCTCAAAAGGGATTGCGGGCGTGCCGGGCGTATCGTTTGTGGTATTGCTGGCAACGCTTGGCAGCGTGGGGATCCCGCTGGAAGGTCTGGCGTTTATTGCCGGTGTTGACCGTATCCTCGATATGGCGCGTACTGCGCTGAACGTGGTGGGTAATGCGCTGGCCGTGCTGGTTATCGCCAAGTGGGAACACAAATTTGACCGCAAGAAAGCGCTGGCCTATGAGCGCGACGTGCTGGGCAAATTTGATAAGACTGCTAATCAGTAATTAATGACAGATTGCCGGATGGCGCTTGCGCCGCCATCCGGCAATGCAAACCATTAGCCGTTGGCTAACTTATCAAACTCTTCGCAGCCGGTATCGAATCCTTCCATACAGCTCAGATTCAACCAGTGCAGCGCTTTCTGTTTATTCTTCTCGATAAAACCCTGCTCGCCGTTTAAGAACATCATCCCGGCCCAGTATTCGGAATAACCGGTGCGGGAAATGGCTGAGCTACGTTTGAAATACCACGTCGCTTTCTCATCGTCAGCAGGAATGCCTACGCCGTTGGCGTAAATCAGCCCGAGCAGCATTTGCGCGTCGACGGCGGAGTCATTTTCCAGATCCTCGGAGGCGTTTTGCAGCAAGGTAATGGCTTTGGGGTAATCGGTGCGGCCTGCCTGGGTGTTCACCAGAATACGCGCCAGCGTAATTTCCCCCGCCTTACTGCCCGCCTGCGTCGCTTTTTCCGCCAGCGTTTTGGCCTGAGGGTAATCCAGACTGACCGGATTGGTTATCTTAATTTGCGCCAGCAAAGCATATGCATCTGCATCACCGTTGTCGGCAGCTTTTTGCGCCCAGTATTCGGCTTTGCTTAAATCGCCTGAACTGAACCAGGTATCGGCGAGAAAATACTGCGCGCGTCGGTCACCTGCCTCTGCTGCCTGTAGATACTGGCTTCCGGGTTCAGTATCACTGGCATGGGCAAAGAATGTCACGAAGAACATCAATGCAAGAAGTTGTTTCATTTTGAGTTTTATTTAGGGTACGGAGTAGACAGTATAAAGAGATCGCGTGCATAAAAAAACGGCCTCCGAATGGAGGCCGTAGGCTCAGGCTTAACCCATCGCGCTTTCGCGCAGGCTGGCTTTCAGCTTGGTGTACTCATCAATAACATACTGCTCGGCAGCGCGCTGATCGGCAATGCGTTCAACGTTAACGGCACAGTATTTGTACTCCGGCGTTTTGGTAATCGGGCTTAAGTTCTCGGTTACCAGTTCATTACATGCCCCAATCCACCACTGGTAGGTCATGTAAATCGCGCCTTTGTTTGGACGATCGCTGACTGCCGCGCGGGTAATAACCCGGCCTTTACGTGAGTTAACCCACACCAGATCTTCATCCTGAATACCCAGACGCTCTGCGTCAGCGGTGTTGATCTGGGCATAGCCCGGCTCATCCGCCAGCGCGGCCAGCGCCGCACAGTTACCGGTCATCGAACGGCAAGAGTAGTGGCCGACTTCACGCACCGTCGACAGTACCATCGGGTACTCTGGGGTGAGTTTGTCGATTGGCGCTACCCAGTCGCAGGTGAAGAACTGCGCCAGGCCGTTCGGGGTGTCAAACTTCTCTTTGAAGAGGTAAGACGTACCCTGGTCGGCATCTGAGGTGTCGCGGCAAGGCCACTGGATATAGCCCAGTTCGCCCATTTTCTCGTAAGTGGCGCCGTAGAAATCCGGGCACAGATGACGCAACTCGTCCCAGATTTCCTGGGTGTTGTTGTAGTGCATCGGGTAGCCCATACGGGTGGCGATTTCACTGATAATCTGCCAGTCCGTTTTCAGATCCCACTTCGGCTCAACGGCTTTAAAGAAGCGCTGGAAGCCACGGTCCGCCGCAGAGAAGACGCCTTCATGCTCGCCCCATGACGTAGACGGTAAAATAACGTCTGCGGCAGCGGCGGTTTTGGTCATGAAGATATCCTGCACGATGACCAGTTCCAGATCCTCAAAGCCTTTGCGCACAGCGGAGAGCTCAGCATCGGTCTGTAATGGATCTTCACCCATAATGTACGCCGCGCGCACTTCGCCATGCGCCGCACGGTGCGGCAGTTCGCTGATGCGATAGCCGGTATGCGCAGGCAGGCTTTCCACGCCCCAGGCTTTAGCGAATTTCTCGCGGTTTTCCGGGAATTTCACGTACTGATAGCCCGGATAGGTATCCGGCAGCGCGCCCATGTCGCATGCGCCCTGAACGTTGTTCTGGCCACGAACCGGGTTAACGCCCACGCTTGGCTTACCGAGGTTACCGGTCAGCATCGCGAGGCTGGTCAGTGAACGCACGGTTTCCACACCCTGATAGAACTGGGTCACACCCATGCCCCACAGAATTGCCGCGCTTTTCGCCGTGGCGTACATACGTGCAGCCTGACGAATATCGTGCGCGCTAACGCCCGTGATATCTTCGACGGACTCCGGCGTATAGCCTTCGACAATCTTGCTGTACTCTTCGAATCCTTCCGTACGGGAGGCGACGAACGCCTGGTCGTACAGTTTTTCTTCGATGATGACATGCCCCATGGCGTTGAGCAGCGCGATGTTCGAGCCGTTTTTCAACGCAATGTGCATGTCGGCAATACGCGCGGTTTCAATTTTGCGCGGATCGCAGACGATAATTTTCGCCCCGTTACGTTTAGCGTTAATCACGTGATTCGCCACGATCGGGTGGGAATCCGCCGGGTTATACCCGAAGATGAACACTAAATCCGTGTTATCAATTTCATTGATAGCATTACTCATTGCGCCGTTACCGACCGATTGGTGCAGACCTGCAACCGAAGGGCCGTGTCAGACGCGAGCGCAGCAGTCGACGTTATTGGTACCAATAACGGCGCGCGCGAATTTTTGCATTACATAGTTGGTTTCGTTACCTGTACCGCGAGATGAACCGGTCGTCTGAATAGCGTCCGGGCCGTACTTCGCTTTGATGGCGCTCAGGCGATCGGCGACGTAATTCAGCGCTTCATCCCAGGAAACAGATTCCAGTTTGCCGCCACGCTGGCGACGGATCATTGGGGTTTTCAGACGAGGGGTCAGGATCTGGGTATCATTAATAAAATCCCAGCCATAGTAGCCCTTCAGACACAGGGTACCCTGGTTGGTTTTCCCCTGCGCCGCCTCAGCCCGGACGATTTTGCCGTTATCGACCACCAGGTTGATTTTGCAACCTGATGCGCAATATGGGCAAACCGTGACGACTTTTTTCATCGGTCTCGCTCCAGTTAATCAAATCGCGCATACGCGCTTGTCGCTTTGCTTATGCATCTTTTATGCCATGTTTTTTTCAGGGGCATTAGTCGATATTACGGGCGATTTTTGGTCAAAACTCTGACGAAAAACAGGCTGTCGTCATATTTGACGTGACGAATCTCCAATACGTGACGGTCCGGCAGTGTGACCGAGGTTATGTTTCCCGCATATCCTTGTGCCTTATCGCTGTCACTCTGTGCAGAATCAATCACACTCATTTAAGTTGGCCAGAAATGGGGAAAAACAATGAAGCCAGCCATACTGGTTGTGGATGATGACGAGGCTGTCTGCACGCTATTACAGGATGTGCTGAGCGAGCACGTCTTTGCAGTGAGCGCGTGCCATAGCGGACAGGAGGCGCTGCGCTGCATTGAGACTCAGCCGGATATTGCTCTGGTATTGCTGGACATGATGTTGCCCGATATCAACGGTCTGATGGTGCTGCAGCAGGTGCAAAAGATGAGGCCCGGATTACCGGTAGTCATGCTGACGGGCTTAGGTAGTGAGTCGGATGTGGTGGTCGGGCTGGAAATGGGCGCTGACGACTATATTGGGAAACCGTTCAATGCGCGGGTGCTGGTGGCACGGGTAAAGGCGGTGCTCAGACGCGTGGGCGTGTTGACGCCTGAAAGCGGCAGCCCGCAAACCACGGGGCTTTCCTTTAATGGCTGGCATCTGGATACCGCCGGTTGCCAGTTACATAATCCTCAGCAACTGAAGGTGGAACTGACGCAGGGTGAGTACAGCCTGCTGCTGGCGCTGGCGCAAAACGCTCGTCGGGTGCTCAGCCGCGAGCAATTGCTGGAACTGACGCGCAGCGACAGCGTTGAGGTATTTGACCGCACCATTGATGTGTTAATCATGCGGCTGCGGCGCAAAATAGAGAACAACCCGCACCAGCCAATGCTGATCAAAACCCTGCGTGGGCTGGGCTACGTGTTTGCCGCCGATGTGCAGCATCACGATAAGGCGGCGTGAGCGTGCGCAGTTGCCCGATGCGGCGTAAACGCCTTATCCGGCCTACAAAAGCGATAACGGCCCCGTAGGCCAGATAAGCGCAGCGCATCAGCCATCAGCCATAGTCGCTTTTAACTCTGTCAGCGTTTTCGCGCCATCTATCGCGTTGGCGCACAGCAGGCTTGCGCGCGCACAGGCGTGTGCCAGTCTGATGCTGTCTGCCAGCGACCAGCGCTCATGACAGCCATACAAAAATCCGGCGCAAAACGCATCTCCTGCGCCGACGCTGCCGACAATCTCTTCTTGCGCCAGTAACTGTGACGGTATCCAGATGCCGGCTCGATCCGGTTCTTCACCCCAGGCGCCTTCCGGACAGTGAATCACCACCCGCTGGCGCACGCCTGCATCCAGCAGTTCGCGCGCGGCGGTAGCGATATGGGGAATATGCAGCTCGCCGTTGGGCTGGCGAATCTCCAGCCCGCTGAACTCTCCGGCCTCCAGCTCGTTAATCACCAGATAGTCGAGATGGCGCAGGGCCGGCATCACCAGAGGCTGGTAGCGCGGGTCGCCCTTACGCGACACCAGATCCAGGGACGTTTCAAAGCCGTTGTCGCGCATTTGCGCCAGCAGCCGTGCGCTACGCGTCCCGTACTCCTCATCCGGCATGTCCAGACTGTCGAGCAGCAGCAGATAGCCAAGATGGAAGATTTTCATCGAGGTATCCAGTTGCTCAAAGGCGGGTAAGTCCAGTAGTCGATTGGCGCCGGGCGAGTGAAAAAAGGTTCGCTGCCCGCTGGGGTCGGTCATCACCTGCGACATCGACGTGGGGGCGAATGTGGTGCGCTGCACATGCTGGCGATTAACGTGATACTGCTCCAGCATCGCCATGATGTAGTCGCCGTCGCTGTCCTGACCGATTAACCCCACCGCCTGCAGCGGCAATCCGGTGTGCATTTTCGCCAGCGTCAGCAGCACGTTCAGCGGCGCACCACCCGTGGCGCGTTCGCTTCGAGTGATTTCCGCCAGCCAGCCGCGTTCCGGCCATTGCACAATTTGATGGACATGATCGACCAGCATGTTGCCTGCGGCGATAACGCCTTTGCGTTCCATCAGACCTGCCCCGCGCTGCCAAAAATGCGCATTTGTTCTGAAACGGTATCGGTAATGGCCTCTTCAATAGCCAGCAGCAGTTCGGCAAACTCGTCGTACAGCGGCTGGCGATTGGCCATCCGTGACTCTACCGCTGTCAGCGCCGCCTGCGACATGCCGGTGTAGAAGTTGATTTTGTGAATACCGAGTTCAATTGCGCGCTTGAAATCGTCATTGCTGATGCCGGAGCCGCCGTGCAGTACCAGCGGGATCGCCGCCTGCTGGCGAATAGCGTCCAGACGCGGGAAGTCTAGCACCGGTTCGCCTTTATATTTGCCGTGCGCATTGCCAATGGCGACCGCCAGCGCGTCAATTCCGGTTCTGTCGACGAAATCACGCGCCATCATCGGGTCGGTAAACAACGATTCGTCAGCATGACCGTACAGCGCGCCGCCTTCATCGCCACCCACTGCGCCCAGTTCGGCTTCCACCGAGACGCCGATGGCGTGGCACATCTTCACCACTTCGCGGGTCTGGCGGATATTTTCTTCATACTCCAGCGTGGAGCCATCGAACATCACTGAACTGAAACCTAAGCGTAGCGCCCGCACCACTGACTCAAAGTGCAGGCCGTGGTCAAGGTTCAGCACCACCGGAATGTCGTGCCTGGCGGCTTCAAATTTGACCGCTTCGACCAGAGAATCCAGCGAGATATATTTAAAATGTACTTCGGCGATGTTGATAATGAACGGCGAACGTTCCTGTTTAGCCGCGGCAAACAGGGCGCGCAGGAAATGTGAGTCCAGAACGTTAAACGCGCCTAAAGCATAGCGGTGCTCGCGGGCATGGGCCAGGCCATCGGCGAGGGATATTAACGGCATAATGCGCTCCTTGGTTAGCGGAACAGGCGATACTCGTTACACAGCACCAGCTGCGCCGGTTCATCTTCTTCAATGTCGTTATAACGGGTGATAGGTTGCAGAAAATGGTTATCGTGGTCGTCGTCATTAACAGATGAGACCTCGCCAACCAGCACGTCGCCAAAACCTTTTTCCGCCCAGAAGCTGTGATACAGGCCCGGCGGCAGGCAGATGCTCTCCCCCGGCGTCAGGCGTAGTTGGCTGCCCGCGGCATGGGTTTGCCGACAGCCATCAATCACCACGTTCACGTCGCTATCCTCTGTTTGCTCCCGGAGCCCCGCATTCCACAGTTCCACAATTAAATTACCGCCGCCACGATTGATAATATCTTCGCGTTTGCGCCAGTGAAAATGCATCGGCGTGACCTGCGCCTCGCGAACATGCATGATTTTCTCGGCGTAGCATTTCTCGTAAGGCATACCTTTCGGCGAACCATTACGCAGGGTGAACAGCGTTAACCCTTGCGCGGCGAAATTGTTGCCGCCAAATGCGGTGACATCCCAACCGAGCTTAAGGTCGAAAACTTCGCTCCAGGCAGAGGCATCAAGCTTGCGCCATTGGGTCGGCGGGAAACTGGCGAAAGGGGGGAGGTGCACGTCGTGCAGAGAAAAAAACTGGCGCGTGTGGCCAAGGATTTCGTTTATTGCGGAGCGTTTCATCGCAGAATTCTCCTTAGAATAATGCCGGATGGCGCTGCGCTTCTCCGGCCTACAAATTGATACCGATCTTGTAGGCCGGAGAAGGCATTTTGCCGCTATCCGGCGTTGCTGTGGCGGGTTATTTCACCGTCCAACCTTTATAATTGGCAACGTTGTTTTTATCGATCATTGTCACCGGGATCAGCACGGGCTCTTTTGGGGCGGGTTTCCCCTGCAGTATGTCATAGCCGATTTCGACCGCTTTGGCAGCCATCACCTGCGGATCTTGTGCTGGCGTCGCCACAAATAATGAGTTTTCGCGCTTCAGCGCCTCTTCACCGTCTGGCGATCCGTCGACGCCGACAATAAAGAATTCGTTACGCTGTGCCTGTTTTGCCGCCAGATCGGCACCGATCGCCGTGGGATCGTTAATGGCGAATACACCGTCGATCTTCGGATTTGCCGCCAGCAGCGCGGTCATGATCTCCAGCCCGCCCTCGCGGCTGCCTTTGGCGTTTTGGTTATACGACAGCACTTTGATGTCCGGATGGCGTTTGAACTCGGTCTGGCAACCTTCCACACGGTTCTGGACGGCGGAAACCGGTGGTCCGTTGATGATGACGACGTTGCCTTTCCCTTTCAGACGGTCGGTAATGTATTTGCAGGCCATTTCACCCGCCTGAGTGTTATCGGAGGTGATGGTCGCGTCTGCGCCTTCCGCCGCCACGTCAACGGCCACCACCACAATCCCGGCGTCTTTCGCGCGTTTTACCGCCGGACCGATGCCTTTGGAGTCCGCGGCGTTAAGGATGATCATGTCGACTTTGGCGGCAATAAAGTTGTCGATCTGCGACACCTGTTGCCCGAGATCGTAGCCGCTGGAGACCAGCGTCACTTTGACGCTATCACCCGCCAGCTTGCGTGCTTCCAGCTCCGCGCCTTTGGTTATTTGCACGAAGAATGGGTTCGCCAGGTCGCCCACCGTAACGCCGATCGATTTCAGTTCTTTTGCCTGCACAAACGGAGCTGCAGCAAGCAGTGCGCCAGCACAGAGCGCGGTCACTAATGGCTTCAAACGCATACTCGTTTCCTCACGTAGGGTATTGTTGTTATACGCCTGATGGCGCTGCGCTTATCAGGCCTGCGAAGGGGTAGGCCAGTAAGCTTGTCTATGCACTTTGATGATGTCGGGTACGGTATTTGTCGATCAGCACCGCTATGATGATCACCGCCCCTTTGATCACCAGTTGCCAGAAATAGGAGACGCCCATCAGCGTCATGCCGTTGTTGAGCGTAGCGATGATCAGCGCCCCCACCAGCGTGCCGGTGATGGTGCCGATCCCGCCGACAAAGCTGGTGCCGCCGAGGATTACCGCCGCGATGGCGTCCAGCTCGTAACCCATACCTAAGTTGCCGTTGGCGCTGTACAGCCGCGAGGCGCTCATCACCCCGCCCAGACCTGAAAGCAAACCGCTGATGCCGTAGACGAACAGCAGCACCAGCCACACTTTGATCCCGGTTAAGCGTGCGGCCTGCATGTTGCCGCCGACCGCGTAGATATGAACGCCGAGCGTGGTGCGGCGCAGAATAAACCAGCACACCACCACCACCGCCAGCGCAATGATTACCAGCCACGGAACCGGGCCGAGATAGTTGTTGCCGATCCATTCAAAACTGATGTTGGAGTTAATCACCGTGGTGCCATCGGCCAACAGATAGGCCGCGCCGCGCAGCGCGGTATAGGTTCCAAGCGTGACGATAAACGGCGGAAGCCCGGCAAAAGCCACCAGCGCACCGTTAAACAGCCCCAGCACCAGGCCGAGCATCAGCGCCGCCGGAATCGACAGCATGGCAAACTCAGGAATAAGAGAAACGACCATCGCCGCAACGGCGGTGGTGCCGAGAATCGAGCCAACTGAGAGATCGATCCCGCCGGTCAAAATGATGAAGGTCATGCCAGCCGCCAGCACGATGTTGATCGAGGCCTGGCGGGTAATATTCAGCAGGTTGCTTTCGGTGAAAAAGTTGGGCGCGATAAAGCCAAATACCGCCACAATCAGGATCAAAATCGGCAAGATACCGACTGTTTGCATCAGATCGCTCATCAGCATCTTTTTTGCGGTGGTGGATTTCGCCACCTGCTGGGGAGTGGTTGGATTATTCATGGGGCACCGCCTGATGATGGGAGTCGTTCACGCCGGTCGCCAGCGTCATAATATTTTCCTGGGTAATACTTTGTCCGTTCAGCTCGCCGGCAATGCTGCCTTCGCGCATGACGTACACGCGATCGCTCATGCCAACGACTTCCGGCAATTCGCTGGAGATCATCAGGATCGCCACGCCTTTGCGCGCCATGTCGTTCATGATCCGGTAGATCTCGCTTTTCGCGCCAACGTCTACCCCACGCGTGGGTTCATCGAGGATCAAAATGCGTGGGCCGATCGCCACCCAGCGCGAGATCAACAATTTTTGCTGATTACCGCCGGACAGCCCACCTGCGCGTACCTGCGCGTGCGGAACGCGAATGTTGAGCAGTTTGATAGCGTCATCGGAAATGGCCTGCGCCTTTTTGCGATCGAGCATACCCCAGTTGGCATCGCGCTCCAGCGTCGCCATGGTGATGTTCTCTGCTGCCGCCAGTTCTAAAAACAGCCCTTGTTCTTTGCGGTTCTCGGTCAGAAAGCCGATGCCGTGATCAATCGCCTCGCGCGGGGAGTGGATCACCACCGGTTCACCGTCTACTTCAATCATGCCGCCGACGGCTTTACGCACGCCAAAAATCAGCTGCGCCAGTTCGGAGCGCCCGGCGCCAACTAACCCGGCGAGGCCGACGATCTCCCCGGAGCGCACCAATAAGCTGCACGGCTGGACTTTATGACCGTCGGTCAGGTGGTGGACGTTGAGGCGCGCTTTACCTAAGGGAATATCGCGCTCTTTGTTGAACAGATCGCTTAGCGGACGGCCCACCATCATGCGCACCAGTTCAGGGGCGTTGAGCTTGTCGCGGGTCAGGCTACCGACGTATTGCCCGTCGCGCAGGACGCTGACGCGATCGGAGAGTTCGTACACTTCGGCCATGCGGTGGCTGATGTAAATAATCGCCATCCCTTCATCGCGCAGGCGCATGATCAGTTCGAACAGGCGGTGGGTTTCACGTGAGGAGAGGGCGGCGGTGGGTTCATCCATCACCAGAATGCGGCTGTTACGGTGCAGAGCGCGGGCGATTTCCACCTGCTGCTGTTCGGCGATAGTCAATGTCATCACGCGATCGCTGGCCTTAAACTGGGCGCCGAGTCGGTCGATGACTTTCTGCGACTGCAGCACCATCTCTTTACGCTGGACCAGACCGCCGCGCGACAGCTCGCTGCCAAGAAAGATATTTTCCGCCACCGTCAGGTTGGGCGCCAGCTGCATCTCCTGGTAAATCAGCGTGATGCCCGCGCTGAGCGCATCTTTTGGCCCACGAATGTGGAACGGCTGACCGTCAATCAGGATCTCGCCGCTGGTGGCGGTGTAGGCGCCCGCGAGGATTTTCATCAGCGTGCTTTTCCCCGCGCCATTCTCGCCCATCAGGGCATGAATCTCACCCGGCCAGACGGTTAAATCGACCCCTTTCAGCGCGTAAAATTTGCCAAACGCTTTGGCAATGTTGCGCATCTCCAGAACCGGTGTCCTGCTCATAGCGGATCTCCTGTGGGGTGGCCGATATCAGCAGTCCATCACAGGAATGTAAATGCAAAATGTCAGAAGCCGTTCATATTTGTCATATTGCGATTTTTCTTCACGGAGCGTGATATGCCGCAACCGGGACGTCACTTTTTCGCCAGTGCGCGCGGACGATTACTGTTCTTCAATCTGCTGGTGGTGGCGGTCACGCTGATGGTGAGCGGCGTGGCGGTGCTGGGGTTTCAGCATGCCAGTCAAATTCAGGAGCAGGTACAGCAGCAAACCGTTGATGACATGACCGGCAGCATGAACCTGGCGCGTGATACGGCGAACGTAGCAACGGCGGCGGTGCGGCTGTCGCAGGTTGTCGGCGCGCTGGAATACAAAGGTGAAGCGGAGCGGTTGCAGGAGACCCAGCGGGCGCTGAAGCATTCGCTGCAACAACTGGCTGGCGCCCCGCTGGCGCAGCAGGAGCCGGTGCTGGTCGAGCGTATTATCCAGCGCAGCAATGAGTTACAAAGCAGTGTGGAAGGTATGTTGCAGCGCGGACAGCGGCGGCATCTGGAACGTAACGCGCTGCTCAGTTCGCTGTATCAGAATCAAAGCTATTTGCGCCATCTGCAAACGCTTACCGGCGCGCAGGATGACATGCTGCTGGGGCAAATAGACCGCTTGATCGTTGCCGCCATTGAGACTCCCACGCCGCGATCGGTAGTGAAACAACTCGACAGCGTGATGACCGCGCTGCCTTTACATCACTCCAGCCCGTTGATAAGCAGAATCCTCAACGATTTCAATCAGGAATTGCATAAGCTGGAGCCGCTTTCTTCCGCGCTGGAGCAGAGCGATCTGGCGATCAACTGGTATATGTTTCATATCAAAGCGCTGGTGGCGATCCTTAATAGCGATATCAATCAATATGCCTCGCAGGTGGCGCTGATTTCTGAGCAGCGGGTGGCGCAAAGCCATCAGGAACTGCAATCCGGCGCGTTGTTTATTATGGTGTTTGCGTTGCTGGCCGTAGTGATTACCGGTTTTGCCGGTTGGTATATCTATCGCAACCTCGGCTCTAACCTGACGGCAATTTCGCAGGCGATGACCCGGCTGGCGCACGGTGAATCGGACGTCAGCGTTCCGGCCCTGCAGCGGCGCGATGAGCTGGGCGAACTGGCCCGCGCTTTTAGTGTCTTTGCCCGTAACACCGCTTCGCTGGAGCACACCACCCGATTACTCAAAGAAAAAACCAGCCAAATGGAAATCGACCGCACCGAGCGCCAGGAACTGGAAGAGGCGCTGCTGCACAGCCAAAAGCTGAAGGCGGTGGGGCAACTGACGGGCGGATTAGCGCATGATTTCAATAACCTGCTGGCGGTGATTATTGGCAGTCTGGACCTGGTGAACCCAGACTCACCCGATGCGCCGCGGGTCAATCGGGCGCTTAAAGCCGCCGAGCGCGGGGCGCTGCTTACCCAGCGGCTGCTGGCCTTTTCGCGCAAGCAATCTTTGCATCCCCACGCGGTGGAGCTGAAAACGCTGCTGGAAAACTTGGGCGAACTGATGCGTCATTCGCTCCCGGCCACGCTGACGCTGGAGATTGAAGCCCAGTCTCCCGCCTGGCCCGCGTGGATTGACGTCAGCCAACTGGAAAATGCCATTATCAATCTGGTGATGAACGCCCGTGACGCCATGGACGGGCAGGCGGGCACGATTAAAATCCGTACCTGGAACCAGCGGGTCACGCGCAGCGATGGGCGTAAGCAGGATATGGTGATGCTGGAGGTCGCCGACCAGGGCTGCGGGATGTCGCAGGAGGTGAAAGCTCAGGTCTTTGAACCGTTTTTCACCACCAAACAGACCGGCAGCGGCAGCGGGCTGGGGTTATCAATGGTCTACGGCTTTGTACGTCAGTCCGGCGGGCGTGTGGAGATTGAAAGCGCTCCCGGGCAGGGAACGACGGTCAGGTTGCAGCTTCCTCGCGCCGTAGTACCGGTACAGGCTGAGGCAGAACCGATAGCGGAACACGCGGCTAATAGTGGTGAAAAACTGGTGCTGGTGCTTGAGGACGAGGCTGATGTGCGCCAGACGTTGTGTGAGCAATTACACCTGCTGGGCTACCTGACATTAGAAGCCGCCAACGGGGAACAGGCGATGCATATGCTGGCAGCTTCATCCGAGATTGATATTTTTATCAGCGACGTCATGCTGCCCGGTGGTTTAAGCGGCGTGGATGTGGTTAATCATGCCCAGGCACATTATCCGCAACTGAACATCCTGCTGATGAGCGGTCAGGATTTGCGTCCGGCCCATAACCCGGCGCTGCCGGATGTGGCGTTATTGCGTAAACCCTTTACCCGCACAGAACTGGCGCAAGCGCTGCGGCATTCGCGTAATTGAGATTCCTCCGCTACTCGCGCAAATTCGCTTTGATTACCGTGGAGTGAGTTTCTTGATGAGGCTGGTTTTATGCAACGCTCGGCGACATTCTTACTTTTCTCTCTGCTGATGATGACCACCGTTTCGGCGCAGGCGGATATTATCGATGATGCCATCGGCAATATTCAGCAGGCGATTAACGACGCATACAAACCGGACAACGGGCGGGATTATGATGACGCTCGTGATGAAAGCTGGCAGCGTCAGATGAGTGACGATCGGCGCAGGCAGTATGATAATCGCCGTCGCCAGTTTGAAGACCGACGTCGCCAACTGGATGACCGTCAGCGTCAGCTTGATCAGGAACGACGTCAGTTAGAAGACGAAGAACGCAGAATGGAAGAGGATTACGATCGTTAGCGCAATCTTTCGCTGGCAAGGTTATAGACTTCACTACGCTCGCGTTTACCGACGGCAACGACCGCGATGACCAGGGTGTCGTCAATAACTTGATAAACAAGACGAAACCCTGAAGTTCGTAGTTTGATTTTATAGCAATCTTTTATTCCCCTGAGCTTTGCTGAAGGGACATGCGGGTTTTCACAGCATTTCTTTAGTTTTTTGGCAAACTGCTGCTGAATAGCTTTATCAAGTTTTTGCCACTCTTTCAGCGCATCTTCCCTGAACTTTACCGTATAACTCATAAATAGCTGTCCAGGTCCACATCCACCAGGGGTTGTTGGCTACGTTCATGGACTAATTTAACCAGTTGCTGATCGTCCAGCGCATCCAGCATTTTTTCGTAAAGCTCTGCTGGCACACAATAAAATGCGGGCTGGTTACGGTTCAGGATGGCGACCGGAAAGCCATCTCCTGCGCTGACAGTTGCCATAGGATTTTTTTTCAACTCACTCACGCTGGCGGTGGTATCGCTTAAGATGATATGCGGCATAATGGCTCCTAAAGACCGTTTAACTGGTCTTAATATAGGACGCAAAAGACCTGTTAACAAGTCTTATTATGGTGTGTGATCGCTAATCCAGCACAATCTCCATCCCGTCATATCCTGCTTCGATGCCTGTCGGCAGCGGATTTTCCATCAGCCACAGATCAAACTGATGGCTGATATGCGTCAGGATAACCCTTGGACAGCGGATAACCTCGTTCAGCGCGATGACGGTATTGAGATCGCAATGATTGCGCGGCGGTTCGGCGCGCGGGGCATGGCTGCAGTCGATGATAATCACCTGCGGTGGGTTATTGTGGAGAAACTTCTGCGTCTTATCGGGAAGCCCGGCGGTGTCGGAGAACCACGCCACCCGGCTGTGCGCGGTCTCGAACAAATAGCCAAACGTCAGCTTTGAATGGTTGAGCGGCAGCGGCGTTACCTGCAACCCTTGCAGGTCAAATACCACGAACGGCGCAACGGTATGGCTAAAATCGAGAATACCGGGATGCTTAAACAGATCGTCGCAACCCTGCTCATCCGGTGGACCGTACACCGGGATGCTCGCCCCCACGCCCCAGCGCAACGGAAACAGTCCTTGCACATGATCCATATGATAGTGGGTCAGCAGAAATTGCTGAAAGCTGCCCGCTGGCCAGTCGTCCATCAGATGCGGGATCCCCGCGTCCAGCAGGGTTACCGCATGATTGAATTTGACCACCCCGCTACAGGGGCGTCGACGGTATTGCGCCTGTACGCGCGCCCGCTGACAGGCCGCGCAGCCGCAGCCAAATGCCGGCACCAACTGCGCGCCGCCGGTTCCCGTCAGCGTAATGGTCAGACTCATGGCTCCCCCTACAACGGTTTGGTGAAGCGGAAATGGCTCTGGGTATAGCCTTCGCGCTGGTAGAAACGGTGCGCGTTAAGGCGTTGGGTGCTGGTGGAAAGCTCAGTCATTTCTGCGCCAGCTTCGCGTGCGGTGGCTTCGGCCCAGGCCAGTAGCTGACTGCCTACCGTTAATCCTCGCGCCTGTGGCATCACCACCAGTTCCTGAATCTCGCCAATCCAGTTGGCGTGGTGCAGATGAAACTGCAGGTGCAGACCGATCAAGCCGACGACTTCTCCGTCGAGCAGCGCCAATTGGTAGTGCATATTAGGATCTTGCAGATTCGCGGCGTATCCGGCGCTAAAGGTCTGGCGATCGAATTGTCCCTGCTTGAGTTCACAGATAAGCGCGTAAACCGCATCGGTATCGTAGAGCGTGGCGCGGCGTAATTCACAGACAGACATGTTTCTTCTCCTTGCGTCCCATCAGGGCGAGCAGTGTATCGACAGACTGTAGCAAACTGCCATCATTGTTGAGGACGTGGCAGTCATACGGCGCGTAGCGGGCCGCGCGTTCAAGGCGGGCGGCGATTTCCGTTTCACTCTCCCGCCCACGCGCCTGCAGACGCTGGCGTAGAATCGCTGGGGAAACCTGTAAGCAAATAGGAAGTAACGACGCGCCATAACGAGCCTGCGCTTGGGGCAGATGGGCGCGCGATCCGTTGACCACCACATCAAAACCGGCGTGCAGCCAGAGGTCAATCTCCACGCCCACGCCGTAGTAGAAGCCGTTTGCATGCCAGCTCAGCGCCAGCAGATTCTGCCCGGCGCGGGTAAAAAATTCTTGTTCACTCAGCGCAATATGATTTTCATTCCCGGCGTTAGCGGCACGGGTGATGTATCGATGCGCCACCAGCAGTTGCGCGGGTTCCTGCAGGCGGAGTTCCGCCAGCAGACTGTCCTTACCAGAGCCGGATGGCCCCATCAGCCAGATCAGTTTCCCCATAGTCAGAATACCCTTTTGCCCTGACGCCAGACGTGGTCGATATGGATGTTGCCGCCTTTGCGATGTGCCAGCACCAGATCCGCCCGTTTACCTTCGGCAACAACGCCGCGATCGTCGAGATTCAATGCCCGCGCCGGATTGCGGGTCACCAGACGAATCGCCTGCGGCAGCGTAAAGCGGTTGGCGTCGTCATCCGCTACGCGAAATGCCGCGTCGAGCAGGCTGGCGGGGTAGTAATCGGAGGAGAGAATATCCAGTAACCCCAGCTCAGCCAGCTTATGCGCCGCCACATTGCCGGAATGAGATCCTCCGCGCACGATGTTTGGCGCGCCCATCAGCACGTTCATTCCGTGCTGGCGCGAGGCTTCAGCCGCCGCGAAAGTGGTAGGAAATTCGGCGATTACGCTGCCAAGTTGGTGCGATTCCAGCACATGTTCGCTGGTGGCATCGTCATGGCTCGCCAGCGCGATATTACGTTCGCGGCAAAGCTGGGCGATGGCGTTACGATTGGGCTGTGACCAGCGTGCGGCGAGGGCCAACTGTTCTTCTTCATAGCGGGCCATCTGCTCGTCGGTGAGCGAATATTTGCCCTGATAATACTCGTGGTACTTTTCTCGATTGGCGAACTGGCGCTGGCCCGGCGAATGATCCATCAGTGAAACCAGCGTCACCGGCTCGCGCCCGACCAGTTTTTCAAACAGCGGCAGGGTGGTGTGGTGCGGCAGTTCGCAGCGCAGATGCAGGCGGTGTTCGGCGCGATTGACCCCGCGTTTTTGCGTCTCTTCCACGGCGTTGATCATCTTCTCCAGATTTTCCAGCCGATCGCCGCCGTCGCGCACGTCGCCAATCGCCACCGCGTCCAGCACGGTAGTAATGCCGCTGGCGACCATAAGCGCGTCATGGCTGCTCATCGCCGAGTGGGCAGGCCAGTCGACCTTCGGGCGCGGGGTGAAGAATTTATCCAGATTATCGGTATGCAGCTCAATCAACCCTGGCAGCAGCCAGCCGCCTTCGCCGTCTAAAGCCTCCGGCAGACGGCTCTGGGTTTCGGCAAAGGCGCGAATAACCCCGCCCGCAATTTCCAGCGATCCTTGCACCACTTCATCTTCCAGAACCAGCTTTACATTGTTGATAATCATGCTGTTGTTCCCATCAGGTGCAGACGGTCCGCTACGCGGTCGCGCACGGTTTGATCGTGAAAAATACCGACAATGGCTGCGCCGCGGGCTTTCGCCTCTTCAATCAACGCCACCACGGCAGCGCTGTTTTTGGCGTCCAATGAGGCGGTCGGCTCATCGAGCAGCAAAATAGGGTAATCGACGATAAACCCGCGGGCGATGTTAACGCGCTGCTGTTCGCCACCGGAAAAGGTCGATGGCGCCAGGTGCCACAGGCGTTCCGGTACGTTGAGACGCGTTAACAGGCTGGCGGCTTTCGCGGCGCATTCTTCACGGGATACGCCGAGATCCAGCAGCGGCTGCATCACCACATCCATGGCGCAGACACGGGGGATCACGCGCAGAAACTGGCTCACCCAGCCGATGGTTGAACGGCGAACTTCCAGCACTTTGCGCGCCGGGGCCTGCACCAGATCGACCCATTCATCGCTGTGGCGAATGTGGATGTGCCCTTCATCCGGCAGGTAGTTGGCGTACAGCGAACGCAGCAACGTGGATTTACCGCTGCCCGAATGACCGTGCAGCACCACGCATTCGCCGCTTTTCACTGCCAGAGTGGCGTTTTGCAGCACTGGCAGACGTACGCCGTTTTGCTGGTGGAGCACGAAGGTTTTACTGACATTTTCAACGCGAATCATTTTTGCCTCGAGATTTCTTGCCGGATGGCGGCTGCGCCTTATCCGGCCTACAAAAGTGCGATCCAGGTAGGCCCGATAAGCGCAGCGCCATCGGGCACAACAAAAAATCAGTTCTGCAATACGGACGACACCAGCAGCTGGGTATACGGATGATGCGGATCGTCGAGCACGCGGTCGGTTAACCCACTTTCCACTACCTGACCCTGCTTCATCACCAGCAAACGGTCCGCCAGCAGACGCGCCACGCCCAGATCGTGGGTGACAATCACCACCGCCAGATCCAGTTCCACCACCAGGCCGCGCAGCAGATCCAGCAGTTTGGCCTGTACCGATACGTCCAGCCCGCCGGTGGGTTCATCCATAAACACCAGCTTCGGGTGGGTGACGAGGTTACGGGCGATCTGCAGGCGTTGCTGCATGCCGCCGGAGAAGGTGGTCGGCAGGTCGTCGATACGTGAGGCGGGGATCTCCACCTCCTCCAGCCAACGCTGCGCGGTGGCGCGAATGTCGCCATAGTGGCGCGCGCCGGTGGCCATCAGGCGTTCGCCGATATTGCCGCCTGCGGAAACCTGACGGCGCAGGCCATCCAGCGGATGCTGATGCACCACGCCCCACTCGGTGCGCAGCAGACGGCGGCGGTCGGCCTCGTTCATGTCGTACAACGAACGGTTCTGATACAAAATTTCACCGTTCTGTGGCGTCAGACGTGAAGAGATTGATTTCAGCAGAGTGGTTTTGCCGGAACCGGACTCGCCGACGATGCCCAGCACTTCGCCAGGCCACAGGTCAAACGAGACGTCGCTGAAGCCTTTGCCCGGCGCGTAGAGATGAGTCAGGTTGTTGACTGAAAGCAGCGGTTGCGTCATTTGCTGAGAGCCTCGCTCTGTTGGCGGCAGTAGTCGGTGTCGGAACAGACAAACATGCGTTTGCCGGTGTCATCGAGCACCACTTCATCGAGATAGCTGTGGGTAGAGCCGCAGATGGCGCAAGGCTCATCCCAGCTCTGCACGGTAAACGGGTGATCGTCGAAATCGAGGCTCTCTACGCGGGTGTAAGGTGGAACGGCATAGATGCGCTTTTCACGACCAGCGCCAAACAGTTGCAGGGCCGGCATCATGTCCATCTTCGGATTGTCGAATTTCGGGATGGGCGATGGGTCCATGACGTAGCGGTTATTGACCTTCACCGGATAGGCGTAGGTCGTGGCGATATGGCCGAAGCGGGCGATATCTTCATACAGTTTCACCTGCATGATGCCGTACTCTTCCAGCGCGTGCATGGTGCGGGTTTCCGTTTCGCGCGGTTCAATAAAGCGCAGTGGCTCAGGGATTGGCACCTGGAAAATGATTATCTGATCTTCCACCAAGGGTGTTTCCGGGATGCGGTGGCGGGTCTGGATCAGCGTGGCGTCTTCGGTACGTTCCGTCGTCACCACGCCCGTCACGCGTTTGAAGAAATTGCGGATCGACACGGCGTTGGTGGTGTCGTCTGCGCCCTGGTCAATCACCTTCAGCACGTCCGGTTCGCCAATCACGCTGGCGGTAAGCTGAATGCCGCCCGTGCCCCAGCCGTAGGGCATCGGCATTTCGCGTCCGCCGAACGGCACCTGATAGCCGGGGATGGCTACCGCTTTTAAAATGGCGCGGCGGATCATGCGTTTGGTCTGTTCATCAAGATACGCAAAGTTGTAGCCGGAGAGGTTAGCGGTCACGGGCGGCCTCCTGTTGCAGGCGTTTGAGCAATTCCAGTTCGGCCTGGAAATCGACGTAATGGGGGAGTTTGAGGTGCGATACAAAACCCGCCGCCTCGACGTTATCCGCATGCGCCAGCACGAACTCTTCGTCCTGCGCCGGCCCCGTGACCGTTTCATCGTATTCGGCCGCCTGTAAGGCACGGTCCACCAGCGCCATCGCCATCGCTTTACGTTCGCTCATGCCGAACACCAGCCCGTAGCCGCGGGTAAAATGGGGAGATTCGTTCTCTGGCGCGACAAAGCCGTTGACCATTTCACACTCCGTCATCAGCAGTTCGCCGACGTTCACCGCAAATCCCAGCTCTTCCGGTACGGTTTCCAGCGCGACGTAGCCGCTGCGGATCTCGGCGGCAAACGGGTGGTTGCGTCCGTAACCGCGTTGGGTGGAGTAGGCCAGTGCCAACAGATAGCCCTCGTCGCCGCGCATCAGCTGTTGCAGGCGTGAGGCACGCGAGCACGGGTAAACCGGCGGCGTGCGAGTGATATCATCGGGTGCGTCGCCGTTATCTTCTTCGCGTTTTGCCAGCCCCTGGTTTGCCAGCAGGGAAAAGACGTGCGGGGAGGCATCCTGCGTGTTATCCACGCAGCGCAGCGGCGGCGTTTCACCATTGGCCAGCAGGGTAAAATCCAGCAGGCGATGGGTGTAATCGTAGGTTGGACCTAACAGTTGCCCGCCGGGAATGTCCTTGTAGACCGCGGAGATTCGGCGTTCAAGGCGCATTTCCGCACTGTTTACCGGTTCGCTGACTGCCACCTTTGCCAACGTCGTGCGATAGGCGCGCAGCAAAAAGATGGCTTCGACGTTATCGCCGCTGGCCTGCTTTAGCGCCAGCGCCGCCAGTTCGCGGTCGGCGATGCCGCCTTCGGTCATCACCCGGTCGACGGCCAGGTTCATCTGCTGTTCGATTTGCGCGACGCTCAGTTCGGCAATGGTCTCCTCGCCCCGGCGTCGGTTTTCCTGCAGGGCGTGGGCGCTGGCTATCGCCTTTTCGCCCCCTTTGACAGCGACGTACATCAGCACACCTCCACATGAGCCGTTCGCGGAATAGCCAGCAGGCGTTCGCCGCAGGTGAGGATCAGATCGACCCCCAGCGGGAACGGATGAGGGCGTTCGGTGAGTTCGTGAATCAGGCATTCCGGCAGCTGCGGCGCGATCATGCGTTCCTCGGCGATACCGGCGCCGGTCAGACGCAGCATGCGTCCGCCGCTTAAGCCAGAGACCTGAACAATCAGCGTTGCGCTGGTCTCTGGCGCGACGGCGGAACCGGCGGAGAGGGCGTTTAGCTGTTCGCTGCTGATGCGTTCGTCGGCGACAGCAAATGCCGCCAGCTGTGGCTGATCCACCAGCGGCGCGTTGGTATGAAAACGCAGATTCTGCCGGGCAATATCGTTATCCATCGACGGCGCCAGCCAGACCGGCGTGTCGCCATCAACCAGCGTCAGCAGCACGCTGGTGGTTGCCAGGCCCAGCGGCTGCCAGCCATGTTTCAGTTGATGCAGGGCGACGATCACGCCCGGTTCACTCATGGCTTTCAGCAGGCGACGAAAGCTCTGCTGCGCATCCTGAACGGGTAAATTAAAAGCGGTTTGTAAGGTCATGCGTTATCTCCGCGTACCAGCGTGAAGAAGTCGACCCGGCTGGCGTTGATTTCGGCACGGCGTGCGCTAATCAGCGCATCGCGTTCCGCTTCCAGCGGGACAATCAAGGTTTCCATTAAGCTTTGGAAATGCGTTTGTTCCTGCAGCAGGGCGTCAATTACCGCGCACTGCTCGGCATGGTGTTTGTTACGTCCCAGCAGGTAGCTGTAACCCAGCGTGCCGCTCGTCAGGCGCACCACCGCGCGGGTGAGCGTGGTGTCGCCAGCAAAGAAGCGATTGCCGGTACCGCCCATGCGGGCCTGGATTTGCATCAGTCCGCATTCCGGTGCGCGGATAAGTTCATAGTCCGGCGTCAGTTTGAGCGCGTTGATGCGGGCGTTCAGCGCATCGGCATTGCTGTAAGCCAGCGCGCGCATCCAGCGCTGGCGGGTGGCGGTATCGAAATGCATTCAGTGCTCCATAGTGAATTCGATCATGTCGGCGCGGGTCAGGCTGACGGAGTATTCCGCCGCCTGCTCTTCGCCTTCACGGTGGTTCAGGGTGCGCACGCACAGCAGCGGCGCCATGTTGGGGATTTCCAGCACCTTGCTCTCTTTGGCCTGGGCCCGGCGGGCGCTGATGCGTGTTTGCGTGCGCAGGAGCGTCAGACCGGACTGTTCGCGTAAGTAGTCATGCAACGAACCGCTGGTAAAGCCCTGCATAAGCGGCCACAGCGTGAGGTCGGAAAAATAGTGGTCGATTTGGCACAGGGCGATGCCGTTAACCCGGCGCAGAGTGCGCAGGTGAATCACGTTGTCGCCTTCGTTAATGCTGAGCGCGTCGGCAATATGGCTGGAGGCCGGGCGCAGCACCGCCAGCAGTTTTTCGCTGGTGGGGTGGCTACCCTGGTCCAGCAGGTTCTGACTGAAACGCGCCTGGGCATTGAGCGGGTAATCAAACGGGCGCATCAGCACCAGCACGCCGACGCCCTGGCGACGTTGAACCCAACCGCGCTCAACCAACTGGTCAATGGCGCGGCGCAGGGTGTGGCGATTCACCTCGTAGCGCGCGGCAAGCTGCTGCTCGGCGGGCAGATAGTCCCCACAGCGATAATGTTGACGAAGCTCCTGCTCAAGTCTCGCGGCAATTTCCTGATAACGCGTTGGATAACTGGTCGGATGTGTAGACAAGTGCATAGCAATCAATGCCTCGTTAATCAGATAAAGTGCTTACGCAAACGCTGGGAAAGGAAATCCAGCAGGCTGACGGTGACGATGATTAACACCATCAGGGCGCAGGTTTGCTGGAACTGGAAGCCGCGGATCGCCTCCCATAAGGTCACGCCGATACCGCCTGCGCCCACCATGCCGACCACCGTGGCCGAGCGAACGTTGGACTCAAAACGGTACAGCGAGTAGGAGATCAGCAGCGGCATCACCTGCGGCAAAACGCCGTAGAGGATCTCTTCAATTTTGTTGGCCCCGGTGGCGCGAATGCCTTCTACCGGACCCGGTTCAATGGCTTCTACCGCTTCGGAAAGCAGCTTGGAGAGCACCCCGGTAGTGTGGATAAATAGCGCCATCACCCCGGCGAACGGACCTAAGCCGACGGCGACCACGAACAGCATGGCGAAGACCATTTCGTTGATGGCGCGGCAGGCGTCCATCGCTCTGCGCATCGGCTGGTAAATCCACCACGGCACGAGGTTATCGGCGCACATCAGGCCGAAAGGAATCGACAGCACCACGGCGAGGGCGGTACCCCAGACGGCGATTTGCAGGGTGACGGCCATTTCACCGAGATAGTCCTGCCACTGGCTGAAGTCCGGCGGGAAGAAGTCGGCGGCGAAGGTCGCCATATTGCCGGAATCCTGGATCAGCGTGAGCGGAGCCATTTCGGCACCTTTCCACGAGACCACCAACACGGCGAGAAGAATGGCCCAGCTCAGTAGCGAGAACCAGCTACGTTTGGGCGGGGCGACGGTGATGGTTTGCATGTTTAGCTCCGTTGGTACGTGTGTTTGCGTGGTAGGCCGGATGGCGCTGCGCTTATCCGGCCTACAATCCGGTCTACAAATCACTGCACCGCTTTGGTGACGCTGGTCATAGCGCCCAGCGCGGCGGTCAGACGGTCCAGATCGTCGAGCTGCGCTTTCAGCGCCGAGGTTTTGCTGGCTTTCTGTTCCTCGTTCAGCCCTTTGTTGTCCTTCACGCCCTGCATCTCTTTAAACAGCGCCAGTTGACGAATTGGCACCAGTTGCAGGTCGCTGGAGGCACGGAACGGCGCCCAGCCCAGGCGTTCAAGTACGGTTTTCTGTTCCGGCGTTTTGCCGTAGTTCATAAAGAAGTCGTACACCTTGTCCTTGGTGGTTTCGGAGAGGTTTTTACGCCAGACGATCGGATCGCCCGGGATCAGCGGTGACTTCCAGATCACCTTCAGTTCTTTCAGTTTTTCCGGTGCGGAAGTTTTCAGTTTGTCGAGGTTTTCGGTGTTGTTGGTGGCGACATCGACCTGCTTGTTGGCAACGGCCAGCGCGTTGGTTTCGTGTCCGGCGTTAACGGTGCGTTTGAAATCACTGGCGGAGATGTTGTTTTTGGCGAAGACGTAGTAACCGGGGACGAGGAAGCCGGACGTGGAGTTGGGATCGCCGTTGCCGAAGGTCAGATCTTTACGTTTGGCGATCAGATCGTTCAGGTTGTTGATCGGACTATCTTTGTTAACGATCAACACGCTCCAGTACCCCGGGGATCCGTCGGCGGCGACGGTCTGGGCAAACACTTGTCCGTTAGCGCGATCCACCGCTTCCATTGCCGAGAGGTTGCCGTACCAGGCGATATCGACTTTGTTAAAGCGCATTCCCTGGATGATCCCGGCGTAGTCCGGGGCGAAGAAGGCGTTCACTTTTACACCCAGTGACTTTTCCATGTCCTTCAGGAACGGTTCCCACTGCGGCTTCAGGTTTTGCTGTGATTCGGTCGAAATAATGCCAAAGTTCAGCGCTTTTTCCTGCTCTTCGGCATGGACCGGGCTGAGCAGGGTGCTGAGACTAAACATGCTGGTAAAGGCCAGCGCGGCAACTGTCTTATAGCTCATTTCCATTCCTCATTGTGGGGATGTCAGGCAGCCTGCGCGTTCTGTGCGACGCGGTTCATGCTGCGGTAGAGATGGTCAAATCGATCGTTATCAAAATGCTGGCTGCTGCCGTCAAAGAAGACGTTGCCCTGGCGCAGCGCGACGATGCGTTCGCAATAGCGCAGGGCGTAATCCACCTGGTGCAGCGTGACGACCACGGTGATGCCGTCGGTCTGATTAATGTCGCGCAGGGTATCCATTACGATGCGTGCGGATTCCGGGTCCAGCGAGGCAATAGGCTCGTCGGCCAGGATCACTTTGGCCTGCTGCATCAGCGCCCGGGCGATAGCGACGCGCTGCTGTTGCCCGCCCGAAAGCGTGGAAACGCGCTGATACGCAAAGTGCGCCATGCCAACGCGGGTCAGCGCCTGGAGCGCGCGCTGTTTCTGCTCCTGACTGAACCAGCTAAAACAGGTGCGCCAGAACGGCGTGCTGCCGAGCGCGCCAATCAGGACGTTCTCCAGTACCGTCAGACGGTTAACCAGATTGAACTGCTGGAAGATATAGCCGGTGTGGGCGCGACTTTGGCGGATATCGCGTGCCAGCCGACCTTCGTGTTGGACGGTGCGACCCAACAGCTCAACATGGCTACCGGGCGATTTATCCCCGGTGATCAAACCGCTTAAATGACGTAAAAGGGTGGATTTGCCGGAGCCAGACGGCCCAAGCAGAGCCACCATCTCACCGGAACAGATGTTCAGATCAACCGCATTGAGCGCCTGATGCTGGTTGAAGGATTTGGAGAGTTTCTCGACGCGGATAATCGTTTGCATGATGCGGCCTCCCTAAAAAAGTGGCCCCATCGTGGCGGATCAATGTGACGTTTTCGTTAAGGGATGGTTACTCAACGATGAAGAGTTGAGCGATTTTTGATGACAGTACGGGAGGACAAGCCTCCCGTTGGATTACTCGGTAGGTTGCTGCTGTTTGACGACGTTGATCATCCACGGTACGCCATACTGGTCGCTCACTTTACCAAAACCGTGGGCCCAGAAGGTTTCCTGCCAGTCCATTTCGATTTTTCCGTTTGCCGCGAGGTTATCAAACCAGCGCTTGCCTTCGTCGACATTTTGCGTGTCGAGCACCAGCGTAAAGCCAGAGTAGTGGGCATTTCCATCGGGGGCGCTATCGCTCATCATAATGTCGCTGCCCGCAACACGCAGGTTGGCGTGGGCGATAGCGGTATCGGGGAATTTCATTCCTGAAGGGCAACCTTCTTCACTGTCCTGCGCCGATTTGGGCATTTCACCGAAGTTGATTTTGTAGAGCAGCTCGGCGCCTAATGTTTTTTGGTAGTAGGCGATGGCGTCTGCGCAGTTGCCTGCAAAGGAGATATAGGGACTTAACGGCATGATCTTTACCTCAGGTAAAAGAAACCAGTTAAGTGTAGTTAGCGTCTGCAAAAATAAACCAGGCGGGAAGTATGAGCTTCCCGCCTGGCAGATGAGCTGACACAGGCCTGATTAGCGCAGCGCCATCAGGCAATTTGCATCAGTTCTTTTTCACAAACTCTGATTTCAGCTTCATTGGGCCAAAGCCATCGATTTTGCAATCGATGTTGTGATCGCCTTCCACCAGACGAATGTTTTTTACTTTGGTACCGATCTTCAGCATTGAAGAGCTACCTTTTACCTTCAGGTCTTTCACTATGGTAACGCTGTCGCCGTCGGCCAGCAGGTTGCCGTTAGCATCTTTAACGATAAGTTCGTCGCTGTCCTGAGCCGGTTCAGCATCGTTCCATTCGTGAGCGCATTCCGGGCAGATGAACATGCCGTTATCTTCGTAAGTGTATTCGGAGTTGCATTGTGGGCAGTGTGGTAATGACATGTGGATTTCCTCAAAAGTCAGCAGGGGCAAATGCGCCCAAAAAATGGCAGATTGCCGAAAAAGGCCGCAATTATACATAAAATCCCTGCTTTTGTCGGGACTACTGCGTGATAAAGCAAAATGATCTGCTGTAAAGATCCTTTGCTTTCACAGCAATGAAGTATGGCGCAATATTTTTTAAGGGAAATTGCTACGCCAGGTTATTTAAGATAAGGTGAGGCGAAATAACTGATATTTATAGGTAACACCGCTTACGGGTGTCTACGTCCTGATGGTTGAATATCTCCTGGCCCCTTAATTTTAGTAGGGGAATTCAGCGGGTATTCTTTAAAACTGAACTACGCTGTTTATCTTTCTTACTTATTACATAAGTGAGAGGCATCAGGCCAGCGGTTATATGCCAAATTTATTTTAATAATATCAATTGGTTGTTTCGATTTTAATTATTTCCACACGTAATTATAAAAGCCGAAAATCTATAAATAAAACGATTAGGCTAAATAAAAGTAATGCCATTTGCGTTAAGGAAAAATTTTCCATGCACACACAGACAATATATGAATTAAGTCAGGAAGCGGAACGCTTGCTGATGCTCTCTCTTGAACATCTCCGGCAATTACAAAAATTGCCCATCACGTCGTTGGATGATGTCGCGCTGCAACATGGAGAGCATAGCAGACAGGTTGTTCAGCCCCTGCATTTCAGCGCGCGTGGTATGGATGCCCAGCAGGCGACGCTTAATAATGAGCTGCGCAAGATTACGCGTCTGGAAATGGTGCTGGCCATCGTTGGCACCATGAAAGCGGGAAAATCGACGACGATTAACGCGATTGTCGGCACAGAAGTTTTACCTAATCGTAATCGTCCGATGACGGCGTTACCGACGCTTATTCGCCATACGCCGGGGCAGAAAGAGCCGGTACTGCATTTTTCGCATGTCGCGCCGATCGAAGCCTTAATGAAGGTTTTACAGCAGCGCATGCGGGCATGCGATCGCCAGCGTCTTACGCAGACGCTGGAAATTGATAAGGATATGAACGTCCTGCTGCAGCATATTGAAAACGGCGTGGCATTTGAACGGTATTATCTTGGCGCACAGCCTATTTTCCATTGTCTTAAAAGCCTGAATGACTTGGTGCGTTTGTCAAAAGCGCTGGAGGCTGATTTTCCTTTTGCCGCCTATGCCGCGATTGAGCATATTCCGGTTATCGAGGTCGAATTTGTCCATTTGGCCGGACAGGCAAGCTATCCGGGGCAATTAACGCTGCTGGATACGCCGGGGCCGAACGAGGCCGGACAACCGCACTTACAAAAAATGCTGAATGAACAGCTGGCGCGGGCTTCTGCGGTCCTGGCGGTAATGGATTACACCCAACTGAAGTCGATTTCTGATGAGGAAGTCCGTCGGGCGATTATGGCGGTCGGGAAAACAGTGCCGCTGTACGCGCTGGTCAACAAATTCGATCAGAAAGACCGCAACAGTGATGATGAAGAGCAGGTGCGGGCTTTGATTTCCGGCACGCTGATGCAAGGCGGAATCACCCCTGAACGGATCTATCCGGTTTCCTCGATGTGGGGCTATCTGGCGAACAGAGCGCGTCATGAGCTAACCACCCGCGGGCGGTTGCCGGATCATCAGGTGCAACGCTGGGTACAGGATTTTGCCGAAGCGGCGCTGGGCAGGCGCTGGCGTACCACCGATCTTGAGGATACGGAGCACATCCGTCATGCCGCCGATTTACTGTGGGAAGATTCGTTGTTTGAGCAGCCGATCCAGAACGTGATTCATGCCGCTCACGCCAATGCTTCGCTGTATGCGTTACGTTCCGCGTCGCATAAGTTATTGAACTATGCGCAAAGCGCGCACGAATATCTGGAGTTTCGCGCCCACGGATTAACGGTGGCCTATGAAAAACTGCGGCTGAACATTACGCATATTGAAGAGGATATGCAGCAGTTACAGGTAAGTCAGGGGCGAGTGAGCGATGAAGTTAACCATGAAGTAGAACTGGCGCTCGCATCTGCCGCGACCTATCTCAATGAGCAACAAACTGAGATTCTGTGCGGCATCAATACGTTTTTTGTCAAAGAAAACGTCCTGATGATGTCACCGCACGGCCAGGGATCAGGCGCTATAACGGCTGAAATGGCGGGTGAAATGCTGGTGCTGCATGACGAAGGGCAGGCGAAAATCGTCTTAGATAAAATGCGCTCGTCCTGTGAAGGGGTATTGCTGGCAGCCCAGGAGAGTATTAGCCGGGATTTAGCGCTACGTTTTGAGCAGCTTGAGTCGACCCTGTCCCGGGCACTCAATGACGCTATGCGGCCTATTGAATTGCGGGTGAAAGAGGAGCTGAATCACGCTGGATTTCGTGCGCGGATCCGTTTTCCGGCCTTTCATGCGGCGATGTTTAATTTTAATACCCGCCAGCTATTTAATGAGGCTATTGAACAGGATATTCCGGCGGAAAATACGTCGTCTACTGGCGGTGTGGTGCGTGACACTTTCTCCCGTTGGCTGAACCAACCCAACTGGGGATGGAATGATTATGTCGAAACAAAAACGCGTTATCTCATTGATATGGGCGCGCTGCACAAGAGCCTTGTGCATTACGTTACCCAGTTTTGCCAACAAATTCGTAAAGCTTTGGTTGCTCAGGTCGATATTTCCGTTACGGCAGGCATGGCCACGTTTTTTGCTGATTTTTCGCTGTGTCTGGCGCAATTACAGGCGAGCCTGCGTGAGAGCCTGACCCTGCGCCAGCAAAATGAGTCTGCGGTGAATGCGTTGAATGAACAATTACAGCATCGCATTACGACGGCGGCATGGCTTTATGAAGATTCCCGCTTGCTGCGCGACGATATCAACACCCTTTTTGCAACTGAGCACACATGACTAACGTGTTACTGGAAGGCCCCGGGCGGACGCTGGAGTGTGTCTACCCGAAGTTTATGGTCGATCTGGTTCAAGGAGATGAAACCAAACGTTCCGGCGGTTTTCTGCAACAGCAGCAGCGGCTGCGTGCGCGCCTGACGCAGGAGGTGCTATCCCAGACGCAACTGCGGGCGTGGGTGATGGCGGGAGTGTCCAGCGAGCATCTGGTGATGCGTCTGAAGCTGGTGGAGAAGTTGGCGGGCATGATCGACCCGGGCCATCTGGCGCTGGTGCGCATCGCCGAACGGCTAATGTTTTTGCAACAGACCGAACATCCGCGGGGGCTGTCCACCCCCGGTCTCATACAGCAGATAAATTCGCTTACAGACTGGTTCACTCAACGCGGCGCGTATAAAGAGAAGGCATTGACGCAACGCGGCCTGACGGTTCAGGCGGGCGAGCACAGTGAGCAAATTTTTACCCGGTGGCGGGCTGGGGCGTATGACGGCTGGTCGTTACCCGGACGCTGTTTTGTCGCGCTGGAAGAACTGCGCTGGGGAGCTTTTGGTGACGCCTGCCGATTAGCGAATGCCGATGTGGTCTCAATGCTTAAAGACAATCTGCGCATCATGGCAGCTCAGACGCTGGCAGACAGCGTGAATGCGGCGCCCGCTACGCGTCATTATTATCATCATTGGCTCAGCGCGCCGACGGTTGGCGGCTCGGGCGAGCACAACGATATGTTGAGTTGGTTAGGCGACTGGTGTGATGCGCAGCGCCATCCGGTGAGCTGGTCGGTGACGCAGCGATGGCAGAATGTGGCGTTGGGAATGCCGCGATTGTGTTCGGCGAAACGGCTGGCTGATGCGATGGTTGAGGAGATTTTTGCACCGTCCCCACTCATCAATTGAGCAGGGACGGTCAGTGGGGCTAAGGCAGAGTTAGTGGTGCAGAGAGTCTGCCGGGGTAGCCGCCGTCTCGTTGGCGACCAGGTTTTTATTAAAGCGTTTGGCATACAGCGCGGTGATAATTGGCACCAAAATGGCGGTGACAATCACGCTGGCGGCGACCAGCGCTGTGGCGGAGGCGGCAACCGGTTCAAATGCCGGGTTAATCTGGGCGATAATCACCGGGTTTGCCACCGCAGCGCCTGCCGCAGAAGAGGCTGCCACACCTGCCGTACCGTTCCCGCCACCGATAACGCGGTCAGCAATAATCAGCGGGATACCGGTGATAACGATAACCGCGACGCCCAGCAGAATACCCAACAGACCGGTATCAACGATGACGCTCAGGTTAATGGTGTTGCCCAGCGCAAAGCCGAAGAACGGGATCAGCACCGGCGTGGCTTTGCTGAAGAAAGAACGCAGATCGTGATCCAGATTACCCAGCGTAAAGCCAATCAGGAACGGTAATACCGCGCCGATAAAATGGTGTGGCTCGAAGGAGGCCAGGCCCGCTGAACCAAGGATCACCATCGTCATCAACGGACCGGATTCCAGAGACATCAACACAAATGCGCCGGACTCTTCTTTCGTTCCGTACTGGTTCATCAGGCTGGCGTACAGACCACCGTTGGTCATATCCATCGCGGAAACAATTGCCAGTACCGAAAGTCCCGCAAAGAACCCGGTTTGAATACCGGTATCAGGAATAAATGACGCGGCTATCATTGCCACAACCCACGCCACGGCTATTTTGGTGATAACCAGCGTACCGGACTTACGTAATACTGTACCGGTTGCCCGTAAATCAATAGATGCGCCAATACAAAAAAACCACACTGCCAGAATAGGCACCGTTCCGCTGATCATACCTTTGGTAAACGAACCGAAATACGCGCCGGTATCGGGAGCCAAGGTATTTAACACTGCGCCTAATAACAGGGGAATCAACATCATTCCGCCGGGGATGCGTTCAATCGTGGCTTTAATTTTCATAAACGTCCTCATATCTTGTCGCAGGCACTATATGCGCAAGGAGTTAAAAATTAATAAATTCAAATGGTTACTAAAATTTCTTAACAAAGGTAATCGCTATCTCTTTGTTTTATAGAATCTAACGCGGCATACGTTGAGCATGTTGCTGCTCCCAGGGATATTGCGTCTGGAATTAGTTTGCATTCATGGGAACGTTGATTCAATCAAAATAAAACGATGTTTTAGTTATCTTCATCACATATTCCGCGCAAAAGTTCTCAAGCGCTGTGATTATTAAAAAAGCTGTGATCTTTTTGTGAAGGGATTAGGTGATTTTTTTGCTAGCAGAATAATAGTGACCGCTGTGATTGTTGGCGCAATAAAGCGATTTATTCTTGTATTTAATTGTCAGTAAATCGCAAGCATGACATGTAAAAAAGCTGACTCAGAATGACCTTATTTACGCAGGTTGACGAAATGAAATACCATGTGTGAAGTTGATCACAAATTTAAACACTGTTAGGGTAAAGAGGTCATTAACCGCCCAATCAGGCGTCAACAGGTTCGGTTGTACTGCTCGTTTCCAGCCAGTGTAAGTAAACCTGCTACGCTTGTTACAGGGATTGCGTCTGTGCATTCCCCGCTCGGCGATGACCTTAGCGCATGTTGCGTTAGGAGCGTCGAACTGTGCGCGACAGGGCTAAGTCTAAGAGGACTGGTATGCTAAAAAGGAAAAAAATAAAACCCATTACGCTGCGCGATGTCACCATCATTGATGACGGAAAATTGCGAAAAGCCATTACCGCGGCGTCGTTAGGTAATGCGATGGAGTGGTTTGATTTTGGTGTTTATGGGTTTGTTGCTTACGCATTAGGTAAAGTGTTCTTCCCGGGGGCTGACCCCAGCGTGCAGATGGTTGCCGCGCTCGCCACCTTCTCTGTTCCCTTTCTGATTCGACCGCTTGGCGGATTGTTCTTCGGTATGCTCGGCGATAAATACGGTCGTCAGAAGATCCTCGCTATCACCATTGTGATTATGTCGATCAGTACCTTCTGTATCGGTCTTATTCCCTCGTATGCCTCGATTGGTATCTGGGCGCCGATTCTGCTGTTGCTGTGTAAGATGGCACAGGGGTTCTCGGTCGGCGGAGAGTACACCGGGGCGTCGATTTTTGTCGCGGAATATTCGCCTGACCGTAAGCGTGGATTTATGGGTAGCTGGCTGGACTTCGGTTCGATCGCCGGGTTTGTGCTGGGCGCGGGCGTGGTGGTTCTGATTTCAACCATTGTCGGCGAGGCAAATTTCCTTGAGTGGGGCTGGCGTATTCCGTTCTTCCTGGCGCTGCCGTTAGGGCTGATTGGTTTGTATCTGCGTCATGCGCTGGAAGAGACGCCGGCGTTCCAGCAGCACGTTGATAAACTGGAACAGGGCGACCGTGAGGGCCTGCAGGAAGGTCCGAAGGTTTCGTTTAAAGAGATTGCGACCAAACACTGGCGTAGCCTGCTGGCGTGTATCGGTCTGGTGATTGCCACCAACGTTACCTATTACATGCTGCTCACCTATATGCCGAGCTATCTGTCGCATAACCTGCATTACTCTGAAGACCACGGCGTGTTGATTATTATCGCCATCATGATTGGTATGCTGTTTGTGCAGCCGGTGATGGGTCTGCTCAGTGACCGCTTCGGTCGTCGCCCGTTTGTTATTATGGGCAGTATTGCGCTGTTTGTGCTGGCCATTCCGGCATTTATCCTGATTAACAGTAATGTCATCGGCCTGATTTTTGCCGGGCTGCTGATGCTGGCGGTGATCCTCAACTGCTTTACCGGGGTGATGGCGTCAACGTTACCGGCGATGTTCCCGACGCATATTCGTTATAGCGCGTTGGCGGCGGCATTTAATATCTCGGTCCTGGTTGCGGGTCTGACGCCGACCCTGGCTGCCTGGCTGGTGGAAAGTTCGCAGAATCTGATGATGCCTGCTTACTACCTGATGGTGATTGCGGTGGTTGGTTTAATTACCGGTATCACCATGAAAGAGACCGCAAATAAGCCACTGAAAGGGGCGACGCCTGCCGCTTCGGATATTCAGGAAGCGAAAGAGATCCTTGGTGAGCACTACGATAACATCGAGCATAAAATCGAAGATATCGATCAGGAAATTGCGGAATTGCAGCTTAAGCGTTCGCGTCTGGTGCAGCAGCATCCGCGTATTGATGAGTAATCAGCTTTCAGGCCTGCGGGTAGCGTTGTACTCAGTAGGCCGGATAAGGCGCCAACTGCCATCCGGCGCATTATGTTGATCTATCACAGCGACTTAAGGTTGGCTTAATATCCTTCAGGCAAACTCTCCTCCATAGTTTCGGAGGAGAGTGTCATGAAAACCCGCATTTATGAAAGTTTAACTGCCCTGTGTAGCGTGCTGATCGTCAGCAGCTTTTTGTACGTATGGGTGAGTTCTTACTGAGCTTTCGCTAATTCCACCCAGGCGCGAGTGCCGCTCGTTCCCTGACGATTCTGCAAATAGAAATGCCCGTGATGTAGCTGGGTGATCCGACTGACAATGCTCAGCCCCAGCCCAATGCCGCCAAAACGGCTGTCCATCCGTACAAACGCTTTGCTTAACTCCCCGCATTTACTTTCATCAATGCCTGGACCTTCATCTTCGACGGCCATGACGGCATCATGTTCGGTATTCAGGCCGATCGTAATAGTAGTGCCTTCCGGGCTGTAACGGTGGGCGTTCTCTACCAGATTGCGCAGCAGCATGCGTAACAGCGTTGCGTCGCCACGTACGACAACGTCCGCCGCGCTTTGCGGGAGGAGCAGCGTCTGCTGGCGCTGGTCCAGCATGGTGCTGAGTTCGTCATAGGAGGGCAGAATCACGTCCTCCAGCAGTTTGACATGTTGGTAGCTTCCGGCCGAAAACGACTGCCCGACGCGGGCGAGTTGCAGCAGTTGCGACACGCTGTCCATCATTTGGTCAAGGCGGGCAATTAACGGCGAAACGTCGACTTTATGGGTTTTGGATAATAATTCCAGATGCAGGCGAACGCCTGACAGCGGCGTGCGTAGTTCGTGGGCGACATCGGCGGTAAATAAGCGTTCGTTTTCGATAGTGGTGGTCAGCCGCGTCACCAGCTCGTTGAGCGCTGAGACGACCGCCTGTATCTCAACGGTTGAACTGTGAATTTCAATGGGGGCCAGGTTATCGGCTGCCCGCGCTTCTAACTCTTTTTGCAGATCCGCCAGCGGGCGAGTAATACGTCGCACTGCCTGGTAGCAAATCAGCAGCGTCAGGCTGACCATAAAGATGCCGGGGACGATCAGGCTGGCGATGGCCTCGCGGATCTCATGCATGATGTGGCGATCGTTGTTACGGTTATCGCGCAGCGCCTGCTCGAATAACTGTATTTGCTCAGTACTTTCGTGCCACAACCAGAAGGTGCTAATGAGTTGAAAGACCAACAGAATTAGACCTATCGTCAGTATTAACCGTTGGCGAAGAGGGAGCGGTCGTTTTAGATATTGCAGCAGCTTCACTTAGCTTTCCTCAGTGGCGACCAGCATATAGCCAAATCCCCTGACCGTGCGGATACGTGATTTCCCCACTTTATCGCGCAGATTATGGATGTGGACTTCCAGCGTATTGGTCGACGGTTCGTTATCCCAACTGTAGATGTCGTTATACAGAATTTCCCGGTGAACCGGACTGCCAGCCTTGAGCATCAGGCGCGACAGGAGCGCGTATTCTTTCGGCGTTAAGATAATCTCTTGCCCGTCCATCCACACCTGGCGACGACCGATATTCAGCGTCAGGTTACTGACAATTAACTCACTTTCACCCTGATTGTTATGACGACGCAGCAGCGCCCGGATGCGGGCGTGCAGTTCTTCCAGCGCGAACGGTTTGACCAGATAGTCATCTGCACCCACGTCCAGCCCGCTGACCCGGTCTTTCACCGTATCGCGGGCGGTGAGGATAAGCACAGGTACGGTGTATTTTTTCTGCCTGATCCGGTTCAGGAAGTGCAGACCGTCTTCATCCGGTAAGCCGAGATCCAGAACCACCAGACTGTAATGTCCGGTCTCCAGGCATTGTTCCGCTGCCCGGGCGGTTGATACGCCGTCGCAGGCATAGCCTTCTGTTTGCGCGGCGAGTATCAGTCCCTGTAATAACAACGTATCGTCTTCAACAATCAGAATTTTCATTCGCTTAGCCTCCCCGGCAGGGTTGCAGAATATCATCTGCCGCCTGATATTTCTGTGTTTGCACGCCCGTTAATCCCAGCAGAGTCGAGAACAGATTATCCTGTGAGAAATCTTCTGAGCTTGCCCGTTTTTGCAAACATGTCTGAGAGACCTGATAGCGTTGCTGATAATCTTCTGAGAGCCACAGCAGCATCGGCACATGTTTTTGCGTATCTGGCGCAATCGAATACGGCAGGCCGTGCAAATAGACGCCATTTTCCCCTAAGGATTCACCGTGATCGGAAAGATAGACCAGGCTGGTGGTGAAATTATCCTGATGCTCTTTCAGTATATTGATTGCTTTATCAACAATATAGTCAACATAAAGAATCGTGTTGTCGTATGTATTGACCAACTGTTGCTGGGAACAGGTCTGGATCTCGTTGGTGTCGCAGGTTGGCGTAAATTTCTTGAACTGCGCAGGATAGCGGTTGTAATAGGTCGGACCGTGGCTGCCGATGGTGTGCAGCACAATCACGCCGTCACCTTGCAGATTATTAATGTACTCTTCCAGCCCGTGGAACAGGACGTCATCATAGCATTCACCATCAATACACTGTCCCGGCAGGTTCAGCTTAGTCATATTCTGGTGCGGCACCCGATCGCAGGCTCCTTTACATCCACCGTCGTTATCATTCCACAGCACGTTAATTCCCGCCCGCTGGATGATGTCGAGTACGCCTTCCTGATGCTGCGCCAGTTCTTCATCATAGTGCGCGCGCGGCATATCGGAGAACATGCAGGGCACAGATACCGCCGTGGCCGTACCGCAGGACGTAGTGCGCGGGAAATAGACCACATTATCTTTTTCCAGTAGCGGGTTGGTCTGGCGCGCATACCTGGACAGGGAGAAGTTGTCGCCGCGGGAGGTCTCGCCGAGAACCACAATCGTCAGGTTTTTACGCTTTTCTTTTACCATCAATGGATTGCGATGCGCATCTTCGCCAATGCGTACCAACGGCAGGTGGGCTAGCCTCTGGTGCGAATACCATGATGACGTCGCCACAATGCTGTTGGATGGGCTGAGGGATTTCACCAGTTCTTTGTTGTTGCGAAACAGTGAGGCGTAATCTTTATAGAAGAACGCGGCGACCAACACGATCAGCAACGCGGAGATCAGAATGTTCGCGCCACGGAACAACACGCTGCGCAGCACTGGAGTAATAGGCTTGATTCTTATCCAGCAGGCAATCAGCGCGGCCAGAATACCGCTCACCCCGAGCGTAATTACCATTCGCGGCGTCATCAGGGCGAAGGTTTCGGCGGGCGTGGTGTCCATCATATTGGCAATCATCGAGCGGTCGATGATGATGCCGTAGGTCATGATGAAATATTGAGCCGATGCGCCAACCAGAATGAAAACGCACGCCACCAGGCGGTTAAGCCACAGGAATGAGGCCAGCGTCAGCACGATGTTCATAACGCTGAAAGCGACAACCGGCATTGATAAAAACACCAACACGTTGCGCACAGAATCCAGGGGCAGGTCTTGCAGCACTTGTTTATAGAACGCAATGTTCAGAAAAGTCGCAAGATAAAATGAGAGCAGCAGAAGCCAGCTGATTAACCCGAGAGTGGGCCTTTTAAACAGGTGCTTTAACATTAAGGGGGATTCCATCGACTAAGTGGTGCAGATCCTCTCAAAGTAAAATTAAGCCAACCTTAAGTTCTTAAGATTGGCTTTTTGCAGGATGGCGGCTATTCACCAGTGCCGCTGACGTTAACTATTTTTTACCGGGGCATCTAATGGATAGGGGTTTTTATGGATCCGGTTGTAGTTAAGTGCGTACAGCGCGGTAATAATCATCAGTGTGACGAACGACCACATCACCTCTTTGGCGCCAGAACCGATCACTGCCCAGATGCAGTAGACAAAGGCGATAAAGGTTACCGCCAGATACAGCGGGCGCGCTTTGCCGAAGTGACCATGACCGAGCAGCAGCAGCGCAGCGCAGGTGTACAGATATGGCACCAGCGTGAAGATGACCGAAACCGAAGAGACCAGACCAAACTCTTTTGCGGCGTTCGGCGACATGCTGCTGAACTGGAAAATGGTCATCAGGATACCGACGATAATTAACCCGGCCACCGGGGTACCGGCTTTGTTAACGCGGGCAAAAATCGGCGGGAACAGCCCGTCATCGGCCGCCGCTTTGGCAGTTTGTCCGGCCAGCAGCGTCCATCCGCCCAGTGAACCAAGACACCCGGCAGCGGCGCAGAAGGAGACGATCGCGCCAGCGGTGTCGCCCAGCGCCATTCTTGCGGCATCACCGAACGGCGAGGCCGAAACACGCAGCGCAGCGTTAGGGATCATCCCCATAATCGCCGTTGTGGAGAGCACGTAACAAACGGCGGCAATCAGCACCCCGCCAATGGTGGCGATAGGCACGTTACGTTTGGGATTTTTAACCACGCCTGCCGCGACGGAGGCACTTTCCACCCCGATAAATGACCATAAGGTCACGTTCAGAGTGCTTTGAATTGCGCCGAAGGTATTCATACCGCTGACGTTCCAGGCCGCCATATAGGTTTCACCGCGGAACCAGAACCAGCCGAAGACGGCAATCCCAACAATCGGCACCAGCGCCAACACCGTTGCGACGGCCTGTACACGGGTGATCATTTTCGGGCCGACAATGTTCAGCAATACGAAGATCCACAGCACCACGACACAGGTCAGCGTCAGGACCAGCGGATCTTTTAAGATGGGGAAAAAGTAGCTCAGGTAACCGACGCCAATGACCACCATGGCGATGTTACCAATCCAGCAGGCCAGCCAGTACAGGACGTTAGTCTGGTAGCCTAAAAAAGGACCGAAACAGCGGCGGGCATAAGCATAAGAACCACCGGGACTGGAGTCTAAGGACGACATTTTTGCGTACACCATCGACAGTGCCAGAGCACCGATAATCGTGACCAACCATCCGTAGATTGCAATCCCGCCAGTTGACGCAAGGTTTGCGGGTAGCAGGAATACACCGGAACCCATAATATTCCCCGACACCATAAGGGTGACGGGGATTAAGCCCACTTTGTGAGCATCAGCATCCGTCGACATATTTTTTAACTCCTGATAAGGATAAATGACGGACTTATCATACCTCTTCAAAAGACTATTTTATGATGACGGAGCTGGGGTATCGCTAATGCTGATATTATTATGGCTTATCGCTAACTGATTAAAACTCAGGCAGCGGATGGCTCCCGATGTTGACTAACATAATGCAGTGGCGTCATCCCATAGAACTCTTTGAATACGGAAATAAAGTATGAGGTACTGTTATATCCGCACAGTTGAGAGACCTGGGAAATGTTTTTCTCGTCCATCAGGAGTTGATTGACGGCATAACGCATGCGACATGTGGTAATTATTTGGCTGTAACTTGTATTTTCGCTTTTGAGTTTCTTCTTTAACAAGCTGGGACTCAGGCATAAGCAACTGGCGACCATGCTTAAATTCCAGTCTTTGTGTATGTCGCTTTCAATAATGTGATAAACGCTGTCGCTGATACGACTACGCAGCATATGCATGAGTAAAGAGATAAATTTTTTGCTGTCAAGGAAGCGTGACAACACCGTGAACAGTAGTGAGCGTGTGCGCTCTCTTTCACCTTCGTCTACTGTTTCCATTACGCTATGTTGGGCGGCCACCCGGAAGACATCCGGCGTCAGACAGGTAGCGGTGATCACTGGGTTAGCACTCCGCTGCCAGAATGGGATCTGTGAAAGGTCCTTATTTAAAAAACGCAGATAGTCTTTAATGATATCGCGGCTGATATGTACGACCAGTGCGTTATTAAGTGATGAGAAGTCGATAATATTATTATCACATGCCACCAATGCCATATGATTAGCTTTTAAACTGATGGCTTCTTTACCGTTAATCCTTAACCAAACATCCTTCTCCGTTAATACGACAACACACGCTTCTTTGCTGCAAAGTCTCATACCCAAACTCCAGGAATATGACATAAACTACCGTAACTTACCATTGGGCAAGAAATAACCGGCAAATGAAATTGTGTGATGAATCAAGACAGGCGATAAAATAGCGATATTTAGATTAATTACAATATCTGTAGGGATTATTGCCGTGTACATAAAATTTTACGCAAGTGGCAACGTGCAATTTTCGTATAAAAAAAGCGCGGGGTGGTCCCGCGCAAAAAGGTATGACAATGTTATTGTTTTGCAGCAATACTCAGGAATTACTCAAGCATGACATGTCATCCTTCAAATCGGACTATCTCAAAAAGACATTATGCTTTCACGCACATGACGTGATACACACCGTCAATAATTTCCGTTCCTTCGGTTTCATGTTCAAATCCAGGGAAATGGTGGTCCCAGGACTGCAACGAACGTAGATAACTAATCTGCGGGCTATTGGCGTCGCCAAAGTTTTCACCGGACAACAGCATCGGAATTCCTGGTGGGTAAGGAATCACAGAGTTCGCTGCTATACGGCCCTGCAGATTTTCAATGGCCACCATCTCAACGTTATCGCTGACTATCGCGTTATAGGCTTCACGCGGTGTAATTTCAGCAACAGGCAGGCCGGAGTAGGCTGCATTGAGACGGCTGCCAGGGTTGTTCTCTTTCAGCCAGGCAAACATGGTGTCGCCAAGATCGTGAATGCCCATGTTTGCGTAAGTGTCTGGATATTCCTCAACCAGTTCAGGCATTACCTGTGCCAGCGGAGTATTCGCATCGTAGTGATGTTTGAAAGAGCACAACGTGTTGATCAGTGTGCCCCATTTCCCACGGGTAATCCCCATTGAGAACAGGAACATAATCTGGAAGTCGGTGGTACGCGTCGGCACGATACCGTGACGGCCAAGCCAGGCGGTGACCAGAGCAGCAGGAACACCAGTCTCTTCCAGTTCGCCATCGTCGCCCATACCCGGTGCCAGAATGCTGACTTTAATCGGGTCCAGCATGCTCCAGTTATCCGGCAGATCTTTAAACCCGTGCCAGGATTCGCCCGGACGCATTACCCAGCAGTTCTGGTCAGTGGTCAGGAGTTGGGTTGGCGCATCGGCAAAGTCATAGGTTTTGCCGGTCTGCGGATCGGTTACCACTTCTTTGTTCCACGGTTTGAAGAACCAGTCGCCTTCGGCGGTGAATTCTTTGTACAGCCGCGCCATGGCCTGACGGAAATCGACTGCTTCGTCAATCACTTCCTGGGTGAGCGACAGGCCGCTGTTACCATCCATCATGGAAACCGCCACATCGTTTGATGCGCAGATGGCATACAGCGGAGAGGTGGTGGCGTGCATCATGTACGCCTGGTTAAAGCGGGAGAAGTTCACGGCCCCACGACCTTCACGGACGTGAATATAAGATGCTTGGGAGAGCGCATTCAGCAGTTTGTGAGTCGAGTGGGTGGCAAAAACGGTAGGGCCGTTATGATCGCCCGGCGCGCCACGCATGGCGTAGTGGTCGGCATAAATTGGGTTAAAGCGGGCATAGCCGTACCAGGCTTCATCGAAGTGGATACGATCGCTGGTTTGCGCGAGCAGGTCCTGCGCCTCTTTTGCGTTGTAGCAAACGCCGTCATAGGTACAGTTAGTCACGACGCTGTATGACGGTTTTTGTCCGGCTTTGCCTTTTGTCAGTGGGCTTTCACTGATTTTTTTCTGCAATGTTTCAGGCTGCATTTCCTGCGGGTAGATAGGCCCGATAATGCCGTAGCGGTTGCGGCTAGGCACCATGTATACCGGTTTTGCCCCGGTAAGGATCAGCCCCTGTTCAATCGATTTATGGCAGTTGCGATCCAGCACCACGACGTCGTTGTCGGTCATACAGGCTTGCATGATGGTGCGGTTAGAGCCGGAAGTCCCGACCACCACGGACCAGGAGCGGTCAGCGCCAAACACCCGGGCGGCATATTTTTCGCTCTCGCCAAATGCGCCAGTATGATCCAGCAGTGAACCCAGGGAGGTGCGTTCGATACCCATGTCGGTACGGAATAAGTTTTCGCCGTAGTAGTCATGATAGAAACGACCGGCTGGGGTTTTGGTAAAACCGACGCCGCCCTGGTGGCCAGGCGCCGCCCAGGAATATTCATGGATGTCGCTGTATTTCATCAGCGCGCTGAACAGCGGCGGCAGAAGCTGCTGGCGGTAACGAGTCATCGCCGCCACGGCGCGCCCGGCGATAAAGTCTGCGGTATCTTCCAGAATCCAGGCGAATTCATCGACAAGCTCCAGCAGGTCGCGATCCAACGATGCGGTGGCTTTTTCGCGATCGCCCAACAGGAAAACAGGAACGTTTTGCTGGCGCTCGTGGAGCTTGCCGATCAATTGCCTGACATTCAGGTGCTCATCTTGTTGTTCCATTTGATAGCTGAACATCAGGCAATCAATGGCTTCATTTGCGGCGAGGATGGCGTAACCATCGTCGAATGAGGTGGACTTAATGACGGTAACATTCTGGCGGCTTAATGCGTCAGCCAGACGTTCGACAGCGCTACCGACCCAGGTGTCCTGATGCAGAAACTCACTTTCAACAATTAATACTTTCATCATCTTTTACCCGGTTGTGGAAAGGTTGCAATTTATGGATTGCAGACACACCGTATGAATGTGACGCAGGCAAGTATTATCCTGAGAAAATGGGCTGTAAAGCGGGTGAAAAATAGTCTATTTTGTATTTTATATGTTTTTAAACAATGAGTTATGCTGTGTTGAGGGCGGATTTTAACCGCCGTTTATCGACAGGGGGACTATTTTTTTGGCTGATACTGATATTGCTGAATGGCAAGCATGCAGGCCGGATGTGGATCAGCAACATCCGGTAATGATTTCATTCAGTTGGCGGTGATTAACCCATAATGGCGCAGTTGCTTGCAATGCGTTCTCGCCAGTAAAATCACGGTGGTTAAGGCCCCAAGCAGGGCGCAAAACATATCGGATTGGGTATCCCACGGGTCGCCCTGCGTGCCGAGAAAATCATCAGCTCCTTGACCCATTGCCAGCGCCGCCCACCATTCGATCAGCTCATAGGTCGCGCTAATCGCCAACGCCACGCAGCAGACTAAAAATGCCAGCATTTTTCGGCCACGGACAATATTACCGCGCACTAAAATCTCTCGTGCCGTCAGCGCTGGCACCAGCCCCTGAAAGAAGTGACCCAGCTTGTCATAGGGATTGCGACTAAGATCCAGCCATTCCTGAACCTGAAAACCGACGGGGACTTTGGCATAGGTATACATACCGCCGACCATCAGAATGATGGCGTGAAAGAAAATTAGCGTGTAGAGCAGCGGCGTCAACGGGTAGCGCTTTACGGTAGTCAGCAACAACGGTACGACGATAATGACCGGCGTGACTTCCATCAGCCAGGTGATTTTCTCAGTGGCACAGATGCCGGTGTAGATAAGGATCAGCGCCAGAATCAGCGCGCCAGACTGCAAAATCATGGGGTTCAGTGTGCGGAGCATTATGAATTCACACGTAATGGAAAAGATTACTATTCCCTGTGAGCAGCAAAAATTCAACGCCAGTAAATGGGGGGATTAAGGTGGCCCGGGGGGATCGCTGGACTGACGCCAAAAGTTTAGTGTCAGTCCAGTGCCGGGCCGAATAGGTTACTTCGCGCAGTTAGCGCATTGTTTGCTGACGATTTGCTGGAAGAAATCGTTGCCTTTATCATCGACCAGGATGAACGCCGGGAAATCTTCTACTTCGATTTTCCAGATAGCTTCCATACCCAGCTCCGGGTATTCCACGCATTCCAGATGCTTAATGCTCTGCTGCGCCAGTACCGCTGCCGGTCCGCCGATGCTGCCTAAGTAGAAACCGCCGTGTTTGTGGCAAGCGTCTGTCACCTGCTGGCTACGGTTGCCTTTTGCCAGCATGATCATGCTGCCGCCGTGTGACTGCAACAGGTCAACATAGGAGTCCATACGACCTGCGGTAGTCGGCCCTAAAGAGCCGGACGGATAACCCGCTGGCGTTTTTGCCGGGCCCGCGTAGTAGATCGGATGATCTTTCACGTACTGCGGCAGACCTTCGCCGGACTCAATACGCTCTTTTAGCTTCGCGTGGGCGATGTCACGACCAACAATAATCGTGCCGCTCAGTGACAGGCGGGTAGAAACCGGGTACTGCGAAAGCTGGGCGAGGATCTCTTTCATCGGACGGTTAAGGTCTACCTTAACCACTTCGCCTTCGCCAGCCTGGCGCAGAGATTCGGGAATGTACTGACCTGGATTATGTTCCAGTTTTTCAATCCAGATCCCTTCGCGGTTAATCTTGGCTTTAATGTTACGGTCCGCGGAGCAGGAAACGCCCATACCTACCGGGCAGGACGCGCCGTGGCGAGGTAGACGGATCACGCGGATGTCATGTGCGAAGTATTTTCCGCCAAACTGAGCGCCGAGGCCGAGTTTCTGTGCTTCGATCAGCAGTTCCTGTTCCAGTTGCAGATCGCGGAACGCCTGGCCGTGGGCATTGCCTTCAGTCGGCAGCGCATCATAGTAGTGCGTGCTGGCCAGCTTCACCGTTTTAAGGGTGCTTTCCGCTGACGTGCCGCCAATGACGAATGCAATATGGTACGGCGGGCAAGCTGCGGTACCCAGCGTACGCATTTTTTCCACCAGGAAGTTTTTCAGTTTTCCGGGAGTCAGCAGCGCTTTGGTTTCCTGATACAGATAGGTTTTGTTGGCTGAGCCACCGCCTTTGGCCACGCACAGGAATTTGTATTCATCACCGTCCACGCTGTACAGATCGATTTGCGCAGGCAGGTTGGTGCCGGTATTCACTTCTTTGTACATATCCAGCGCCGCGTTTTGCGAGTAGCGCAGGTTATCTTCAATATAGGTATTAAATACGCCTCTGGAGAGCGCGGCTTCATCGCCGCCGCCGGTCCACACGCGCTGGCCTTTTTTACCCATGATAATGGCCGTACCGGTGTCCTGGCAGGTTGGCAATACGCCTTTGGCGGCGATTTCGGAGTTTCTCAGGAACTGCAGCGCCACGTACTTATCGTTTTCGCTGGCTTCGGGATCATGGAGAATTGAGGCGACTTGCTGTTGGTGTTCAGGGCGGAGCATAAAGGAGGCATCGTGGAAGGCTTGCTGAGCCAGTAGCGTAAGTGCTTCAGGGGCTACTTTCAGGATAGTCTCGCCTTCAAACTCGCCGACGCTGACGTGATCGGATGTCAGCAGGTAGTACTCAGTTTTGTCTTCCCCCAGTGGGAAAGCCGCCTGGTAAGTGAATTCAACTTTTGACATTTGCTTCCAGCCTTTTCATTTTTATCAGGAATTTAGAAATTCACTGTGTCTTAAGAGTGGCGTGCCGTACCAACGCGGACGGCACGCGAACTGTGATTACAGGAAACCGTACATTGCGGCGAATATCCAACCAAAGACACAGGATACGCTTACGCCGATCAAGCCAGGCAGAATGAAGCTGTGGTTGATAACGAAGCGGCCGATGTGGGTGGTACCGGAACGGTCAAACTGAATAGCAGCCAGATCGCTCGGGTAGGTCGGCAGAATGTAGTAACCGTAACATGCCGGCGCCGAAGCAACGATGTATGCTGGATCAACCCCGATTGCCAGCGCGACCGGAACAATCGCCGCCAGCGCCGCTGCCTGGGAGTTTACAAACTTGGATACCAGCAGCAGAACAATTGCATAGGCCCACGGATACTCTTTCACCATATTACCCAGCACACCTTCGATTTCTGTCATGTGCGCACCGAACATTGTTTCGGCCATCCAGGCAATACCGTACACCGCCACAATCGCGATCATACCGGAACGGAAGACTTCGTTTTTAGATATTGAAGCGGGATTGGTCTTCGTCAGGATAATAATCAGCGCACCGGTCAGCAGCATGAACATCTGGATAACCAGTACCATGGACAGAGGTTTGCCGCTGAAGGTAGGGCGCAGCTCAGAGAATGCGCCGAGCACAGCAACCACGGCGATAGCGGCGAGGAAGATCCACATGGCCAGCCAGTTGCTTTTCGGCAGTTTTTTATCTAACAGCGTGGCGGTGTCGCCATAAACATAGTTGTGGTTTTCAGGTACGGAAATAAACTTCTGGAATTCTTCATCTTTATCCAGATCTTTACCACGGAACCAGCTGAAAATACCGATAGCCAGTATACCCAGCAGGGTAGACGGGATGGTGATGCTGAGCAGGTCGAGGAATTCGAGATGTTTACCTTCAAACGTCACATTACCCAGCATGGCGACCAGTGACACCACGGCTACGGAAACCGGGCTGGCGATAATACCCATTTGCGCACCGATAGAACTCGCCGCCATTGGACGTTCCGGGCGAATATTATTCTTAATGGCAACGTCATAAATGATTGGCAGGATGGTGTATACCACGTGGCCTGTACCACAGAGAATCGTCAGGGTGCAGGTAACAAACGGCGCGACGATAGAAACGTATTTTGGGTTACGGCGCAGCAGCTTTTCAGCGATTTGCAGCATAACGTCAAGGCCGCCGGAGGCTTGCAAGGTTGCCGATGCGGCCACCACGGCAATAATAACCAGCATAACGTCTACAGGTGGTTTACCCGGCTGGAGATGGAAAACGAAAACCAGAATGACCAGGCCGATACCGCCTAATAAGCCCAGTGCGATACCGCCCTTTCTGGCACCATAAAACAAACATATTAATATTATGAGAAGTTGTATACTAAATAACATTTTATTTACCCTCGCGAAAAACCCAGTCAATTTTTTGAAAAATGGATCTGTGGCACATTCTTTTTTGCCAGAATAAGCATCAAAAAATGGTCAGTATTCGATATGTCCGTATTTGCGATTAATGTTCAAATGTCTTGCTAGAATGTTTTTTTAAAGTTATGGCGATATTTATTTTTTTTCTGTGGCGTTGAACAGAGGAGAAAATCCTCAGGCGATGGGAAGCAGAACTGGGCATAGAGAGCTGCGGTTGACGCTGTAATTTATCTGTTTTGCGTTTTCCGCTATGACATGAACCACGGACAGAATGAGTGAGTGGGTTATTTGTGTGATCACGGTCACGCCATTTCATTATGTAATGAGATCGGCGTACGGATACTTTTATTTGCTCACAAAAATGTACGGTGTCCATGGTACGTAGCATGGTCTCCATTGCTACCAGTCCAGATTTTGTATGTCTGGTTAATTTCAGACTAATCCTTTATGGGTAAAAATACACACTCTGCGAGTCAGATAATACTTAATTAACTTTTGTTAGCGATTTTGAAATTAAAAACAGTGTGATGTTTATCAATATTGAAATATAGCTTTTGACATGCTGTGTACAAATATATTTGATCTAACGCAAATTGATAATGCTTCTGCTTCAGCCAGTAAAATAGGGATTTTTCATTATTTTAATAATTGTTACTTTCAAATAACAAATAATCCCCAAATGTATTTATTGGCAATATTGTTTAAGCAATGAGTATTGCTCTGCCTGAACGCGGTAACGATAAACAGGTCTACCGGTCACGCCATAGTGGATGCTGGTAAATAAGATGTGACAATTAACCAGCCAGATAAGGTATTTACGGCAAGAGACGCGGGAGATATTGACCTCATTGGCCAGCTCATCCGTAGAGAACTCCTGATCCTGGTGCTCATCAATCCACTGGCACAGCGTACGTAATGTTTGTGGCGTTAGCCCTTTGGGTAAGCGGCGTACTTCCTGCTCATTGGAGGAGCTGCCGTGAATAAGTTGGTCAAGCTCAGACTGTTCATAGTACTGATGCTTTTCCATCTCTGTTTTCTTATGTAGCCAGCCGGTTAGCGCTTCTTCAAAACGGGAAGCCTGGAAAGGTTTGATCAGGTAGTCAACGACACCATAGTGCAGAGAGTCTTTGATGGTGGTCGCGTCAGCGGCGGAAGAGATGACAATAACATCACACTTGCAGCCTTTGCTGTGCAGAACGGGCAGCAGATCCAGACCGTTTTCTTTTTGCATGTAAATATCCAGCAAAATCAAATCGATATGATGACCGCTATGAAAGATGATCTCTTTGGCTTTCTCCAGCGTAGAGGCTGTTCCGCAGCAATGAAAACCGGAGAGTTGCGCGACATAACGACGATTTAATTCCGCTACCATTGCATCGTCATCGACAATTAAGACATTGATCATCTGCTGGCCCTCTCACCATTCCACGGTAACTGTACAAAAAATTGGGTGAAGACCCCAGGTTCAGACTCGACGGAAATATTGCCGCCAACACTTTCAACCTGCTGTTTCACAAGTGCTAAACCGACGCCTCGTTCGGTTCCTTTTGACGAGACGCCCTTCTCAAAGATGTGCTCAATGTGTTCAGGGGCGATCCCTGGACCATCGTCATTCACTTCGCAATGCAACCAGCCGTGTCGATAGTGCAAGGATACGCTGATCTCGCCACCGGGTTCTTGACCTAGCGCCTCCAGGGCGTTTTCAATCAAATTCCCCAAAACGGTAATCAGCACCGCTACCTGATCTTCATTGCTGTTTTCCGGCAATTGGCTTTCATTGCTAATGACCAGACTATGACCTAAATCAGATGTGCGATTAATCTTACTGAGTAAAAATCCAGCGATCACCGGAGATTTTATTTTTCCTAACAGTGAGCCAATCTCTTCCTGATAATTGTTCGCGGTCTTCAGGATGTAATTTTCAAGCTGCTTATAACTTTTCAGGTGCAATAATCCCAGAATCACGTGCAATTTGTTCATGAATTCGTGGGATCGTTCACGAAGTGCGTCGGCATAGTTAACCATACCGTCCAGGCGTTGCATCAGTTTCCGAACTTCAGTTTTATCGCGGAACGTTGAAATGGCCCCGATGATTTTTCCGTTGCTGAGTACCGGAACAGTGTTAATTAAGAGTAGCCGATCTTTCACCGTGATCTCTTCATCGCGGCGTGGCGTTCCATCGCGTAGTACTTGCGAAAAATCGACCACCTGTGACCACGCGTGGCTGAGCGTTGAGAGCTGGGCATCGTCTTGGGATTTGTGGTAATCAAGCAACTCCTGCGCCGCCTGGTTTATTAGCGTGACCTCACCACACTCGTCAACGGCAATGACACCTTCCTTTATAGAGTGCAGCATCGCCTGGCGTTGTTCGAACAGATTGGAGATTTCATACGGCTCCAGGCCAAACAGAATGCGCTTAAGGACTTTGACGAATACCCATGTGCCGAGTAACCCAACCAGAACGCCAAACAAGATGGACCAGAAGATGCTGCCGCGACTGTTATTGATCTGCTCAGTCACTCTGCTTAGCTCAAGGCCGATCGCCACCACGCCAATCTGTCGGTGATGCTCATCATAGATAGGGGTAAACACGCGCAGAGCTTTAGCCAGAAACCCGCGATTAATGGCAACATTCTCTTTGCCCTGCAGAGCCAGCAAAATGTCATCACCTTTAAATGGCTGGCCGATTCGCTGCGCTTCGGGATGGGAATAACGAATGCTTTGCATATCGGTGACGACGATGAACAAAAAATCGTTGCTCTTATTCACCGCCTGAGCTATCGCCTGAATACCGCTTTCCTCGGGTTTTTTCATTAACCCTTGGCGGATCTCCGGCGAGTTTGCCAGCGTCCGCGCGACCGCAAGCGCTTTATCCGCTAATGCATCGCGTGTCATGTTGCTGATTTGCGAAAAGTAAATCAGATGAACAACAAGCAGCACTGAGAAGAGTACTGCACTGACCATGAGGATCACGGTAGTGCCGAGCTTCATTGGGCGTTTGCGTATAGCAGTACGTTGCAGAGAGTGTCTCATCACGGTCCTGGAATCACGGTTTGTGCGGGTATTATCGCCCGACGGCATGCGTAATTCAAAGGTGGTAAGGAATGTGGGCTTAGGCTGCCAATACTTCTTCTATATATAGAGTGTTCTGGGCCGGTTCTCTCCATTTTTCAGTAATGCGTACCGGTAGTTTTTTGACGATTGTGGATAACTCTGTGTGTAAATGGGTATAAGGCGGGGTTTTGCTGTGGAATGCAGCAGTCAGTCATTTT
>NZ_SZXE01000004.1:0-15207 GCF_005281255.1 Citrobacter sp. wls708
CCTGCCGGATGGGCTTTTTTGCGTCTGTGGTGAACACAGCCGTTGTGACCTGGATGTAGGCCTGATAAGCGCAGCGCATCAGGCAATCCCGCACCACGTAAAAACTTGCCCTGCTACCCGCGCACGAGATTGAGCAACGGGTAGGGGCGTCCAAGATCGTCCACCTCTGTACGTCCCGTCACGCTAAATCCCATCTTCTTATAGAATCCAACCGCTTGTTCATTCTGTTCGTTAACGGTAGTTGTTAGCGTGGAACTCATTGATAAAGCATGTTCAATCAGCAGCTTACCAACGCCACTACCACGCACATCCGGATCGACAAACAGGGCATCTATATGCTGATCGGTCAGGAGCATAAAGGCGACTGGCTCATCCTGCTCTGTCACTGCAACCCATAGAGGGGCTTCTGGTAAAAAAGAACGTACCAGCTGTTCCAGTTCAACCCGATAATCCGCAGAGAGGAAATGGTGCGTGGCATCCACTGAGCGACACCAAATAGAAACTAACTTGTCTCCTTCGTCCTGACGCGAACGACGGATGGTAAAGGTCATAGCATTCTCCTTTTTTCTTTACTGCACTATTCTACAGCAAGGAACCGTGAAACTTTCTCAACTTGAGGATGTAGGCTCGACATTCTGCTGATTCCTGGGTATCTTCAGCTATCTGGATGTCTAAACGTTTAAACGTATGTAGTGAGGTTATCAGGTTATGCCAATTCGCGTGCAGGACGAACTACCCGCCGTCAATTTCTTGCGTGAGGAAAACGTCTTTGTCATGACGACATCCCGCGCTTCCGGTCAGGAAATCCGTCCACTGAAGGTACTTATCCTCAACCTGATGCCGAAGAAGATTGAAACGGAAAACCAGTTCCTGCGTTTATTGTCTAACTCACCGCTACAGGTAGATGTTCAGCTATTGCGCATCGATGCCCGCGAGTCACGCAACACCCCAACGGAGCATCTGAATAACTTTTACTGTAATTTCGAGGATATCTGCGATCAGAACTTTGATGGACTGATCGTTACAGGGGCGCCGCTGGGTCTGGTTGAGTTTAATGACGTGGCTTACTGGCCGCAGATAAAACAGGTTCTTGAGTGGGCTAAAGATCACGTTACCTCGACGCTGTTTGTCTGCTGGGCGGTACAGGCCGCATTGAATATCCTTTATGGCATTCCCAAGCAAACCCGCACGGATAAACTCTCCGGCGTCTATGAGCATCATATTCTGCATCCTCATGCGTTGCTGACGCGCGGATTTGATGATGCATTTTTGGCCCCTCATTCGCGCTATGCCGACTTCCCTGCCGCACTTATCCGCGACTATACCGATCTTGAGATTTTTGCCGAAACGGAAGAGGGCGATGCCTATCTGTTCGCCAGCAAAGATAAACGCATTGCCTTTGTGACGGGTCATCCGGAGTATGACGCGCACACGCTCGGTAGCGAATATTTTCGTGACGTTGAAGCGGGCTTATCCCCGGAAGTACCCTATAACTACTTCCCGAAAGATGACCCGCAAAACAAACCGCGGGCAACCTGGCGTAGCCATGGCAATCTGTTGTTTACCAACTGGCTCAACTATTACGTCTACCAGATCACGCCATATGATCTGCGTCACATGAATCCAACGCTGGATTAATCTTCTGTAGCAGACGATCCTTAAGCGTTTCAGCATGTTGAATCAGGCACCTTCGGGTGCCTTTTTTATTTCCGAAACGCACCTCACTGTGTAATTAAATTTTATTTATATTGTTATCAATAGGTTAATTGATAATTAATTTAAAAATGGAAATTGTTTTTGATTTTGAAATTTAAATGAGTAGTCTTAGTTGTGCTGAACGAAAACCGCACAACGATCCTTCGTTCGCATTGGGGATGTGTTTGGATCACTGACGAGGAACTACGCAATGAATCAACAGGCAACGACAACCGATGAACTGGTCTTCACCAGGCCGCGTGGCGAACAGGAGCAGCAAATCCTGACCGGAGAAGCGGTGGAGTTTCTGACTGAACTGGTGACAAGATTTACGCCTAAGCGGAATAAGCTTCTGGCTGCGCGGATCCAGCAGCAGCAGGATATTGATAACGGTAAGTTGCCTGATTTTATTTCGGAAACAGCTTCCATTCGTGAGGGCAACTGGAAAATTCGCGGTATTCCTGATGATTTACTGGATCGCCGCGTAGAGATTACCGGACCGGTTGAGCGCAAGATGGTCATCAACGCGCTGAACGCGAACGTCAAAGTCTTTATGGCTGACTTTGAAGATTCGCTGGCCCCTGAGTGGAGCAAAGTTATCGACGGGCAGATCAACCTGCGCGATGCGGTTAATGGCACCATTAGTTACACCAACGAAGCGGGTAAAATTTATCAACTTAAACCCAATCCAGCTTTATTGGTGTGTCGTGTGCGTGGTCTGCATCTGCCGGAAAAACACGTCACCTGGCGTGGCGAATCCATCCCTGGCAGCCTGTTCGATTTTGCACTCTACTTCTTCCACAACTACAAAGCGTTGCTGGCAAAAGGCAGTGGCCCGTATTTCTATCTGCCAAAAACGCAGGCCTGGCAAGAAGCAGCCTGGTGGAGTGAAGTGTTCAGCTATGCAGAGGACCGCTTTAATCTGCCGCGCGGCACCATCAAAGCGACCCTGCTGATTGAAACGTTGCCCGCTGTTTTCCAGATGGACGAAATTCTGCACGCGTTGCGTGATCACATTGTGGGCCTGAACTGTGGCCGCTGGGATTACATTTTCAGCTATATCAAAACCCTGAAGAATCATCCGGATCGCGTGCTGCCAGACCGTCAGGTGGTGACGATGGATAAGCCATTCCTTAGCGCCTACTCGCGTCTGTTGATTAAAACCTGTCATAAACGCGGCGCGTTCGCGATGGGCGGCATGGCTGCGTTCATTCCCAGTAAAGATGCCGAGCGTAACAACCAGGTTCTGACCAAGGTAAAAGCGGATAAAGCGCTGGAAGCGAATAACGGTCATGACGGTACATGGATTGCCCATCCGGGCCTGGCAGATACCGCAATGACGGTATTCAACGACGTGCTCGGAGAAAACAAAAATCAGCTGTTTGTAACGCGTGAAGAAGATGCGCCAATTACCGCAGAACAGCTGCTGGCACCCTGTGAAGGTGAGCGTACCGAAGAGGGTATGCGCGCCAATATCCGTGTCGCGGTGCAGTATATCGAGGCGTGGATCTCCGGTAACGGCTGCGTGCCGATTTACGGTCTGATGGAAGATGCGGCCACCGCCGAAATCTCCCGCACCTCCATCTGGCAGTGGATCCACCACCAGAAAACGCTCAGCAATGGCAAGCCGGTGACCAAACCGCTGTTCCGCCAGATGCTGGCCGAAGAGATGCTGGTGATTCAGGACGAACTGGGCGAGCACCGCTACAGCAGCGGGCGTTTTGACGATGCCGCGCGTCTGATGGAGCAAATCACTACCTCTGATGAACTGATCGATTTCTTGACCCTGCCAGGTTACCGCCTGCTGGCTTAACTCACCACATAACAATATGGAGCATCTGCACATGAAAACCCGTAATCAACAAATCGAAGAATTACAGAAAGAGTGGACTCAACCGCGCTGGGAAGGCATCACCCGTCCATATAGCGCGGAGGATGTGGTGAAATTACGTGGCTCGGTCAACCCGGAATGCACGCTGGCGCAGCTTGGTGCGGCGAAAATGTGGCGTCTGCTGCACGGTGAGTCGAAGAAAGGGTATATCAACAGCCTCGGCGCGCTGACCGGCGGCCAGGCGCTGCAACAGGCGAAAGCCGGTATTGAAGCGGTTTACCTTTCTGGCTGGCAGGTGGCGGCAGATGCCAACCTGGCCTCCAGCATGTATCCGGATCAATCGCTGTATCCGGCGAACTCCGTCCCGGCAGTGGTGGATCGGATCAACAATACTTTCCGTCGTGCGGATCAGATCCAATGGTCAAGCGGTATTGAGCCGAACGATCCGCGCTACGTGGATTACTTCCTGCCGATCGTTGCCGATGCGGAAGCGGGCTTTGGCGGGGTTCTGAACGCGTTTGAACTGATGAAATCGATGATTGAGGCTGGTGCAGCAGCCGTTCACTTCGAAGATCAGCTCGCATCAGTGAAAAAATGCGGTCACATGGGCGGTAAGGTGCTGGTGCCGACTCAGGAAGCTATTCAGAAACTGGTGGCGGCCCGTCTGGCTGCCGACGTGATGGGCGTGCCGACGCTGGTGATTGCGCGTACCGATGCTGACGCAGCTGATTTGATTACCTCTGACTGCGATGCCTACGACAGCGAGTTCATTACTGGCGAACGTACCTGCGAAGGCTTCTTCCGTACACATGCTGGTATTGAGCAGGCGATCAGCCGCGGTCTGGCCTACGCGCCGTATGCGGATCTGGTGTGGTGTGAAACTTCCACACCAGACCTCGAACTGGCGAAGCGCTTTGCCGATGCCATTCATGCGAAATTCCCAGGTAAACTGCTGGCCTACAACTGTTCGCCGTCGTTTAACTGGCAGAAAAATCTGGATGATAAAACCATTGCCAGCTTCCAGCAGCAGTTGTCGGACATGGGCTATAAATACCAGTTCATTACCCTGGCAGGTATTCACAGCATGTGGTTCAACATGTTCGACCTCGCGCACTCCTATGCGCAGGGTGAAGGCATGCGCCACTATGTTGAGAAGGTGCAGCAGCCAGAATTTGCGGCGGCAAAAGACGGTTACACCTTCGTGTCCCACCAGCAGGAAGTGGGTACCGGCTACTTCGATAAAGTTACCACCATCATTCAGGGCGGCGCCTCTTCCGTTACCGCGTTAACGGGTTCCACCGAAGAATCGCAGTTCTGATCAATGCCCGGTGGCGCTGCGCTTACCGGGCCTACGAAGGGATGTAGGCCGGAAAAGCGTATGCGCCATCCGGCATGACGTTGTGCCGGATGGGAGATATCGATGACGCGTGGCCTGGAATTACTGATTGCTCAGACAATTTTACAAGGTTTCGACGCCCAGTACGGGCGTTTTCTGGAAGTCACCTCCGGCGCGCAGCAGCGTTTTGAACATGCCGACTGGCATGCGGTTCAGCAGGCGATGAAAAGCCGTATTCACCTTTACGATCATCATGTGGGTCTGGTGGTGGAACAGCTGCGCTGCATTACTGACGGCAAAAGTACCGACGCGGATTTTTTGCTCCGCGTGAAAGATCATTACACCCGGCTCTTGCCGGATTATCCGCGCTTCGAGATTGCGGAGAGCTTCTTTAACTCCGTTTACTGCCGGTTATTTGACCACCGCTCGCTGACTCCCGAGCGGCTGTTTATTTTTAGCTCTCAGCCAGAGCGCCGTTTTCGCACGATCCCCCGCCCGCTGGCGAAAGACTTTTTTCCCGATACCGGCTGGGAGTGGCTGCTCACCCGCGTTCTCAGCGATCTGCCTCTGCGTCTACCGTGGCAGAACAAACATCGTGATATCCACTACATCATTGAACACCTGACCGAAACTCTGGGTGCGGATGTGTTGCCGCGCTGTCATTTACAGGTGGCGAACGAACTGTTTTATCGCAATAAGGCCGCCTGGCTGGTCGGTAAGCTGATTACCCCTTCCGGGACGCTGCCGTTTTTATTGCCAATCCACCGGACTGACGAAGGCGAACTGTTTGTCGATACCTGTCTGACCACGACGGCGGAAGCGAGCATTGTGTTTGGCTTTGCCCGCTCCTACTTTATGGTTTACGCTCCGCTGCCCGCGGCGTTAGTGGAGTGGCTGCGCGAGATCCTGCCCGGTAAAACCACCGCTGAATTGTATATGGCGATTGGCTGTCAGAAACACGCGAAGACCGAAAGCTACCGCGAGTATCTGCTTTATCTCGCTGATTGCGATGAGCAATTTATCGAAGCGCCGGGGATCCGCGGCATGGTGATGCTGGTGTTTACCCTACCGGGCTTCGACCGGGTGTTTAAAATCATCAAAGACAAATTTGCGCCGCAAAAGGAGATGTCCGCCGCGCACGTCCGCGCCTGCTACCAGTTGGTGAAAGAGCACGATCGCGTCGGGCGCATGGCCGATACCCAGGAGTTTGAAAACTTTGTGCTGGATAAACGGAAAATCGACCCGGCGCTGATGGCGCTGCTACTGCAGGAAGCGCCGGAAAAAATTACCGATCTCGGCGATCAGATTGTTATTCGCCATCTGTATATCGAACGGCGCATGGTGCCGCTGAATATCTGGCTGGAGCAGGTCGAAGGCCAGCAGCTGCGCGACGCGATAGAAGAGTACGGCAACGCCATTCGTCAACTGGCCGCCGCCAATATTTTCCCGGGAGATATGCTGTTTAAGAACTTCGGTGTGACCCGCCACGGGCGCGTGGTGTTCTACGACTACGATGAAATTTGCTATATGACGGAGGTGAATTTCCGCCATATCCCACCGCCGCGCTACCCGGAAGATGAGATGAGCGCTGAACCGTGGTACAGCGTGTCGCCGGGGGATGTCTTCCCGGAAGAGTTTCGTCACTGGCTATGTGCCGACCCGCGCATCGGGCCGTTGTTTGAGGAGATGCACGCCGACCTGTTCAGCGCCGACTACTGGCGAGGGCTGCAAACGCGGATCCGTGAAGGTCACGTGGAAGATGTTTACGCTTACCGTCGTCGGCAGCGGTTTAGCGTACGTTATGAAACCGACCGTAGGCCGGATAAGGCCCTTGCGCCGCCATCCGGCAATGTACGCCGCGCCTGATGGCGCTGCGCTTATCAGGTCTACAAATCAGTCCCAACCCTTGCTTATCTAAACCCGCCGTACGCCAGCGTGACTTCTTTCGCTGCTTTGATCGCCATTGCGCCAAACTCGGTCACGCGGTCATCGGTAATACGTGAAATTGGCCCGGAAATGGAGATGGCGGCGAACGGCTCACGGTGTTCATCATAAATGCACGACGCCACGCAGCGCAGGCCCAGCGCGTGTTCTTCATCATCAAAGGAATAGCCGCGCTTACGTGTCTGCGCCAAATCCTCTTTCAGATGGACCGGCGACACCAGCGTGGCATGGGTATACGCATGCAGCCCTTTGCGGTGTAGCAGACCGGTAACCTGTTCTTCACTCAATTGAGATAAAAATGCCTTGCCCGCGCCGGAGGCGTGCATCGGCAGCTTGCCGCCGATAGGCGCAGACATGCGCATCAACTGGGTGCACTGCACCTGGTCGATAATAATGGCCTGATGGTCGCTTTGATCCAGCACGGCCAGGTTTACCGTCTCACCCGAATCTTCCATTAGTTTGCGCAGAATGGGGTGCACAATCGCCAGCAGATTGCGACTTTGCAAAAAGCTGCTGCCGACGATAAACGCATGCGCACCCACGGCCCAGTGGCCTAATTCGCCCACCTGGCGGACAAAACCTTGCTGCTGCATGGTAGTCAACAGACGGTGGGTTGTTGAGTTCGGCAGACCGGCCTGCTGCGCCAGCTCGGTTAGCGCCACGCTGCCGTTGGATTCCGCAATCCACTCCAGCAGCTTCAGACCCCGGGTCAAAGACTGAACCTGCCCGGTTGCAGGCGTAGTGGCAGCGGCGGGTTTTCTACCGCGTTTCGCGGGGACAGGGGCAACCATGGCGGACTCCTTTTCTGTATCGTGGAAATCATTTTCGTTTTATTCGATTATAATGCAAGAATTCCTGTACTGATCGGATGAGTGAAGCTGAACATGTCTCATGTTGGCCGTTGTTCTCTTTTCCGCCTCTCAGGTTTGTGCCAGTATGGCCTGTTGAGTTTTTTTCGGTCTGGTTGAGCGTTGTCGGGAGCGAGTGTGAGCAGCAAAGTAGAACAATTACGTCAGCAGTTAAATGAACGTATTCTGGTGCTGGACGGCGGGATGGGCACCATGATCCAGGGATATCGTCTGAGCGAAGAGGATTTCCGCGGCGAGCGCTTCGCCGACTGGCCTTGCGACCTGAAGGGCAACAACGACCTGCTGGTGCTCAGCAAGCCGGAGGTGATTGCCGCGATCCATAACGCCTACTTTGAGGCGGGCGCGGATATCATCGAAACCAACACCTTTAACTCCACGACTATCGCCATGGCGGATTACCAGATGGAATCCCTGTCGGCGGAAATCAACTTTGCGGCGGCGAAGCTGGCGCGCGCGGCGGCAGACGAATGGACGGCGCGCACGCCGAACAAACCTCGCTATGTCGCGGGCGTGCTTGGCCCAACCAACCGTACCGCCTCCATCTCGCCCGACGTCAACGACCCGGCATACCGCAACATTACCTTTGACCAACTGGTGGCTGCCTATCGCGAATCCACCAAAGCGCTGGTGGAAGGCGGCAGCGACCTGATCCTGATTGAAACCGTCTTCGATACCCTCAATGCTAAAGCCGCTATTTTCGCGGTAAAAACCGAGTTCGAAGCGCTGGGCGTCGAGCTGCCGATTATGCTTTCCGGTACCATTACCGACGCCTCCGGGCGTACGCTTTCCGGCCAGACCACCGAAGCGTTCTATAACTCATTGCGTCACGCCGATGCACTGACCTTCGGTCTGAACTGCGCCTTAGGCCCGGACGAGCTGCGCCAGTACGTGCAGGAGCTGTCACGCATTGCCGAATGCTACGTCACCGCGCACCCGAACGCCGGGCTGCCGAACGCCTTCGGCGAGTACGACCTCGACGCCGACACCATGGCGACACAGATTCGCGAATGGGCCGAGGCCGGTTTCCTCAATGTGGTTGGCGGTTGTTGCGGCACCACGCCGGAACATATCGCCGCGATGAGCCGGGCGGTAGAAGGTTTACCGCCGCGCAAGTTGCCAGAAATCCCGGTGGCCTGCCGGCTGTCCGGCCTTGAACCACTGAACATTGGCGACGATAGCCTGTTTGTTAACGTCGGCGAACGTACCAACGTCACCGGTTCAGCGAAATTTAAGCGTCTGATCAAAGAAGAGAAATACAGCGAAGCGCTGGACGTCGCCCGCCAGCAGGTGGAAAGCGGCGCGCAGATTATCGACATCAACATGGATGAGGGGATGCTCGACGCCGAAGCGGCGATGGTGCGCTTCCTCAACCTGATTGCCGGCGAGCCGGACATCGCCCGCGTGCCGATTATGATCGACTCCTCGAAATGGGAAGTCATCGAAAAAGGACTGAAGTGCATTCAGGGTAAAGGCATCGTTAACTCCATCTCGATGAAAGAGGGGGTGGAGATCTTTATCCATCACGCAAAGCTGCTGCGTCGCTACGGTGCTGCGGTGGTGGTGATGGCCTTTGACGAACAGGGCCAGGCGGATACCCGCGAACGTAAAATTGAGATTTGCCGCCGGGCGTACAAAATTCTCACCGAAGAAGTGGGCTTCCCGCCGGAAGACATCATCTTCGACCCAAACATTTTCGCCGTCGCAACCGGGATTGAAGAGCACAACAACTACGCGCAGGACTTTATCGGTGCCTGTGAAGATATTAAACGCGAGCTGCCGCACGCGCTGATTTCCGGCGGCGTCTCTAACGTTTCCTTCTCGTTCCGCGGCAACGACCCGGTACGTGAGGCTATTCACGCGGTATTCCTCTACTATGCGATTCGCAATGGGATGGACATGGGCATCGTCAACGCCGGACAGCTGGCTATCTATGACGACCTGCCCGCCGAGCTGCGCGACGCGGTCGAGGATGTGATCCTCAACCGACGTGAAGATGGTACCGAGCGTCTGCTGGAGCTGGCCGAGAAGTATCGCGGCAGTAAAACCGACGACACCGCTAATGCCCAGATGGCGGAGTGGCGTAGTTGGGACGTGAAAAAGCGCCTTGAATACTCGCTGGTGAAAGGCATTACCGAATTTATCGAGCTCGACACAGAAGAAGCGCGCCAGCAGGCCGAACGCCCGATTGAGGTGATCGAAGGGCCGCTGATGGACGGCATGAACGTGGTCGGCGACCTGTTCGGCGAGGGCAAAATGTTCCTGCCGCAGGTGGTGAAATCAGCCCGCGTGATGAAGCAGGCGGTGGCTTACCTCGAACCGTATATCGAAGCCAGTAAAGAGAAAGGCTCCAGCAACGGCAAGATGGTCATCGCCACCGTGAAGGGCGATGTGCACGACATCGGCAAGAACATCGTTGGCGTGGTGCTGCAATGTAACAACTACGAAATCGTCGATCTTGGCGTGATGGTGCCCGCGGAGAAAATCCTCAGAACGGCGCGTGAAGTGAATGCCGATCTGATTGGCCTTTCCGGGCTTATTACCCCGTCGCTGGACGAAATGGTCAACGTGGCGAAAGAGATGGAGCGTCAGGGCTTCACCATCCCACTGCTGATTGGCGGCGCGACCACCTCAAAAGCGCACACCGCGGTGAAAATTGAGCAGAACTACAGCGGCCCGACGGTTTACGTGCAGAACGCCTCGCGTACCGTGGGGGTTGTTGCCGCGCTGCTCTCCGACACCCAGCGCGATGACTTTGTCGCCCGTACGCGTAAAGAGTACGAAACCGTGCGCATCCAGCATGCGCGTAAGAAACCTCGCACGCCGCCGGTAACGTTACAGGCTGCACGTGATAACGATCTGGCCTTCGACTGGGAAAGCTACACGCCGCCGGTCGCGCATCGGTTAGGCGTGCAGGAAGTCGAGGCCAGCATCGAAACGCTGCGCAATTACATCGACTGGACGCCGTTCTTTATGACCTGGTCGCTGGCCGGGAAGTATCCGCGCATCCTCGAAGATGAAGTGGTGGGTGAAGAGGCGAAGCGCCTGTTCAAAGACGCCAACGACATGCTGGATAAACTCAGCGCTGAGAAAACCCTGAACCCGCGCGGCGTGGTGGGGTTGTTCCCGGCTAACCGCGTGGGTGACGACATCGAGATTTACCGTGACGAGACGCGTACGCACGTTATCAGCGTGAGTCATCACCTGCGCCAGCAGACGGAAAAAGTCGGCTTCGCCAACTACTGCCTGTCTGACTTTGTCGCGCCGAAACTGAGCGGCAAAGCGGATTACATCGGTGCTTTCGCGGTGACCGGCGGTCTGGAGGAGGATGCGCTGGCGGACGCCTTCGAAGCGCAGCATGACGACTACAACAAGATTATGGTGAAAGCCATTGCTGACCGTCTGGCGGAAGCATTCGCGGAATATCTGCATGAGCGCGTGCGTAAAGTCTACTGGGGCTATGCGGCGAATGAGAACCTCAGTAACGAAGAGCTGATCCGCGAAAACTACCAGGGCATTCGCCCGGCGCCGGGCTACCCGGCGTGCCCGGAACATACCGAAAAGGCCACCATCTGGGAGCTGCTGGACGTCGAAGCACATACCGGGATGAAGCTCACCGAATCCTTCGCCATGTGGCCTGGCGCCTCGGTTTCCGGCTGGTATTTCAGTCATCCTGACAGTAAGTATTACGCCGTGGCGCAAATTCAGCGCGATCAGGTTGAAGATTATGCCTTCCGTAAAGGCATGAGCGTGGCAGAAGTTGAACGTTGGTTAGCGCCTAATCTGGGCTACGACGCCGATTGATTCACAAAACTGTCATCTTTCTTTACAACAAACAGGGCACTCAATGAGTGCCCTGTCTCTTTCTTACGTTTAAACCCTTATACTGAAAGAACGTTCATCGGCACTGTTTGCCGGATGGCTCATTTTTGTAGGCCTGATAAGCGTAGCGCCGTCAGGCGGTATGTCATTGCGATGAACCTCAGGAACATATAACGATAAGGAGAACCTGATTCCGTGCTAACTCTGTTACACCTGCTTTCTGCTGTCTCTATGCTGGTTTGGGGCACACATATTGTGCGTACCGGCGTGATGCGCGTCTTTGGCGCCCGTTTGCGTACCGTACTCAGCCGTAGCGTTGAAAAGAAGCCGCTCGCCTTTTGTGCAGGTATCGGCGTGACCGCGCTGGTGCAAAGCAGCAACGCCACCACCATGCTGGTGACCTCGTTTGTCGCCCAGGACCTCGTGGCGCTTACCCCGGCGCTGGTCATTGTGCTGGGCGCCGACGTGGGGACCGCGCTGATGGCGCGTATCCTGACCTTCGATCTCTCATGGCTATCCCCACTGCTGATTTTCATCGGCGTGATCTTTTTTCTCGGACGTAAGCAGTCCCGCGTGGGGCAACTGGGGCGGGTTGGCATCGGGCTGGGGTTGATTTTACTGGCGCTGGAGCTGATTGTGCAGGCGGTCACGCCAATAACCCAGGCTAACGGCGTACAGGTTATTTTCGCCTCGCTGACCGGCGATATTATGCTGGATGCGCTGATTGGCGCTATGTTCGCGGTGATCAGTTACTCCAGCCTGGCGGCGGTTTTGCTGACGGCAACCCTGACCGCTGCCAGCATTATCTCGTTTCCTGTCGCGTTGTGCCTGGTGATTGGCGCCAACCTTGGCTCCGGCCTGCTGGCGATGCTCAACAATAGCGCGGCTAACGCTGCTGCCCGTCGCGTGGCGCTTGGCAGCTTGTTGTTTAAGCTGGTGGGGAGTCTGATTATCCTGCCGTTTGTTCATCCGTTGGCGAATCTGATGGATGAGCTGCCGCTGCCGAAATCTGAGCTGGTCATTTATTTCCATGTTTTCTACAACCTGGTACGTTGCATAGCGATGGTGCCTTTCGCCGAACCGATGGCGCGTTTTTGCAAACGTATTATCCGTGATGAGCCGGAACTGGACGCCCACCTGAAGCCTAAGCATCTGGACATCAGCGCACTGGATACCCCAACCCTGGCTCTGGCCAATGCCGCCCGTGAAGCCCTGCGTATTGGCGATGCGATGGAGCAGATGATGGATGGGCTAAAGAAGGTGATGCACGGCGAACCGCGTGAAGAGAAAGAGTTGCGCAGGATGGCGGACGATATCAACGTACTGTACACGGCGATTAAGCTCTATCTGGCGAGGATGCCAAAGGATGAACTGGCAGAAGAAGAGTCGCGCCGTTGGGCTGAGATTATCGAAATGTCGCTAAACCTTGAACAGGCGTCGGATATTGTTGAGCGTATGGGCAGCGAGATTGCCGACAAGTCGCTGGCAGCGCGTCGGGCATTCTCTGTCGAAGGGCTGAAAGAACTTGATGCACTGTACGATCAACTGCTCAGTAATCTGCAACTGGCGATGTCGGTATTCTTCTCTGGCGACGTGACCAGCGCCCGTCGTCTGCGCCGCAGCAAGCACCGTTTCCGCATCCTTAACCGTCGTTATTCGCATGCGCACGTGGATCGTCTGCATCAGCAGAACGTGCAGAGTATTGAGACCAGTTCCCTGCACTTGGCGCTGCTGGGCGATATGCAGCGTCTGAACTCACTGTTTTGCTCTGTGGCTTACAGCGTGCTGGAACAGCCGGATGAAGACAACGAGCGTGAGTACTAACGAGGACAGATGAAAGGTTGCCCGGTGGCGCTGATGCTTACCGGGCCTACGGATAACCGTCAATGTTGTCGTCTACCTTGATGCCGGATAAGGCGAAGCTACCATCCGGCATCAGACAACAAACCAACTAAAAGCAGTGACCCGCCTCAACGGCAACCGCTTCTTCACCCGCTTTAAAGATATAGGTGGTGTTCGGACCGCCAAGCACGGATTGACCGTTGCTCACCTTGATCCAGTTCCCTTCTGGCAGACCAATCACCGTCAGTTCCGGCGCCACAACTAACAGCTCGCGAATACGCTGTTCACGCGTTTCGCCTTTATGGCCTTCCGGCAGTGCGTTGGTGAAGTGCGGGTTAATCTGCAGCGGGAAAAGACCCAGGGCATCAAAGCCTTTTGGATCGACAATCGGCATGTCGTTGGTGGTGCGGATGGTCTGGCAGGCAAGGTTGGAACCCGCGCTCCAGCCGATGTACAGCGCGCCGCGTTTGACGACATCGACAATCGGCGCCAGCAGTCCGCGCTCGCGGCTCTCTTTCAGCAACTGGAAGGTGTTACCCCCACCGACAATCACCAGTTCGGCGTTTTCAATGGCTGCAATCGGATCGGTAACGGTATGAATGCCAGTAACGTTAACGCCCATTGGCGCAAAGATGGCTGCCGTTTTCGCCGTGTACTCATCCCAGGTTTGCGTCACGCCGGCAAATGGAATAAACACCGCCGTGCGGCGACCGTTCAGTTGCTCTGCGATCAGCGGCAGCGCATGTTCCATCCAGCCTTTGCCCGGCAGCGTCGAGTTACTCAATAAAAGCAGTTCCATCATTTCTCCATGTAATCAGAAAATTACAAACCGCGGTCATGCTACCACTATCGATCTAACGCCTTCCTGATATGGCTCACGATGTTGGAAGAGGAGACAGATGCTGAGACTATTTTTTAAGCGTCAATTCAATACCGAGCGCCTTCATCACTGCAAGCGTAGTTTTCAGCGTTGGGTTACCTTTCTCACTAAAAGAGCGATAAAGTTGTTCGCGGGATAATCCCGTTTCTGCCGCGATGTTCGCCATTCCCTTAGCGCGAGCCACCACGCCCAATGCTTTTGCAATGTACGCTGCATCGCCTGTTTCGAGGGCATCGGCCATAAAAACGGCAATTTCTTCATCATCGACCAGCGCAGTTGCGGGATCGTACTGCGTAAGTTTATTCATGGTGGAAGATCTCTTGATAATCCAGTGAACGGGCGAGCATTCTCCAACAGGTTTGACATCACCAGCTAAACCATGAGCCAAACGAAAAAGGCGTGTAGCAATGAGCGTTTTAGCTCTCCTGTCCCGTAAGTTTTGCTCCCAACGCTGGAAAACCATTGTCTGAAGAATTTCCATGAGTACGTTCCATGTATTTTATAAACTACATTCTGAATTGACAAGTTGAGACTAGAGAATAAAAAAATGGGGAGTATGGGGAAATGTTGGGTGGAGGAAACAGGAAAGCGCCTCGCAATAATACGTAGTTTTTCAGGACGCTGCGGTTGATACGAGAAACGATAACAGGGGATAGGGGCGGCTTTGTGCCAAAAGCGGAAGTTAACTACGGATAAAATTCAGCGCCTCACACCCAGAGCCGCTGCATAACGGCAATAAGCTACACTTGTTCATTATTTCCAAAACAGGAAAGCCTTCCGCTGCTTCAACTGTGTGTGTTTGACATCGCGCAGTTTGGGCATTTTGATCAACAACGAGCATGGCCCGCTAACGATGAAATTGATACTTGTTCGACACGCAGAAACAGAGTGGAATTTGGAAGGAATTATTCAGGGGCACAGCGATAGCCCCTTGACCTGTCGGGGTTTGCATGAAACATCCGTCCTACTAGCAGCGTTTAGTGCAAGTGAG
>NZ_SZXE01000009.1:0-124894 GCF_005281255.1 Citrobacter sp. wls708
CTGTGTGAAATGAAACCTGCCGGATGCGGGGCACCGCCTTATCCGGCCTACGTTATACTGAACGTATTTTGTAGGCGCTGATAAGCGCAGCGCATCAGGCACATTGCGGCACCGTGGTTATCTTCTTACCCATTGCATAACAAAATCAGCAATTTGCTGTATATCATTAATATCTAATGATGGAACATCCACAGGTAACGGAACATCACTGGCAACCGCGATAACAAACTCATCCATCGCCAACTCTTTAGAACTATGCCCGCAGCCCTCGCGAAAAAGCAGGATCTTCGCAACAGGTTCATGCTTAAATCCCTCAACCAGTACCATATCCAACGTCGAAGCATCCATCCTGCTTACCAGATACGCTAAATCCAGTTCGGGTTCTTCCGGTGTTTCTACCATTAACGCCCAACGTTGCTGACTGGCGACCAGTGTTTGTGCCGCCCCTGCCTTGCGCAGCTCATAGCTATCTTTGCCGGGCTTGTCGATATCCATATTATGGTGAGTATGCTTAATCAATCCGGGTCTAATACCTCTGGCGCGCAGCTCAGGGATCAGTTTCTTTAGCAGCGTGGTTTTTCCCGTACCGCTCCATGCCGCAATGGCAAGTAATGGGATCATGATTTTTCCTGCCATTTTGCGAGTTCTTCAGGTGTGTTCACGTTTACGAATGCATCTTTATGATCGCTGAAATCGACGGCATGACCGCCAGCCTGACGCATAAAAATCATGACGCGTCGTTCACCTGACTGAAGATAATCCTGTAGCAAGGGCTGCAAGGAACGGTGCATCAGGGCAATGGTCGGGTGATCTCTTTCCCCATCATGCACCCAGACGATTGGTGCAGCTTTGCGCTGCTCTTTTAAACGAGAGACCAGATCGTGAGGAATATAGGGCATATCGCACGGGCAGAACAAAAACCAGTCCCCCGCTTGCTGCAGGAATACCGACAGCATCCCGGCCAGTGGGCCAGGGAAATCGGCCAGGGCATCGGGAATCACTTTCAGGCCGCTTTGTTGGTAGATATCCCGGTGGCGATTGGCATTAACGACTACGGTTTCGACCTGCAAAGCGAGGGTATCGGCTACATGCCGCCAAAGCGGTTTACCGTCCAGCTCAAGCAAACCTTTATCCGTTCCGCCCATCCGTCTGGCCTTACCGCCCGCCAGCACAACCCCTGTTATTGCACTATCCAGAATCACTGATATCGCCTCTTTTAATGTGGGATTGACCCTGCTAACGTATCCGTATTGAGCCTAAGGAGCACAACCATGAAATGTAAACGCCTGAATGAAGTTATTGAACTCCTCCAGCCAGCCTGGCAGAAAGAACCCGATCTTAACCTGATGCAATTTTTACAGAAACTGGCGCAAGAGTCAGGTTTTGACGGTGAACTGGCGGATTTAACTGATGACATTCTGATCTATCACCTGAAAATGCGTGACTCGGCGAAAGACGCCGTCATCCCAGGTATTCAGAAAGATTATGAAGAAGATTTTAAAACAGCCCTTCTCCGCGCACGTGGCGTAATTAAAGAGTAAAAGCTTGTAATCGCCGCCACCGAAAGCGCTGCGAAATGATATCCTGAATCATTCGTAGTATTTTCCGGATGATGGGATGAACGACAACGCTTTTACTTTCCAGACGCTACACCCGGATACCATCATGGATGCGCTGTTTGAGCAGGGGATCCGGGTGGACTCCGGGCTTACCCCGCTTAACAGCTATGAAAACCGTGTCTATCAGTTTCAGGACGAAGACCGCAGACGCTTTGTCGTTAAGTTTTATCGCCCTGAGCGTTGGTCCGTCGATCAGATCCAGGAGGAGCACCAGTTTGCTCTGGAGCTGGTGAGCGATGAAGTGCCGGTTGCTGCGCCGTTGGTACTGAATGGCCAAACGCTGTTAAGCCATCAGGGTTTTCATTATGCGATCTTCCCAAGCGTCGGCGGGCGCCAGTTTGAGGCAGATAACATCGATCAGATGGAGGCGGTTGGGCGCTATCTGGGGCGTATGCACCAGACTGGCGGCAAGCGTAATTTCGCTTTCCGTCCCACGATTGGCCTTGAAGAGTATCTGACCGAACCGCGTAAACTGTTTGAACAGGCCCAACTTATTCCATCAGGGCAAAAAGCAGCCTTCCTGAAAGCAACGGATTCACTTATTACAGTAGTTTCCGAATGCTGGCATACGCGTTTTGCCACGTTACGCCTGCACGGTGATTGTCATGCCGGCAATATTCTGTGGCGTGACGGCCCAATGTTTGTCGATTTAGATGATGCCCGCAATGGTCCGGCTGTTCAGGATTTATGGATGCTCCTCAATGGTGATAAAGCTGAACAACGCATGCAGCTTGAAACCATTATCGAGGCTTATGAAGAGTTTAGTGAGTTCGACACGACAGAAATCGGACTGATCGAACCTTTACGTGCTATGCGTTTAGTTTATTATCTTGCATGGCTGATTCGACGTTGGGGTGACCCTGCGTTTCCAAAAAACTTCCCGTGGTTAACCGGGGAAGATTACTGGCATCGTCAGACCGCAACTTTTATTGAGCAGGCAAAAATTCTGCAAGAGCCCCCCTTACAATTAACGCCAATGTATTAATCGGAGAAACTTGAACATGAAAAAAATATGGCTGGCGCTGGCTGGTATGGTTTTAGCTTTTAGCGCATCTGCGGCGCAGTTCCAGGATGGCAAACAATACATCACTCTGGAAAAGCCTGTTGCGGGTGAACCGCAAGTGTTGGAGTTCTTCTCCTTCTACTGCCCGCATTGCTACCAGTTTGAAGAAGTGCTTCATGTGTCTGATAACGTGAAGAAAAAACTGCCGGAAGGTACCAAGATGACCAAATACCACGTCGAGTTTCTTGGGCCTTTGGGTAAAGATCTGACGCAGGCCTGGGCTGTTGCTATGGCACTTGGCGTTGAAGATAAGGTCACTGTTCCGCTGTTTGAAGGGGTTCAGAAAACCCAGACCGTTCAGTCTGTTGCAGATATCCGTAAAGTGTTTGTCGACGCGGGTATTAAAGGTGAAGACTACGATGCGGCATGGAACAGCTTTGTGGTGAAATCACTCGTGGCGCAGCAGGAAAAAGCGGCGGCTGATTTACAGCTGCAGGGCGTTCCGGCGATGTTCGTGAATGGTAAATACCAGGTAAACCCGCAGGGCATGGATACCAGCAGCATGGATATCTTTGTACAGCAGTATGCGGATACCGTGAAATTCCTGGTTAGTCAGAAGTAAAAGCGAAAGCCGGTCATTGACCGGCTTTTTTGTTTGTGGCTTTAATCGCATCTATTTGCGCGTCTTTCTCGCTCCAGAGCGTATTCAACCATAGCTGAAACCGACGCTTGAAACCTTTATCGTTCACGTAATCACCGTGCAACTCTTCTTGAATTTGCTCCAGGTTCACCCGCACGACAATACGCGTTAATTTGCCGCTCAGCATATCGTAGAAAGGGCGGCGGCTATTTTCCGGGTAGCACAACGTGACGTTCAGCAACTTATCAAACTGCGACCCCAGTACATTTAATGCCATAGCGATACCGGCCGCCTTAGGTGGGAGCAGGTTTTGATAGGGGGAGCGGGTTTGCTCACGTTTCTCGTTAGTAAAGCGTGAACCTTCGACAAAATTCACGATAGTTGTCGGGTGTACGCGAAACTTCTCGCAGGAACGACGCGTTGTTTCCACATCTTTACCGCGCCGTTCCGGGTGACGGAGCAGATAGCCGCGTGAATAACGTTTCATAAACGGCATATCCAGCGCCCAGCAGGCCAGGCCAATAAACGGCACCCAGGCCAGCTGTTGTTTGAGAAAATATTTATTCATCGGGATGTGCTTACGGAACAGAACGCAAAGCACAACGATATCGGCCCAGCTGTAATGATTACAAATGAGCAGATACCAGTTTTTTTTGCTAAGACCTTCCAGCCCTTCGACGTCCCACTTCAATCGTGGATTGAGGTGTAGAAGTAGCGCCAGACCTTCACACCAGCAATACATCATGAAATTACAGAAGATGGAAACCTTGCGCCAGACGACAGGAACAGGCAAAAGGAGTTTTACAACCCCGGCAAGGATGATCGGCACAGAACAAAAAATCGTGACCAATATGGTCAATACGATACTCAGCAACAGCGTTATCGCAGCGAGTATTCTTGTCATAATTAAATTATTCAAAAGGTTAGCCATAGACAGTGCGCTAAAGAGGCGCAAGGGGCTAATTTTATCAGAAAACGAACCAAATGATGGATCTTCCCTGAATAGAAAAAAAAGGAATATCTATCCACATCAGGAGACAAGCGATAAAAATGGGATAAAATGCTGTAAGTTTCTTTAATTAACTGAAATATATGAAAAAATGTAATTGTTCAATAATTAACTTGCTATATTTAAAGCGCTGAAAATTATTTATTCACAAAGTTATCCACAGTTTGATTTGCGATCAAAGCAGAAGAACTGCAAAAGTTTTTCGACAAAAACGGCGAAAAACTCATGTTTTCATCCCGTCTGTGGCATCCTTTACCCATAATCTGATAAACAGGCACGGACATTATGGTTCAGATCCCAGAAAACCCACTTATCCTTGTAGATGGCTCATCTTACCTTTATCGCGCATATCACGCGTTTCCGCCGCTGACTAACAGCGCAGGAGAACCTACTGGTGCGATGTACGGTGTTCTCAACATGTTGCGTAGCTTGATTCTACAATATCAGCCGACCCATGCTGCTGTGGTATTCGACGCTAAGGGTAAAACCTTCCGTGATGAATTATTCGAGCATTACAAGTCACATCGCCCGCCAATGCCTGACGATCTGCGCGCGCAGATTGAACCTCTGCATGCGATGGTAAAAGCGATGGGGCTGCCATTACTGGCTGTTTCAGGCGTGGAAGCCGATGATGTTATCGGTACGCTGGCGCGTGAAGCGGAAAAGGTTGGTCGTCCGGTATTGATCAGTACCGGTGATAAAGACATGGCTCAGTTGGTGACTCCAAACATCACCCTGATCAACACCATGACTAATACGATCCTCGGCCCGGATGAAGTGGTGAATAAGTATGGTGTGCCGCCTGAGCTGATCATTGATTTCCTGGCGCTGATGGGCGACTCCTCCGATAACATTCCAGGCGTTCCTGGCGTGGGTGAGAAAACGGCTCAGGCTCTGCTTCAGGGGCTGGGTGGGCTGGATACCCTCTATGCAGAATCAGACAAGATCGCGGGGCTGACTTTCCGTGGCGCAAAAACCATGGCGGGCAAACTTGAGCAGAATAAAGAGGTGGCGTACCTCTCTTATCAATTAGCGACCATTAAAACGGATGTGGAACTGGAGTTAACCTGCGAGCAACTGGAAGTGAAGCAGCCCGCAACAGATGAACTGCTTGGTCTGTTTAAACAGTACGAATTTAAGCGTTGGGTTGCAGACGTAGAATCCGGTAAATGGCTACAGGCGAAAGGAACGAAGCCAGCGGCTAAACCGCAGGAAACAATCGTCGTCGAGGCTACGCCGGAAGAACCTGCGACGGCTCTTTCCTACGATAACTACGTGACGATTCTGGATGAAGCGACGCTGGAAGAGTGGATCGCAAAGCTGAAAAAAGCGCCCGTCTTCGCCTTTGATACAGAAACTGACAGCCTGGACAATATCTCCGCGAATCTGGTTGGACTGTCTTTTGCCATTGAACCGGGCGTGGCGGCGTATGTTCCTGTTGCCCATGACTACCTGGACGCCCCCGATCAGATCGCGCGCGACCGCGCGCTGGCGCTGCTGAAGCCGCTATTGGAAGATGAGAACGCGCACAAAGTTGGGCAAAACCTGAAGTACGATCGCGGTATCCTGGCGAATTATGGCATCGAGCTGCGCGGCATCACCTTTGACACCATGCTCGAATCCTACATTCTTAACAGCGTTGCCGGTAGACACGATATGGACAGCCTGTCGGACCGCTGGCTGAAACATAAAACTATCACCTTTGAAGAGATCGCCGGAAAAGGCAAAAACCAGCTGACCTTTAACCAGATAGCGCTGGAAGAGGCCGGTCGTTACGCTGCGGAAGACGCCGACGTTACGCTACAGCTGCATCTGAAGATGTGGCCAGAATTGCAGCAGCATAAAGGGCCGCTGAACGTCTTTGAAAATATTGATATGCCGCTGGTGCCGGTTTTGTCTCGCGTTGAGCGCAACGGTGTGAAAATCGATCCGGCTGTTCTGCACAAGCATTCAGAAGAGCTGACGCTGCGTTTGAACGAGCTGGAGCAAAAAGCGCACGAGATTGCCGGCGAAGCGTTTAACCTCTCTTCCACCAAGCAACTGCAAACCATCCTGTTTGAAAAGCAGGGCATTAAGCCGCTGAAGAAAACGCCTGGCGGCGCACCATCAACGTCGGAAGAGGTACTGGAAGAGCTTGCGTTGGATTACCCATTGCCGAAAGTGATCCTGGAATATCGCGGGTTAGCAAAACTGAAGTCGACCTATACGGACAAGCTTCCGTTGATGATTAACAAGAAAACCGGGCGCGTACATACCTCCTATCATCAGGCGGTTACCGCGACCGGACGCTTGTCTTCAACGGATCCGAACCTGCAAAACATCCCGGTACGTAATGACGAAGGTCGTCGTATTCGCCAGGCGTTTATTGCCCCGGAAGACTACGTGATTGTTTCCGCGGACTACTCGCAGATTGAACTACGTATCATGGCGCACCTCTCGCGTGATAAAGGCTTGCTTACCGCATTTGCCGAAGGGAAAGATATTCACCGCGCAACGGCCGCTGAAGTCTTTGGCTTACCGCTGGATTCAGTAACTAACGAACAACGCCGCAGCGCGAAAGCTATCAACTTCGGTCTGATCTACGGGATGAGCGCCTTTGGTCTTGCTCGCCAGTTAAATATTCCGCGCAAGGAAGCACAGAAGTACATGGATCTCTACTTCGAACGCTATCCTGGCGTGCTGGAATATATGGAACGCACGCGTGCACAGGCAAAAGAGCAGGGTTACGTTGAAACGCTGGAAGGTCGTCGCCTCTATTTGCCGGATATTAAATCCAGTAATGGCGCTCGTCGCGCGGGTGCTGAACGTGCCGCAATCAACGCCCCGATGCAAGGTACTGCCGCAGACATTATTAAGCGAGCCATGATAGCCGTAGACGGATGGCTGCAAACCGAGCAACCGCGCGTGCGCATGATCATGCAAGTTCACGATGAACTGGTGTTTGAAGTGCACAAAGATGACCTGGAAAGTGTGTCGAAAAAGATCCATCAACTGATGGAAAACGAGACCCAGATTGACGTGCCGTTATTAGTGGAAGTCGGTAGTGGTGAAAACTGGGATCAGGCGCACTAAGGGGTGACTGAATAACGGCCATTTTTCGTAACTAAGCAACATAAGATAGAACTTTTTGTGATGTCCATTAGAATTCCCTATGTAAGGAATGAAAAAAAATTACAAAAAGTGCTTTCTGAGCTGCTCAAAAAAGAGTAAAGTTATTCTCGTAGGGTACAGAGGTAAGATGTTCTATCTTTCAGACCTTTTACTTCACGTAATCGGATTTGGCTGAATATTTTAGCCGCCCCAGTCAGTAATGACTGGGGCGTTTTTTATTGTGCGCAAGAAAAGTTTCGCTCACGCCGTAGGCCGGATAAGACGCGCAGCGACGCCATCCGGCATAGCGGGAGATTATTCCCCGTCCTGAATCTCTTCAACCGGTGCCAGTTCACTAAACCAGCTATCCAGCTTCTGACGCAGTTTGTCTACGCCCATTTTTTTCAGTGATGAAAAGGCTTCTACCTGCACATCGCCATTAAATGCCAGCACGGCTTCACGCACCATATTCAGTTGAGCTTTGCGCGCGCCGCTGGCCAGCTTGTCTGCTTTGGTCAGCAGCACCAGAACCTGAACGTTGCTCTCTACCGCCCATAGGATCATCTGCTGGTCCAGATCTTTAAGCGGGTGACGAATATCCATTAACACGACCAGGCCTTGCAAGCTCTGACGCTTTTCCAGATATTCCGCCAGTGCGCGCTGCCATTTGCGTTTCATCTCTTCCGGCACTTCGGCGTAACCGTACCCCGGCAGGTCAACCAGACGTTTGCCGTCAACGACTTCAAACAGGTTGATGAGCTGAGTACGGCCCGGTGTTTTAGATGTACGCGCCAGACTCTTTTGATTAGTCAGGGTATTTAGCGCACTGGATTTGCCTGCGTTGGAACGGCCAGCAAAAGCCACTTCGATTCCGGTATCGGAAGGTAAGTGGCGAATATCAGGCGCACTCATCACAAAATGCGTCTGTTGATAATTCAAGTTAGTCAAAGCGGTCCTCTCCATCAATCAAGGCTTTGCAGCGATTATACCTGAACACCAGCAAAAGGCTGGTTTTTCGACGCGTAGCCAGTGTAAGTAAAAACCACTCACTTTGTGAGACATTGCCGATAGTATCTATACGAGATGACAGGGTAAAAAATGACATAGCCTAAATAAATCATAGTGTTACGGTTAGGCGGTATTCTTAAAATCCGAAATTGTTACCTTGGTTACTTGTACGTTTAAGCCAAAACGGTAAAGTAGTGTCCATAGCGAGGAAGCTGACAGGATAGACGACTCAGGATGAGGGTCAGGAGCGCCAGGAGGCGAAGACACAGGATTGTCAGGAAGACAAACGTCCGGAGACGTTAGTAAAAGGAAATGGAAACAACACGGAATGTTTCAGGCTAAGGGAAAAACAGGGTGTGTTGATAGCCAACAGGGATAGTAGAGCCCGTAAGGGTTGAGAGTCAGGAAAAAAGGCGACAGATTACTCTGTCGCCTTTTTTCTTTATTTCTGCTAGATTCCGGCGCAAATATATACTGAATAAAAACAGCCAAAGACGAATCATGATGAAACCAACTTCTACACCACGCGGTAAAGGTCCTGCAAAAGCGCGTCGTAAAACACGCGAAGAAATTAACCAGGAAGCTCGCGACCGTAAGCGCCAGAAAAAACACCGTGGCCATGCGGCGGGTAGCCGTGCGTCCGGAAGCGATGGCGCATCTGGTGGCGGAAAGCAAAATAAGCAACAAGATCCTCGTATTGGCAGTAAAACCCCCATTCCATTGGGCGTGACCGAAAAAGTCACCAAACAGCACAAACCGAAGAGTGAGAAACCTATGCTTTCACCACAGGCTGAGTTGGATTTACTGGAAACGGATGAGCGCCTGGATGCGCTGTTGGAACGTCTTGAAGCAGGAGAAACCCTGAGTGCGGAAGATCAGACCTGGGTTGATGCCAAGCTGGATCGCATTGATGAGCTGATGCAAAAGCTGGGTCTCTCTTACGATGATGAGGAAGACGAGGAAGAAGAAGAAAAACAGGAAGACATGATGCGTCTGCTGAAAGGCGGCAACTAACGGTTTTACACCGTGGGTCTTCCCGTCCTGCTTATAACCCTTCCGGTTATATGTTATCTGGTGTGGTTATTCGTTAAACTACAGCGGTTGTCGCGGCGACAGAAGTGGCTGCGCAACCGGCTTATTACTCGCACAGGGGTTAAGCCGGTACGCCGTACCCGCCAGAGACGCCATCGGAAGGAGTGAGCATGTCAGAGCAGCTAATAGACTGGGACCTGGCCCTGATCCAGAAATATAACTATTCCGGGCCACGATATACCTCGTACCCAACCGCGCTGGAGTTTTCTGAAGACTACGGCGCCGAGGCGTTTTTAAACGCTGTGGCGCGTTACCCTGAGCGTCCGCTCTCGTTGTACGTTCACATCCCGTTCTGCCATAAACTGTGTTACTTCTGCGGCTGCAACAAGGTTGTGACGCGTCAGCAGCATAAAGCCGATCAATACCTCGATGTGTTAGAACAAGAGATCATTCATCGCGCACCGCTGTTTGCCGGACGCCATGTCAGCCAACTGCACTGGGGCGGCGGCACGCCAACGTACCTGAATAAAGCGCAAATCAGCCGTTTGATGTCGTTGCTGCGTGGCAACTTCAACTTTAATGCGGACGCGGAAATCTCGATCGAAGTTGATCCACGTGAAATTGAGCTGGATGTACTCGATCACTTACGTGCTGAAGGTTTTAATCGCCTGAGCATGGGCGTACAGGATTTCAATAAAGAAGTTCAGCGTCTGGTTAACCGTGAGCAGGATGAAGAATTTATCTTTGCGCTGCTGAATCATGCGCGGGAGATTGGCTTTACCTCGACGAACATCGATCTGATTTATGGCCTGCCAAAGCAGACGCCGGAGAGCTTCGCCTTTACCCTGAAACGTGTGGCTGAGCTAAATCCAGACCGATTGAGCGTTTTTAACTACGCGCATTTGCCAACGCTGTTTGCTGCTCAGCGCAAAATCAAAGATGCTGACCTGCCCAGCGCGCAACAGAAGCTGGATATCCTGCAGGAGACCATCTCGTCACTGACCGAAACCGGTTATCAGTTCATTGGCATGGATCACTTTGCTCGCCCGGATGACGAACTGGCGGTTGCTCAACGCAAAGGTGTGCTGCATCGTAATTTCCAGGGGTATACCACCCAGGGGGATACCGATCTTTTGGGGATGGGCGTATCGGCCATCAGTATGATTGGCGACAACTACGCGCAGAACCAAAAAGAGCTGAAGCGCTATTATCAGCAGGTAGACGAGCAAGGGAACGCGTTATGGCGTGGAATTGCGCTGACCCGCGATGACTGTATTCGTCGGGATGTGATTAAGCTGCTGATCTGCAACTTCCGCCTCGACTATGCCGCCGTGGAACAGCAATGGGATCTGAATTTTGCTGACTATTTTGCCGAAGACCTGAAACTGCTGGCGCCGCTGGCGAAGGATGGGCTGGTGGATGTGAATGAGAAGGGGATTCAGGTTACGCCTAAGGGCCGCCTGCTGATTCGGAATATTTGCATGTGCTTTGATGCCTATCTGCGCCAGAAAGCGCGGATGCAGCAGTTCTCACGCGTCATTTAGCCGGGTTGCCCGGTGGCGCTGCGCTTACCGGGCCTACGAAATATCAATACGTAGGTCGGGTAAGCGCAGCGCCACCCGACAAACCCACTAGCTGAACAGTCCAACCAGCGCCGCGCACAGCACTGCGGCAACCGCAGTTTGTGGCGTATGGCTTTCGACCGCACCGCTCGACAGCAGATTAATCATTGATTCCAGCATGATGACTTCCCCCCGTTAGCCGGGCACGATCATACTTAACTCATCGGAACAGTAAAGCGCAAAATAGCAGCAATTTGCGCTCAATTATCAATCTTTACACAGCGACCGATCGTCACTCCATTCCGAGTTCTTTTAACTTACGCGTCAAGGTATTACGGCCCCAGCCGAGCAAACGCGCTGCTTCCTGTTTATGCCCCTGGGTATGACGCAGCGCGGTGGTCAACAGCGTGCGCTCCATCTCTGGTTGAGCTTCAGAAAGCAAGTTTTGATGACCGGAACGTAATGCCCGGTCTGCCCACTGCGCTAACAGCGTTGCCCAACTGTCCGGCTGCATAGTGGACGGCGCGTCTGGCACGCTGGTTTCAAAAAGCTCGGTCGGCAAGTCCTGAATCAATACTTCCTGTCCGGCAGCCATGACGGTTAACCAGCGGCAGGTGTTTTCAAGCTGGCGTACGTTGCCTGGCCAGGCCAGACGCGTAAGCGCTGCCTCGGTTTCGGGATGTAATTGCTTGGCTTCCACCCCCAGCTCGCGGGCCGCTTCCTGCAGGAAATGACGTGCCAGGCGAGGGATGTCTTCCCGACGTTCACGCAGCGGGGGCAAATGAACGCGAATGACATTCAGACGGTGGAATAAATCTTCACGGAATTTGCCTTCCTGTACGCGCAGTTCCAGATTCTGATGCGTGGCGGCGATGATGCGAACATCCACTTTCACCGGCGCATAACCGCCCACACGGTAAAACTGTCCATCGGCTAATACGCGCAGTAAACGCGTTTGCACGTCCAGCGGCATATCGCCGATTTCGTCGAGGAACAGCGTACCACCGTCAGCCTGCTCAAAACGCCCCTGACGAATGGTATTTGCCCCGGTAAACGCCCCTTTCTCATGACCGAACAGTTCAGACTCGATCAAATCTTTCGGGATAGCCGCCATGTTCAGCGCGATAAACGGCGCTTTGACGCGTGGGCTGTGGCGGTGTAGGGCATGAGCGACCAGCTCTTTACCGGTGCCGGACTCTCCATTAATCAATACGCTGATTGAAGAACGTGAAAGCCGGCCAATAATGCGAAAAACATCCTGCATCGCCGGCGCTTCGCCAATGATGTCGGTCGTTGGACCGTGGATTTGTACATTACGCGGCTGCTGCTGTTCCTGATAATGACTGATGGCGCGTTCGACCAGCGCCACAGCTTCGTCAATATCAAAAGGTTTGGGCAGATAATCAAACGCCCCTTGCTGGTAGGCGCTGACGGCGGCATCCAGATCGGAATGCGCCGTCATTATGATGACCGGAAGCATCGGATGACGCTGTTTGATCTGTTTTAGCAGGGTCAGACCATCCATACCCGGCATGCGAATGTCTGACAACAGTACGTCCGGTGTTTTGCTGGCCAGTGCATCCAGTACTTCTTTACCGCTTTCAAATGCGGTACAGCTCAGACCAGCTCCTGCGAGCGCACGTTCTAGCACCCAACGGATGGAACTATCGTCATCAACGACCCAGACTATTCCTCGTTGCATAAACGTCACCTTTATTTCCTGATAGGCAGGTAAACCGAGAACTCGGTATGACCCGGCCAACTGGTAAATTCAATTTTGCCGGAATGCTGATCAATTAAATTACGGGCGATGGATAACCCAAGGCCGGTACCGCCCTCGCGACCGCTGACCATTGGGTAGAACAGCGTGTCCTGCAAATGAGGGGGAATACCCGGGCCGTTATCCTCAACATCGATCCGCGCCGCCAGACGGTAACGCACGCCGTGCAGCGTGAGCTGAAACGCAGTGCGGGTACGCAGGACGATCTCGCCGCCTTCCGGCCCTAACGCTTGCAGGGCATTGCGCACGATATTCAGCAGGACCTGTTCTATCTGGTCCGGGTCGTGCAATAACTCAGGCAGGCTCGGATCGTAATCACGAATTAGCGTAACGTTTTCTGGCACTTCCATCGAAACCAGCGCCACCACACGCTCCGCCACTTTGTGAATACTTTCCGTGATATGCATGCCCGGTTGTTGCGGTCCTAATAGACGGTCGACCAGATTACGCAGGCGATCGGCCTGCTCAATAATAACTTTGGTATATTCGGTCAGCGCCGGGTCCGGGAGCGCTTTACTGAGAAGCTGCGCCGCGCCGCGTAAACCGCCCAACGGGTTTTTAATTTCATGCGCCAGACCGCGTACCAGATCGCGGGCGGCAATTTGCTGGGCATGCTGGAGCTGTTCCTGACTCAGACGGCGCTGGTTATCCATTGGCGCCATCTCCAGCAGGATAAGCCCATCAGGCAGCCTCTGGGCGGTCACAGAGAGGATATGCGAGTGGCTGTCTATCACCAGCGTCACTTCGTTATCCGTAAAGCCCTGACCAGCTTCCAGGCTCTCACGCATCAGTCCGATGTTTAACGAAAAATAACTCAACAGATCGGGCAGCGGTGTACCAAACAGTTTGCGGGAGCTTTGGGCGAGCAGTTGTTGCGCCGCCGGGTTGGCGTAATGTATCGACAGCTCATCGTCGACGAGTAAGATGCTATTGATTAAAGAATTGAGGATCTGCCCAGCATCGGGCAGCGTGCCGGTTGCCATTCAGCAGTCTCCTGAAAAGTGTTGCACCATTTTAGTGCATTATAGCTTTTTATGGATAAAAAGCGCGAGAAAGCAGGTTGTTAGTGGAGAAAAAAGCCCATCCAGAGATGGGCTAAAAGTTCCACGGCAACTAAAACCTTCGTCTTTCTCCCTACAGCTGTGTTGGCTGCTTTCGCTCACCCCAGTCACTTACTTATGTAAGCTCCCGGGGATTCACTCAATTGCCGCCTTGCTGTAGCAAGAAATCCATTGGTTATTACACCCTCTGCACGTTTTTATGTGAGAGTGTAAAAGTTAAATTAAACGCTGTAGTACAGCTCAAACTCTACCGGGTGCGGCGTCATGCGCACACGGTCATCTTCTTCACGACGCAGCGCAATGTACGCATCGATCGCTTCATTGGTGAACACGCCGCCTGCAGTCAGGAACTCGCGGTCCAGATCCAGTTCTTTCAGTGCTTCTTCCAGAGAACCTGCAACCTGTGGGATCTCCTTCGCTTCTTCAGGCGGCAGGTCGTACAGGTTTTTGTCCATCGCTTCACCCGGGTGGATCTTGTTCTTAATACCGTCAAGACCCGCCATCAGCAGCGCGGCAAAGCACAGGTACGGGTTAGCAGCCGGGTCCGGGAAGCGCACTTCGATACGACGTGCTTTCGGAGAAGCCACTACCGGAATACGGATAGAAGCAGAACGGTTACGGGCAGAGTAAGCCAGCATTACCGGCGCTTCGTAACCCGGGACCAGACGCTTGTAGGAGTTGGTGGTCGGGTTCGCCAGGGCGTTGATCGCTTTAGCGTGTTTGATAACGCCGCCGATGTAGTACAGCGCCTGCTCAGACAGACCCGCATATTTGTCACCGGAGAATAGGTTTACGCCGTTCTTGGACAGGGACATGTGGCAGTGCATGCCGGAACCGTTATCGCCAAACATTGGTTTTGGCATAAAGGTCGCGGTTTTACCGAAACGGTGAGCGACGTTGTGAACCACATATTTGTAGATCTGAATTTCGTCCGCTTTTTTGGTCATGGTGTTGAAGCGGGTCGCGATTTCGTTCTGACCAGCAGTCGCTACTTCGTGGTGATGCGCTTCAACGACCAGGCCCATTTCTTCCATGATCAGACACATGGTTGAACGGATGTCCTGAGAAGAATCTACCGGAGGAACCGGGAAGTAACCGCCTTTCACGCCCGGACGGTGACCTTTGTTACCACCTTCGTACTTGGTGGAGGAGTTCCATGCGCCCTCGATATCATCGATAGCCACGTGGGAACCGGAAATGGACGCGCCGAAACGGATGTCGTCAAACAGGAAGAACTCTGGCTCTGGCCCGAACAGAACGGTGTCTGCGATGCCGGTAGAACGCAGGTACTCTTCAGCGCGTTTAGCGATGGAGCGCGGGTCGCGGTCGTAGCCCTGCAGCGTACCGGGTTCCAGGATATCACAACGGATGATCAGGGTGGACTCTTCATAGAACGGGTCAATGAGTGCAGTAGACGCATCTGGCATCAGAACCATGTCTGATTCGTTAATGCCTTTCCAGCCACCGATTGAGGAGCCGTCAAACATTTTGCCTTCTTCAAAGAATTCGGCATTTACCTGATGAGCAGGAATAGTGACGTGCTGTTCTTTACCTTTAGTATCAGTGAAGCGCAAATCAACAAACTTCACTTCGTGTTCGTTCAGCATCGTCAAAACGTGTTCAGCGGACATACTTACTCTCCCGGATTGGTCATGGTCGTCGTGGTAACGAAGTCTTCAATTCTGCAAAAAATTGGCCGTGTCGCCGTAAAAAAGATAAAGCGAAATCTGTGCCAACTTTTAAATTGCCCCTAAAAGGCGTTATCATGCGCACTATCGTGCAAAGGGGCTGCACCATGAAGGATGCATTGCACCATTATAGTGCTTTAATGTGAACATTAAGCACCATATTGGTGCAACGCACCCCAGATTACCCCTTTTAACGCTCCGTGAATGTGATCACAAAGAAACTCTGCAATACTTGTTTGCGGAGGATGTTTGTGATCCTGTTTTGTACTGCGATTAATCCGTGTACAATAACGCGCTATTTCTAAAATGCCTGAGGCAAAGTTGTGATCGAAAATTTGCGTAACATCGCCATCATCGCGCACGTAGACCATGGTAAAACGACCCTGGTAGACAAGCTGCTCCAACAATCCGGTACGTTCGATGCACGTGCTGAAACCCAAGAGCGCGTGATGGACTCCAACGATTTGGAGAAAGAGCGTGGGATTACCATCCTCGCTAAAAACACCGCTATCAAATGGAATGACTACCGTATCAACATCGTTGACACCCCGGGGCACGCCGACTTCGGTGGTGAAGTTGAACGTGTAATGTCCATGGTCGACTCCGTGCTGCTGGTGGTGGATGCAATGGATGGTCCGATGCCGCAGACGCGCTTCGTGACCAAAAAAGCCTTTGCCCATGGCCTGAAGCCAATTGTTGTTATCAACAAAGTTGACCGTCCTGGCGCGCGCCCTGACTGGGTTGTTGATCAGGTATTCGACCTGTTCGTTAACCTCGACGCTACCGACGAACAACTGGACTTCCCGATCGTTTACGCTTCCGCGCTGAACGGTATCGCAGGTCTGGATCACGAAGATATGGCGGAAGACATGACTCCGCTGTATCAGACCATCGTTGATCGCGTACCGGCTCCGAACGTAGACCTTGACGGCCCGCTGCAGATGCAGATCTCTCAGCTGGACTACAACAACTACGTTGGCGTTATCGGTATCGGCCGCATCAAACGCGGTAAAGTTAAACCGAACCAGCAGATCACTATCATTGATAGCGAAGGCAAAACCCGCAACGGTAAAGTCGGTAAAGTTCTGACCCACCTGGGTCTGGAACGTATCGAGAGTGATATTGCCGAAGCAGGCGATATCATCGCGATCACCGGTCTGGGCGAACTGAACATCTCCGACACCATCTGCGACCCGCAGAATGTCGAAGCGCTGCCGGCTCTGTCCGTTGATGAACCGACCGTAACCATGTTCTTCTGCGTAAACACCTCTCCGTTCTGTGGTAAAGAAGGTAAATATGTTACCTCTCGTCAGATCCTTGACCGCCTGAACAAAGAGCTGGTGCACAACGTTGCGCTGCGCGTTGAAGAAACCGAAGATGCGGATGCGTTCCGTGTGTCCGGTCGTGGTGAGCTGCACCTGTCTGTTCTGATCGAAAACATGCGTCGTGAAGGTTTCGAAATGGCGGTTTCCCGTCCGAAAGTTATCTTCCGCGAAATCGATGGCCGTAAACAAGAGCCGTTCGAAAACGTAACGCTGGACGTTGAAGAGCAGCATCAGGGTTCTGTGATGCAGGCTCTGGGTGAGCGTAAAGGCGACCTGAAAAACATGAATCCAGATGGCAAAGGCCGCGTACGTCTTGACTACGTGATCCCAAGCCGTGGTCTGATCGGCTTCCGTTCAGAATTCATGACCATGACCTCCGGTACCGGTCTGCTGTATTCCACCTTCAGCCACTACGACGACGTCCGTGCGGGTGATGTGGGTCAGCGTCAGAACGGCGTACTGATCTCCAACGGCCAGGGTAAAGCAGTTGCGTTCGCACTGTTCAGCCTGCAGGACCGCGGTAAGCTGTTCCTGGGTCACGGTGCTGAAGTTTACGAAGGCCAGATCATCGGTATTCACAGCCGCTCTAACGACCTGACCGTAAACTGCCTGACCGGTAAGAAACTGACCAACATGCGTGCGTCCGGTACTGACGAAGCAACGGTTCTGGTTCCGCCGGTTAAGATGACTCTGGAGCAGGCTCTGGAATTCATTGATGACGACGAACTGGTAGAAGTGACTCCAACCTCTATCCGTATCCGTAAGCGTCACCTGACTGAAAACGATCGTCGCCGTGCAATGCGTGGCGCGAAAGAAGAGTAATTAACGCTCTTTCTCAGGTAAGCATAAAAAAGCCGCTGGTTATCAGCGGCTTTTTTTTATCTCGGGAGCATCAGAAGAAATACTTTGCCCCAATACGAATCTGATTTTGCTCGCGATGATAGGGTTCCACATTGCGATCTAACCAGCGTAATTCCAGATAGGGTAGCCAGTGTTCATTGATACGATACTTAAAGGTATTTGTAATTTCCCAGTGATGATCTTTTCCGTTACTGCTGTTGAAGTCATTAACTCGTATAAAATAGTGCGGCTCAAAGGTATAGGAAAACTTATCGGTGATAGTAAAATTCCAGTAGTTACCTATTTCATAGGTATCGTTATTATCCTGATTACCGTTTAGATCGGTTGAACTGTAGTTATTATGGTTATAACGATTACGCACGGTAAGATTAAACCACGGGGTAAACTTATAGTTAACATCCAGGTAGGCAGCGCCACCGGAACCCGTACTCTTATCGTTGATCAACCCGCCGGGCTGGATAGTTAATTTATCCGTCGGTTTAAATAAAGGATACCAACCTTCTATTTCGTTATAGCCGTGTTTTAACTCATCCTTGCGTTGCATGGTGTAGGTGTTGGTGAGCATGATACCTGCGCCCATATCGGAGTTATAGCCAACGCGCATCATCACTTCTATCTGATCGGATGCCAGATTATATGCCTCGCGGTTCTCGACATAGGCGCCTGCAAAAACAGAAGTAGACATAACAGAGGATAAGAGAATTATTGTTGTTAACTTTTTCATAATAAATCCATTTTTTAAGCGTAGGGAGGCCGCCATCCATTAAGATGGAATAAGCGGCAATTATTTTTATACGTTTACAGCAGAGGTATTATTCTTAGTGGTAACAGGATCCGCTTGAGTGTTGTTTTTCTTCCGTTGGCTGATTTCCTCAATAATAAAAGCAAAACGCGTTTCATTGAGTTTATAAAATAAACCCATCGTGAATGCAGCGATAATAGCCAGCCCGCAAGGCCACAGAAAAATAAGCTGACGCAGGCCAAGCAGGGTGGCATCGCTCTGGGTTATGTTGGGAATATAACCGATTTGCGTCAGCATGATGCCTGGCAGGAAGCCCGCGAGCGCAGCGGAAATTTTGCGAGAAAAGGTATAACCCGTATACACCGAACCTTCCGCGCGGATCCCCGTTTTCCATTCGCCATAATCGACCGTATCCGGAACCAGCGCCCAGTTCAGGCTGTTGACGAATGCTGTCCCGAAGAAGGCCATACAGGAGAATGTTACAAACAAAAATGACGTACTGCCCCAGAAAAAGTTCAGAACATCACCGACAGCCCATAATGCCAGACCGCCGAGATAAACTTGCTTTTTACCGAAGCGTTTCACAGTCGCGGGAACCAGTAGCACGCCGACCAGAATGCATCCCATGCTGAAAAAACCCATCCACGACAGCAGATGAATATCATTGAGCACGTACTGGGTGTAATACACCTGGATTGCCAGTTTGATGTTGAATGCGGCCAGTGTGCACAGGTTGGCAACACACAGCACCAGCAGCGGGGGATTACGGAAAATGGCACAGAATGATTTGAGAATGCTGGGCTTATGGTGATCTGGCACGATTTCGATATAACGTTCTTTCACACCGCTAAAGCACCACCACATGCTGAACAGCCCGCAGACTGAAAAGAGCAATGCGGCAATCAGATAACCCAATGAGGGGGAACTGACAAATAGCGCCTGAATCGGCATAAAGCCAACGGTACACAATAGCAGGCCCATGGTTGCACCGCCCTGACGCCAGGCGGCGAGCTGAGCGCGTTCATGTGGGTTTTTCGTGATAGCAGGCACCATCGCGCCGTAGGAGCAGTTCATCAGACTATAGAACAGACCAAACAGCATAAACAGCACCGTCGCCAGCCCGGTTTTCACCGTGAGCGTAAAATCTGTCGCTAAAAACTGCGCGCTGGCAACGATTGCGACAGGGAATGACGCATATAAAATAAAGGGTCTGAATTTTCCTTTTGTGCCAATATTTCGCCTTGAGTCCAGCAATACACCGGTCAGCATATCGGTAAAGGCGGTGAAGAACTTCGCCACCAGAAAGATAATCCCACCGTAATATGCAGGCATCCCTAGTTCATCGGTATAAAATTTAAGCAGATACAGCGTGCCGATACACAGCATCAAATTTGAGCCGAAGTCACCCACTCCGTAGGCGAATTTTTCACGCAGGCTCAGTTTTAGCGTTAGCGGATCATGAAAAGACATAATCGCTCCTCAATAGCGCCCCGTAGAGCGCTATTCATTATTATCAAACGGGTTGTTTACGTGCTTCTATCTCTTCAACGATACGGACATACATCTTTTCGTTGAGATTGTAGAAACAGCCCATTGCCACGATGGTGATAACTGCCAGGGCACACGGATAAATAAAGATAAGCTGCCGCAAACCTTCGACCGTGCTCGCAGATTGCACCACGTTGGGGACGTAGCCGATTTGCGTCAGCATCCAGCCAGGGAAGAAGCCTGCCAGCGCCTGTGAAACTTTACGGAAGAAGGTGAAGCCAGTGTATACCGTGCCTTCAGAGCGTACGCCGGTACGCCATTCGCCATATTCCACCGTATCGGAGACCAGCGCCCAGTTCAGACTATTAACGAAGGCTGAGCCGAAGAACGCCAGACAAGAGAAGGCGACAAAGCTGACTGAGCCACCGCCAAGGAAGTAGTTAAGCAGATCGCCCGCGACCCAAATCAGCAATCCGCCAATATAAACCTTCTTCTTACCAAAACGTCTGACCATCCCAGGCATCAGGAAGACGCCAATGAAGATACAGCCCATGCTGAAAAAGCCCATCCAGGAAAGGAGGATCGGATCGTTCAGTACGTACTGGGTGTAATAGACCTGAATCGCCAGCTTGACGTTGAATGCGCCCAGCGTACAAAGGTTGGCAATGCACAGAATAAATAGCGGGCGGTTACCGGCGATGGCGCGGAAGGATTGCAGCAATCCCGGTTTTTGCGCGGCATCCACGGGTTTCACTTCCACGTAGCGTTCTTTTACACCGGCATAGCACAACCACATGAATAACAGGCCAAACAGCGAAAACAACGTGGCGGCGAAAATATAAGCCAGCTGTGAATTGCCTTCGATCAGGTTCATTACCGGTACAAAGCCGACGGTGCACAGCAGCAGCCCGAGAGTTGCGCCTCCTTGTCGCCAGGCGGCCAGCGACGCGCGTTCGTCCGGGTTTTTCGTGATTGCAGGCACCATCGCGCCGTAAGAGCAGTTCATCATGCTGAAGAACAGCCCGTACAGCATAAACAGCACCGTTGCCATGACCGTTTTACCGGTGACTTCAAACGGTGTACCGACAAAGTTGGCAATCGCCAGCAAGGTAACCGGAAATGCGGCATAAAGGACGAATGGACGGAATTTTCCTTTCGGGCCGATTTTGCGGCGCGAATCGAGCATAATCCCGGTGCCCATATCGGTAAACGCGGTAAAAAACTTGGCGATAAGGAAAATGATACCGCCATAAGTTCCCGGTAAACCAAGGACATCAGTATAAAACTTGAGTAAATAGAGCGTACCAATGTCCAGCAGGATATTGGAGCCTAAATCACCCATCCCATAGGCGAGTTTTTCTTTGAACGGCAAGCGTAGGGTTGCCGGATTAGAGGAAGTCTGACTCATTATTATTCTCCATGTGCCCGCGAGTTGCCCCGCGGGCGAGCCGTGTTAGATGTTGCGTAAAGTGGCAAACAGTGATGCCCATTCACTCTTCGCGCGATAAAACACCGGAGGCTGGCCAATAGGCGCATCCACGGTAATTTCACCCCCCTGGTAAGTTTCCCCGGTCCAGACGTTGATCCAGCTATCCTCTGGCAGATACAGCGTCCAGTCGCTGCGTCCCTGTTCGTGAACTGGCGCTACCAGCAAATCTTGTCCCAGCAGGTACTGATACTTCAGGGTGTAAGTACGCGCATCGTCTTCGTAATGCAGGAACAGCGGGCGCATCACCGGCAGACCGGTGGCGCTGTTTTGCGCGACGGCCTGTTTGAGATACGGCTTCAGGGTGGTGAAGACGGTGGTCATGCGGGCAAAGTGGGCAATGGTTTCTACATCGCCATCAAACTGCCAGTTATCGCCCGGGCGGTTACCTTCATGGGTGCGCATCATCGGGGTGAAGGCGCTGAAATCACACCAGCGTAGCAACAGCTCTTTGCTGCGTTTCATGTCAAACAACGTGGTGTAACCACCGATATCGCTGTGGTGCAGACCGTGGCCGGTCATCGCCAGCGACAGCGCGGCAGGAACGACCGAGGCCAGACCATCGTCGAGGCTCCAGTCAACGTTCTGATCGCCCGCCCACATCATGGTGGAGTATTTCTGGCTGCCGGTGTAGCCCGCACGCATAAAGAACAGGATCTCGCCGAGCTTGCCGGTCTCCTGTAGCGCTTCGTAGTTACATTTCGCCCACAGTGCGGGCCACGCGTTATGCATAATTTCGGCGCTGACGCCGTTGTGCAGGTAAGTGTCGGTTGGCAGGTATTCGCCAAAGTCGGCCATCCAGCCGCCACAGCCCAGCGCGATCATGTTCTTTTTGATCACTTCTTTGAACCAGCCGTAAGCTTCGGGGTTGGTCAGATCGACTACGCCGCCGTAAAACTCGCCGAACTCAACCAGATAGTCATCGCCAGAAGCATCTTTCGCCAGATAACCGTGTTTGGCTGCTTCAGCGCAGAGATCTTTGTCGCTGGCGACGTACGGGTTGATATAGGAGAGGAACTGCACGCCTTCTTCTTTCCACTGCTTAATACGACTGTCCAGTTGCGGGTAGTTGTCGCTGTTCCATTTCCAGTTCCACATCACGCGCTTACCAAAGGAGGTCATGCGGATCCCGGACCAGTCCTGTGCCCAGATGCCGTTAACTTTCACGCCAGCGTTACGCATGGTGTCCAGTTTGTTCTGGCAAATCTCAGTCCCGCCCTGAATGCCCAGCGTGACGCCGTCGTAAATCCAGTCCGGCAGCTCCGGCTGGCGGCCTAACAATGCGGTTAATTTCTCCAGCAGGGAGATGTAAGTGTCAGCGCACTCAAAGCGCAGGGTGGTTTTATCCTCCCACAACGCCAGTTCGTGATACTCCGGCGCGCTGAAGTCGAAATTCATATAGCAGCTGTTATCAACGTGGCAATAATACTTCTGCGTACTGACAAAGGTTGGTTGTGGGAAGAAGGTCCAGTAGTAGTCACCGCCAGCATTTTCTTTGCAGTCGGCCTGCCAGGTGACATAGCTTTTTTTGTTGCGGCCCACGCCCTGTTCGCTGGTCCACAGTGGGAATGGCTTACCGCGCAAATCGAAATAAGAGAACTGTTCGCCGCAGCCGTAAATATGGTCGTCTGGGTTAGCGGCCAGACGCAGCCAGATACGGTTATGGCTGCGTTCCTCGTTATGAAGGTCGAGCTTCAAACGACCCTGTTCATCGGTAGAGATGTGCAACGTGGCGTTGATAGTATTACCGCGGCTGAAATCTACCCGCCAGCCTTCAGGAGACTCGCTTACCGTGGCGTCGGTCAGGGCAATCTTCTCATTGAGCTTGTCTTTAATGCTGAAGTTACCGCGGAACATATCAATGTCGGCAACGCCAGCGCCAATCCACAGGCAAGGGGTCTCTGCGCTGTGACATAAGATCGGGCGCTGGTGGTACGTCAGTGTAAATCCATTTTGTAACGTCGTCAGTTCTAATGCGGTGGACCGTTGTTGTAGCGAATTCATTTTCGTCTCCGTAAAAATAGGGTATTTCGGTAATTTGTCGGAAATCTGTTATTCACTGCCGATTAAAAAATGCATTTGATGCGTTTCTCCGGGCGCGAGATGAATCAGGCTAATCCCGGAGTTAAAGGCGTCGGGCGGGCAGGTCATCGGTTCTACCGCCAGGCCGCGGCGTGCTAATTTTTCGCCGGTATACACCTGCAGCCAGGGCTGGTGGCTGCGTAAATACGTCGACATGTTTTGAGCGGGGCTGGTCATCCTGACCTCCCACCCAGCGTCAGGCTGCAAGCTCCTGAATGTATGATCGAGAGTGGTTTGCGCGATTAAGCGCGGCGTTGTGAAATTGCGTTCATCACACATTTCTGCACTCATCGGGAGCGTTAATTCGCAGCTATCAATGGGTTGCAAATTGCAGGTCAGGTAGGGATGTGCTCCCGCGCCATACGGTGCAGTTTCATCGCCCACATTCTGGGTACGAATAAAGACGTGCAGTCCGCGGGGAGCATCCAGCCGGTAATTCACCTCTGAATACAGCGCGAAGGGATAACCATAAGAAGGCGGTAGAAAAATCGTCAGCGACACTTCCGTGTTCGACAGTTGGTTAATCTGCCAGTCGCGCCAGGCCAGTAATCCATGAATGGCGGTATGCGAAACAGGGTCGTTAACGGCAAGCTGATAGGTCTTGCCGTTATGTTGATAGCAGCCGTCTGCAACGCGGTTTGGCCAGGGAATTAACACTTTTCCCAAATGCGCCAGCGGCATCTCTTCCGGCTTATGTGGAATAACGACGTGACGCCCACGGTGCGTCAATTCTGCTAACCCAGCGCCAACCGTGACGATTTTCGCCTGGTAATGGCCAGCCTGAAGATGAAGGGTTTTTCCACCGCTATGCATGACTGCTCACCTCGTGACTTATTTGGCGTTGATATCCAGCAGACCGGCTGCCACCGCCGGAGCAAGACCCGGAGCCAGCGGCAAACGTGGGATCACGAGGCAGTGCAGCAGATGGTAAATATCCTGCTTACCGTCCCAGACTTTGGTAGTTACCTTGTTATCGGTATCCAGCTCCTGCCACCATGAACCGGTCTCGTAGTCCATCAGATACGTGATGCAGTAATCCCACCACTTCTGATACCAGGCTTCGTACTGGCTGTCGCCGGTGAGGGTGTAGAGGGCGTAAGCGGTGCCCATGGCCTCGACTATCGGCCAACGCACTCTTTCACGCACGATGGGTTTTCCGTCCCAGTCCACCGAGTAGACAAAGCCGTCTGCGCCGTCCGGCGCCCAGGCATCGCGGATAGTGGCGTGGAACAGACCCTTGGCATCTTCCAGCAACCAGGTGGGAGGCGTTTCAAAGCGGGCCTCCAGCGCGGCATGCAGATGCAACATCAGGCGGCCCCATTCGATCCAGTGGCCCGGCGTGCCGCCGTAGGCGCGGAAACGATGCGCTGGATTATCTTTGTTGTAATCGCGGATTGGGTTCCACTGTGAATCGAAGTGTTCGTTGACGCGATACTCACCCCTGCGAGCCACATCGTGAATAATTACCGATGCGATACGTAGCGCGCGATCAAGCCATTTGCGGTCATGGGTAACGTCATAAACGATCAGGAAGGCTTCAACCGCGTGCATGTTGGCGTTGCCGCCGCGGTAATCTTCCGTCTGGCTGAAGGCTTCGTCCCAGGACTCCAGACACATCTGCTCATCTTCGCTCCAGAAGTACTTCTCAATCACTTCGATAGCGTCATCCAGCAATTGTCTGGCCTGTGGATGCCCGGTAGTGACCGCGCTGGCTGCACCAAGCAAGACGAAGAAATGCTGATAGCCCTGTTTGGAGGCATCCATCACGCCTTCGTCATTTACGCAGGCGTACCAGCCTCCGTAACGTGTGTCGCGTAGCGCGCCATTCAGCGCTTTAATTCCGTGATCGACTAGCTGATATGCGCCGGGGCGACCCATGGATGCGGCAACGGAGTAAACGTGCAGCATGCGGGCGGTGATCCACAGATGTGTTCCCATATCCGCTCTGACCTGACCACTATTTCCCAGCCAGCCAAAACCGGTAGGAACAGCAGCATTTTTACCAAAGTTAAAGATGCGGTCAGTTTCCTGCTCCAGCCAGCGATTGTGGCTTAAGGTGTTAAACCATTTCATGTTTTGATCCTCGATTAACGGCGGGCCATCATTTCGTCGACGATATCGCCCAGACGCTGCAACTTAGGTGCGGAAACGTCGCGCAGCATCAGTTCGGTGTCCGGCAGGCCAATAACTGATGACCAGACAGCACGCCCGGCCAGGAAGCCGGATGCGCCAGCGGTCATCGCCACACTGACCGCGCGTGGGAACAGTTTTTCATCCACACCAGAGGAGAGGATGACCCACGGCATGTTGATGTTTTCATGCAGACGCTGAGAGGCGCTGAGCAATTCCTGTTGGGGCCCTTTGCCGTACAGCGGCATCTCGACCTTGTAGAGATCGGCACCGCTATCGCCCAGCTCTTTCGCGGCATCGATAATGGCCTGTTCGCGATCGAACTTATCGCCACGACGCGGTGGACGAACAACCGGCTCAATGATGCTCAGCAGACCATTGGAATGGCATAGCTCATTGAATTCTTTGACCATATCCAGACGCTGCTGGGCATCTTCATCACTACGCCACAGCACCAGCAGTTTGAGAGCCTTGGCGCCATCTTGCTTCACGGCCTGTGGATTAATTTTTTTATCAATCACCACGCTATCGACCGGAATGCCATTACCCGGAATAAAGTCATCAGCGGCAACAATCATGGCGCAGCTTTTGGCGACCGCGTTTTGCTCTACGACCTGGCGGTAGCAGAACTGCTGATCGACCAGAATGGCGGATGCATAGGGAGAAAGGATCTTCGCCGCATTGACTTTAAAGTCGGTCAGCACGCTGTCATTGATCGGGGATTTTGCACCCGCTGCGGCAAACATTAAGCGCATGGCTTCGCGCTGATCGACCGCCAGCATGGCAAAACCGCCGGAAGCGCGGGTGATATCTTTCAGGGTGTACTTCGTCATTGTTCAGTCCTTACTTATCTGTGTGTTTATTTAGCCCGGCGGATGCGCGAACCTGTTCAAGAATTGCGGTCCAGTCTTCCCGTCCACGGCCAGCGGCGCGTGCCTGGTTATAGACTTCGCGGGAGGCGGCGCCGAGCGGCATCGGCACATGCAGAAGGTTTGCGACATCCAGCGCGATGCCAAGATCTTTGTGAGCTAAATCGATCATGAAGGCGGGAGAAAGATCGCCTTTCAGCACTTTGTTCGGCCAGGAGGTAGTGAAATGACCTTTTCCGGCAGGGGTGCCGCTCATTACCTTCAGAGCCACATCGAAGGAGAGACCGAGCGCTTCGCACAACACGGCTGCTTCGGCTGAGAGGGCGTTCAGCGCGATACTCATGTAATTGTTGATGAGCTTCACGCGGATCCCCATGCCGGGCCCCCCTGCGTTGATCAGCTCATTCCCCATCGCCATCAGCACCGGTGTGGCGCGTTCCACCTGTTCTGGCGTTCCGCCCGCCAGCAGCAGCAGCGTTCCCGCGATGGCGTGATCGGAGGTGCGTCCAACCGGGCAATCCATCATGTCAAAGCCTTTGGCACGCATATCGGTAATCAGTTTGTCGGTTTGCAGCGGGTGAATGGTGGACATATCAATCACCAACGCCTGCGGGGAGAGGCTTTCGCAGATGCCCTGTTCGCCGAACAGTACGCTGCGCACCAGATCGCCGTTGGGGAGCATAGTGATGACAAATTCCGCCCCTTTTGCTGCCTGAGCCGGGCTGCTGGCAGGCTGTGCACCTTTTTCCACCAGGCGCTGAACGGCATCCGGGTTAACGTCAAAGACGCTGAGTTGATGGCCCTGCTTCAGCAAGTTGCTCGCCATGGGGGAACCCATCTGACCTAATCCGATAAATGCTATAACTGCCATAACGTTCTCCTGAGACGTGGATGTCATTTTTTGTCATTTAAGGTCGTTTGTTTTTGTCTGTTTTTGATCGTATTTGTAATTTATGGTCAAAAAATTGACAGCCGTCACTTTTTAAACATTTTGTGAAATTAAAATGATCCCATCTTGAAACGCCTAAGGAATGACCATGATTCGTATTGCTTGTGTAGGGATTGCCGTAATGGATCGCATCTATTACGTAGAGGAGTTACCGACTGAAGGGGGGAAATATGTGGCGAAGCGTTATACGGAAGTGGGCGGCGGGCCTGCGGCAACGGCCGCTGTGGCTGCAGCGAAACTGGGGGCGCAGGTGGATTTTATTGGCCGTGTGGGCGACGATGACACCGGAAATAGCCTGCTGGCGGAGCTGGAATCCCTGGGGGTGAATACCCGCTACACCCGACGCTATGTGGGGGCGCAATCCTCCCAATCGGCAATTCTGGTTGATGCACAAGGGGAACGAATTATCGTTAACTATCCCAGCCCAGATTTACTGCATGACGCTGACTGGCTCAATGAGATCGATTTTTCCCAGTGGGATGTGGTGTTGGCGGATGTTCGCTGGCACGAGGGGACTAAACAGGCGTTCACGCTGGCACGCCGGGCGGGAGTCATGACGGTACTGGATGGCGATGTAACGCCGCAGGATATCCGTGAGCTGGTGACGTTAAGCGATCATGCCGCGTTCTCTGAACCAGGTCTGGCGCGTATGACCGGGATAAACGATCCACTGGTAGGACTGAAAAAAGCAAAAACGCTCACAAATGGACATGTCTATGTGACAAGGGGCAGTGACGGTTGCGACTGGATAGAAAATAATACATTGCAGCATCAATCAGGTTTTACCGTTGACGTTGTTGACACCACCGGGGCCGGAGATGTTTTTCACGGTGCGCTCGCATTCAGTCTGGCCAACGGAAATACTCCGGAAGACGCTGTCAGGTTCGCCAGTGGTGTTGCGGCGCTTAAATGCACGCGCCCGGGAGGACGAGCCGGAATCCCTGACTGTGATCAAACCCGATCTTTTCTGTCACTTTTTGTATAAAATGCCAAAGCAATGGTTTTTCGAGGAAATTTCATGAGTCTTACCGAACTGACCGGTAATCCGCGACACGATCAGCTACTGATGCTGATTAGCGAGCGCGGTTATATGAATATTGATGAGCTGGCCAGCCTGCTGGATGTGTCCACGCAGACCGTGCGTCGAGATATTCGTAAACTCAGCGAGCAGGGATTAATTACGCGTCATCATGGTGGCGCGGGCAGAGCCTCCAGCGTGGTGAATACGGCGTTCGAGCAGCGTGAAGTCTCGTGGACGGAAGAGAAAAAAGCCATCGCGGAAGCGGTGGCCGACTACATTCCTGATGGGTCAACGGTGTTTATTACTATTGGCACCACCGTTGAGCAGGTGGCGCGGGCGCTGTTAAACCATAATCATTTGCGCATTATCACCAACAGCCTGCGTGTGGCACACATTCTGTATAACAATCCACGTTTTGAAGTTATGGTGCCAGGTGGAACGTTACGCCCGCATAACAGTGGCATTATCGGTCCTTCCGCCACGGCATTTGTCGCTGATTTTCGCGCTGATTACCTGGTAACCAGCGTGGGAGCGATCGAAAGCGATGGTGCGCTGCTGGAGTTTGATGTCAACGAGGCCAGCGTCGTGAAAACGATGATGGCCCATTCAAGGCATATTCTGCTGGCTGCGGATCATACGAAATACACGGCTTCTGCCGCGGTAGAGATTGGCAATGTGTCTCAGGTGACCGCGTTGTTTACCGATGAATACCCTGGTCCCGCATTGCATAATTTACTCCAGTCTCAGCAGGTGGAAATTGTGCAGGTGAGTCCGTCACAGGATGATGCTCAGGTCGGGTAATTCTCTCCAATGGTGGCTCGATAAATTCGCAGCCATCATTCGCGCATAGTCAAACTTCTCCTTTCCCGCTACAGTTATTCATCCACGGCGAATAAGGAGAAGGGCATGCTCTATATCTTTGATTTGGGTAATGTGATTGTCGATATCGACTTCAATCGCGTGTTAGGCACATGGAGCGATCTGAGCCGTGTACCGCTAGCTTCGCTAAAGCAAAGTTTCAGTATGGGCGAGGCTTTTCACCAGCATGAGCGAGGTGAAATAACCGATGAAGCGTTTGCTGAGGCACTATGCCACGAGATGGCGCTGCCGCTAAGCTACGAGCAATTTTCCCACGGCTGGCAGGCGGTTTTTGTCGCGTTACGCCCAGAGGTTATCGATATCATGCACAAACTGCGTGAGCAGGGGCATCGGGTAGTCGTCTTGTCGAATACCAACCGTCTGCACACAACGTTTTGGCCGGATGAATACCCCGAGATCCGTCAGGCTGCTGACCATATTTATCTTTCCCAGGATCTGGGCATGCGTAAACCGGAAGCGCGGATTTACCAGCATGTCCTGCAGGCTGAAGGTTTTTCTGCGCACGATACGGTCTTTTTTGACGATAACGCCGATAATATTGAAGGGGCAAACCGGTTAGGTATTACCAGTATCCAGGTCATCGATAAAGCGACCATTCCAGACTATTTCGCGAAGTTGTTATGCTAAAAAATGTTCAGCAACAAGCCAGGCATCATACGCGGCCCGTACGAGCCTGGCTGAAGCTGCTATGGCAGCGCATTGATGAGGACAATATGACGACGTTGGCAGGAAATCTTGCCTACGTTTCATTGCTTTCATTAGTACCGCTTATTGCCGTCGTTTTTGCGCTTTTCGCCGCATTTCCGATGTTTTCCGACGTCAGTATTCAGTTACGCCATTTTATTTTTGCGAACTTTATCCCGGCGACGGGAGACGTCATCCAACGTTATATCGAACAGTTTGTCGCCAACTCGAACAAAATGACCGCCGTCGGGGCATGTGGGCTGATTGTGACGGCGTTATTACTGATGTATTCCATTGATAACGCGCTGAATACTATCTGGCGTAGTAAGCGTACTCGGCCCAAAGTTTACTCTTTTGCCGTTTACTGGATGATTTTAACGCTGGGACCTCTACTGGCGGGGGCCAGCCTGGCGATCAGCTCTTATCTGTTGTCATTGCGCTGGGCCAGCGATCTCAACACGGTGATTGATAACATTCTGCGTATTTTCCCGCTGGTGCTTTCCTGGCTTTCATTCTGGCTGCTTTATAGCATCGTGCCGACCACGCGCGTCGCTAACCGGGATGCGGTTATTGGCGCCTTTGTAGCCGCCGTATTGTTCGAGGCCGGAAAGAAAGGATTTGCGCTCTACATCACGATGTTCCCGTCTTATCAGCTCATTTACGGTGTCCTTGCGGTGATCCCCATTTTATTTGTCTGGGTGTACTGGACGTGGTGTATCGTCTTGCTAGGCGCGGAAATAACTGTCACTCTCGGGGAATACCGCAAACTTAAACAAGCCGCAGAACAAGAAGAAGCAGAGCAACCATGATTGCATTAATTCAGCGCGTAACCCGTGCCAGCGTCACCGTGGAGGGCGAGGTGACGGGTGAAATTGGCCCAGGACTTTTGGTCCTGTTAGGTGTCGAAAGGGATGATGACGAACAAAAAGCGAACCGCCTGTGCGAACGCGTACTCGGTTATCGAATCTTTAGCGATGCCGAAGGCAAAATGAACCTGAATGTGCAGCAGTCAGGCGGCAGCGTGCTGGTGGTCTCGCAATTTACGTTGGCGGCAGATACTGAGCGCGGTATGCGCCCGGGCTTTTCAAAAGGCGCCGCGCCCGATCGGGCAGAAGCACTGTATGAGTACTTTGTTGAGCGTTGCCGCCAACAGGAAATGAATACGCAAACCGGTCGATTCGCTGCGGATATGCAGGTTTCGCTGGTTAATGATGGCCCCGTGACGTTCTGGTTACAAGTATGAACCAGCTACCGGTGTGGCCGCGGGCAACAAGAGAGAGTACAGCTATGTATCACCTTCGAGTACCGCAAACAGAAGAAGAGTTGGAGCGTTACTACCAGTTTCGCTGGGAGATGCTGCGTAAACCGTTACACCAGCCAAAAGGCTCCGAACGGGATGCCTGGGACGCAATGGCGCATCACCAGATGGTGGTGGACGAAGAGGGGAATCTGGTCGCGGTAGGACGTCTGTATATCAATGCGGATAACGAAGCCTCTATACGCTTTATGGCCGTTGACCCTTCCGTGCAGGAGAAAGGACTGGGTACGCTGATGGCGATGACCCTGGAATCTGTAGCGCGTCAGGAAGGGGTAAAGCGCGTAACCTGTAGCGCCCGTGAAGATGCGGTCGAATTTTTCGCCAAACTGGGGTTTGTGAGCCAGGGAGAGATCACCACACCGCAAACCACGCCGGTGCGCCACTTTTTGATGATTAAGCCCATCGCTACACTGGACGATATTCTCCATCGCGGCGACTGGTGCGGACAGTTACAGCAAGCCTGGTACGAACATATTCCCTTGAGTGAGAAAATGGGCGTGCGTATTCAACAGTATACCGGGCAGAAATTTATTACGACGATGCCCGAGACGGGGAATCAGAATCCGCACCATACTCTGTTTGCCGGGAGCCTGTTTTCCCTGGCCACGTTAACGGGGTGGGGGCTGATCTGGCTGATGCTGCGCGAACGTCATCTGGGGGGAACCATTATCCTTGCCGATGCACATATCCGCTACAGCAGGCCGATCACCGGGAAGCCTACCGCCATCGCCGACCTGGGCTCGCTGAGTGGCGATCTCGACCGTCTGGCGAGAGGGCGTAAGGCGCGCGTGAAGATGCAGGTCGAGGTATTTGGCGATGACTCGCCAGGCGTCGTGTTTGAAGGCACGTATATTGTGCTACCCGCGAAACCGTTTGGCGCGTATGAAGAGGGCGGGAATGAGGAAGAGTAGCTCCTCTAGCTGAAATGTAATATTGGATTCATTTGCTGATGTAAAATGCGGATTATGAGAATGCCATAATCCGCATTTTGATAAAAAATCGCATGTTGTCGATGATTGTATTGACGGGTACCTTCCTTAATCTCAGAACGGTTGCGCCCCATCAAAGCGTTTTTCTCTAACAGTAAAAAAAGCTGTTCCATCTCAGTAGTGTATTTATCTGCCTGTTGATAACCGAATTTTCTCCAGGTGTATTCATAGATAGATTCAAAGTCTTCGACTGCCTGATTAGAGAGTTTATACATTCAGGCTGCGCTTTTTCCTTTGCGCGACCTCCTGTAGAGTCAGGTCGCTTGTGCCGCTGTGTATCCCATCCTCCAGCGCGTCGCGTAATGCGCTATTTCGCAATTCTTGTTCCTCCAGTAAACGTAATGCCGAACGGACAACTTCGCTGGTGGAACCATAGCGCCCACTTTCAATCATTTCGTTAACAAAACGATCGAGATGCTCGCCAATTGTAATGCTGGTAGTTCTGGGCATAGGTTTGTCCTCTGTGTTATCTATTCACACAAGATAGCACCCGTGGACGAAAATATGAACAAACTTACTGACCAAGCCGCCAGGCCACATCTCGCATGGCGCTTCGTGCCGCCTGGCTCACACCTGCGAGCTGGAAAAAGCCATGAATGACACCGAGATAGCGCTGGCAAGTGCATTCCACACCCTGTTCCTGGAACCGTTGATACAGGACCTCGCCTTCATCGCGCAGTGGGTCGAATTCGGCAGTAATGATGTGCGTGGGTGGCAGACCGGTGAAGTCTTCACGCCAGAGCGGACTGGCTTCAGGATGCAGTGGATCGGTTCGCGGCATATACATCTCGTAGCCTGAAAGCAGCGTGTCACGCGTGATAATGTAATCCTGCCCGTTACGGGCGTAGCTCTCAAATCTGGCGGTGGCGTCCAGCATGGGATAGATCAGCATCAGCTGTGCAGGTTGCCATTGACGGGCGGCTTTCAGGCGTAGCGCGGTGACCAGCGCCAGATGCCCGCCCGCGCTGTCACCGGCAAGCGTAATGTTTGCGCGGTCTATCCCCAGTTTATGGGCATATTTCCAGATAGTATTGGCTCCGGCTTCGGCATCGTTATGTGCTGCCGGGAAGGTGTGTTCTGGCGCAAGACGGTACTGCACCGCAATTACGCGACAGCCGCTGTAAAAAGCTAACTGCCTTAGCTGGTTATCGTGAGTAGCAAAACCACCGCTGACAAAGCAGCCGCCGTGATAATAGATAACACAGGGTAGCTTTCCCATGGTGTCCCGTGGCGAAACCACGCGAAACGTCATGGCATCGAGTTCAATATCTTCAACCTGGACGCGGGTTTCTGTTTCCCCTGCCAGCATCGTACTGGCGATGTAGCCTGCTCTCCGGTCATCAATATTCTGCTCGCGAGAAGAGGGGCGCCCCACCGCGATAAATTCCTCCACTAACTGCGCAATCCCGCTTTCCAGTGTCATTTTTATTCCCTTTATCTGTATGGATATACAGTGTTATAGCCTGGTTTGGTACGAATGGAAATGGGAAAAGTGGGCTGCGTACGATTCTGGAAAGCGGCTCGCAAAAATAGAAATCGTTCGCGTAATAACTATTTTCTCGTCAGTCTCAGGTGTATGTTGTTTGAAAAATAAGCGCGAATGATATACTGGAGGTATATGTGAGTATGATGGCTGGGATGGATATGGGCAGAATTTTACTCGATTTATCAGACGACGTGATTAAACGGCTTGACGATCTCAAGGTGCAACGCAACCTACCTCGTGCAGAACTCTTGCGGGAGGCCGTTGAGCAGTATCTGGAAAGACAGGATCGGGCTGAAACCACAATTTCGAAAGCATTGGGGCTCTGGCAAGGCTGTGAGGAAGATGGTGTTGAATACCAACGTAAACTTCGTGAGGAATGGTAATGGTCAAAGGGGCTGCGCTTTTTGATACCAATATCCTCATCGACCTGTTTAGCGGGCGAAGTGAAGCAAAACTGGCGATAGAAACATGGCCGCCACAGAACGCAATCAGTCTCATTACATGGATGGAGGTGATGGTAGGCGCAAAAAAATACCATCAGGAGGCCCGTACTCGCATTGCGCTAGGCGCTTTTAACATTATTGGTGTTTCACAGGATATTGCTGAGCGAAGCGTGAATATCAGGCAAGAATACGGGATGAAATTGCCGGATGCCATTATCCTGGCTACTGCGCAGATTCATCATCTGACACTGGTTACGCGTAATACCAAAGATTTTGCAAGCATATCCGGCGTGGTAACGCCGTATACGTTATAGTCCGGGCGACCAGCGTCGCCCGGCAGTACTGGGGTTTTATTCCCCTTCACCCGGGAACAGGAACGGGTTGATGGAGCTGCGGGCAAAGCCTTCTTGCTCCATGTGGGCGTCCAGCATAAGTGACGCGAGGTCGTCGGCCACGGCCTCGACTTTCGGGTCTTTTTCCTGGTAGAGAATCTTCAGGTAAGTCCCGCAGTCGCCGCAGCTTTCCGCTTTAATTGCCGCCTGCTCGTTATCCAGCGACCAGTAGTTCAAATCGCGGCTCTGTTCACAGTTGCTGCACTTCACGCGCACCACGTGCCATTCGGTTTCGCACAGGTTGCAGTGCAAATAACGTAGTCCCTGCGTTGTGCCGATTTGCACCACGCTGGAGACCGGCATCGAACCGCATACCGGACAGAACTGGCGTTGTTCGCCGTACTCAGCGCGCGCTTTGCCGGGGATCAGGCTTGCCATCTGTGCCCAGTAGAGCGACAGTGCAGCCCAAATAAACGGGGCTTTGTCGCTGCTGACGGAGGCAAAATCTGAGGCAAACAGCGCGCTGGCCATCAGCTCCAGTTCCTGCTCAGAGGCTTTTTCCAGATTCTCGATTACGGCCAGTGCAGGGCCGCTCATCTCCGGCTTCAGCTCAGCAATTAGCGATTGCAGCAGTTTTTGCCAATGTTTGTCGCGTGGCAGGACGTGGATATCCAGCGGCGGCTTGCCCTGATCGTTCGCTTCTTTGATACGAGCGGTCAGATCCATCTGCAGCGGATGATCGTACAGCACCACTTCTTGTGCGTGGGCGATCAGCGCGGCAAAGCGCAGATAATCGCCCAGCGGGTTGTTTTCGGCCAGCTCGCGCAGACGTTCAGCACGGCGGTTATACAAATTTTTGAGTCTGGGGAACAATAACGGCGGAATCATATCCGCCGTGCGTTTCTCGCTCGAACCCAGCTCATCTTGCGGGATTATGCGAATACTCATTCAGATGATTTTTCCTGTTTCTGGCGGACTTCACGGTACCAGCGCGGATGATGTTTCTTCGCCCACGATTTAGTAACCCATCCCTCCACCATCGCGGTAATGGTGCCTTTCACCCAAAGGGCGGCGTAAATGTGCACCATGATAACCACAATTAACGCTACTGCGGCAAATGAATGCAGCATTAACGCGAATCGGATCACCGGGATTGAGAAAGCAGGCGCAAAATACGGACGCCAGATGATCACTCCGCTCACCAGTAACAGCACCAGGAAGATAATCGCCGCCCAGAATACGCATTTCTGGCCGAAGTTATAACGTCCCGTGTCACCTACTTCCTCGTTGACGACAATCTTACGAATATTCTTCGCCCAAAAGATATCATCCCGATTGATTAGATTGTGGTGCCAGTAACGGAAAAACATGATGATAAACGAGGCAAACATGATCACGCCGACAAACGGGTGCACAATTCGCGCCAGTTGCGGCGTGCCCATGATGTGCATCAGCCAGTTAAAAGACGGGAAGAGAAAACCCATCCCGCTCACTGCCGCCAGAATAAAGCAGAAGGCGGTTACCCAGTGGTTGATGCGTTCCGGCGCCGTGTAGCGCACGATGGTGTCACGTCGTTTCATTTGCGCACCTCGTCTTTCTCTTCATGCAGATTGTCTTCTTCCTCTTCCGCACGGTTTGGACCCACACCGACGTAGTGGAAGATACTGGCCGCAAACGTCGCTGCGAAGCCGACCGCTGCCAACGGTTTCCAGATGCCTTTCCAGAACTTCACGGTGGCGCTGATTTCCGGGTTCTCCGGCAGACCGTGGTACAGATTCGGCTTGTCGGCATGGTGCAATACGTACATCACATGCGTACCGCCAACGCCTGCCGGATCGTACAGGCCCGCGTTTTCGTAGCCACGCGTTTTCAGTTCCGCCACGCGCTCACCGGCCAGCGTTTTCATCGACTCTTTGGTGCCGAAATGAATCGCCCCGGTTGGGCAAGTTTTCACGCAGGCCGGTTCTTGCCCGACCACCACACGGTCGACGCACAGCGTACATTTGTAGACGCGGTTGTCTTCCGGGTTGAGGCGCGGCACATCGAACGGACAGCCAGCAATGCAGTAGCCGCAGCCGATGCACTGCTCGGACTGGAAGTCGACGATGCCGTTGGCATACTGAATGATTGCGCCTTCAGCCGGGCATGCCTTCAGGCAGCCTGGATCGGCGCAGTGCATACAGCCATCCTTGCGGATCAGCCACTCAAGTTTGTCGTTCTGTTCCACTTCCGAGAAGCGCATCACCGTCCAGGATTTGGCGGTCAAATCAGCCGGGTTATCGTACACCCCAACGTTGTTGCCCACTTCATCACGGATGTCGTTCCACTCGGAACACGCAACCTGACAGGCTTTACAGCCGATACAGGTCGTGACGTCGATAAGTTTCGCCACCTCTTCCTGGTGATCCCGCGCCTGAGGCGCGGGGGTGAAACCGTTAGTGGCGGATCGACGAATGATGTCTTGCGATTGATAAGCCATAGGTCGTCTCCGTTACACCTTTTCCACGTTCACGAGGAAGGACTTAAATTCCGGCGTCTGCGTGTTCGCATCACCGACGAATGGCGTTAACGTGTTAGCGATAAAGCCTTTTTTCGCCACACCTTCGTAGCCCCAGTGAATCGGAATACCGATGGTATCGATATCCTTACCGTTGGCCTGTAGCGTACGAATACGTTTGGTCACCACTGCTTTGGCCTTGATGTAGCCGCGGTTAGAGGAAACTTTAACGGTATCGCCATGGGAGATGCCGAGCTTATTCGCCAGCTTCTCGCCAATTTCCACAAACTGCTCCGGCTGGGCGATGGCGTTTAGCAACGCATGCTTGGTCCAGTAGTGGAAGTGCTCGGTCAGACGATAGGTTGTACCGACATACGGGAACTTATCCGCTTTACCCAGCGCTTCCGCGTCACCCTTAAAGATACGCGCGGCAGGGTTAGAGATAACGTTCGGGTGCAGCGGGTTAGTGCCGAGCGGCGTTTCAAACGGCTCGTAGTGTTCCGGGAATGGACCTTCCGCCATCTTATCAATAGCAAACAGGCGTCCCATCCCTTCCGGCTGCATGATGAACGGCCCAACGTCAGTACCCGGTGCGGCGGCGCTATAGTCTGGAATATCCATCCCGCTCCATTTCGCGCCATCCCATTTCAGGATCTGACGTTTTGGATCCCACGGATTCCCCTGCGGGTCTGCGGAAGCACGGTTATAAAGAATGCGGCGGTTAAGCGGCCATGCCCAGGCCCAACCCAGCGTATTGCCAAGGCCCGACGGGTCAGCGTTATCGCGTCGCGCCATCATATTACCTTCCGGCGTCCAGCTACCGGCAAAAATCCAGCAGCCGCTGGAGGTCGTGCCGTCATCGCGCAGTTGGGCGAACGAGCTGAGCTGTTGGCCTTTCTTGACGATTACCGCGCCGGTTGCCGGGTCGATAATATCAGCCAGCGCTTTCCCGTTGCTCTCCATCGCCACTTCTTCCGAAGCCGGTTCATGCGGTGTGGAGTAGTTCCAGGTCATGCTCAGCACCTGTTCCGGGTTCGCGCCACCTTGTTCGGCATACATCTTGCGCAGACGCAGGAAGATACCGGCGAGGATTTCGCCATCGGTTGCGGCAATCCCTGGGGCATCCGCGCCTTTCCAGTGCCACTGCAGCCAGCGACCAGAGTTGACGATCGAACCGTTCTCTTCGGCAAAGCAGGTGGACGGCAGACGGAATACTTCGGTCTGGATTTTCGACGGATCAACATCGTTCGACTCACCATGGTTCTGCCAGAAGGTGGAGGTTTCCGTGTTGAGCGGGTCGATAGTGATCAGATACTTCAGTTTGGACAGTGAAGCCACGACCTTGTTTTTGTTCGGGAATGAGGCGACCGGGTTAAAGCCCTGGCAGATATAGCCATTCACTTTGCCCTGGTTCATCATCTCGAAGTACTGCAGGACGTCGTACCCTTTATCCCACTTCGGCAGCCAGTCGAAGCCCCAGCTGTTTTCCGCTGTCGCTTTATCGCCAAAGAAGGCTTTCATCATCGAAACGAAGAATTTCGGGTAATTGCCCCAATAGTTTACCTGGCCTTCCAGCAGCGGTTTTGGCGTGTTGGCGGCAAGGTAGGTTTGCAGGTCGGTCTGTTTTTCGCTTGGCAGCGTCAGATAACCCGGCAGACTCTGTGACAGCAGACCAAGATCGGTCAGTCCCTGAATGTTGGAGTGACCACGCAGGGCGTTAACGCCGCCGCCGGCCATGCCCATATTGCCGAGGAGCAACTGGATCATCGCCATCGTACGGATGTTTTGCGCACCCACGGAGTGTTGCGTCCAGCCCAGCGCGTACAGGAACGATGCGGTTTTGTCTTTGGCGCTGGTTTCTGCAATGTATTCACAGACCTTCAGGAAATCGGCCTTCGGCGTACCGCAGATATTCTCTACGACTTCCGGCGTATAGCGGGAGACGTGCTGTTTGAGCAGGTTCCATACACAGCGCGGATGTTGCAGAGTCACATCGCGTTTGGCGAAGCCGTTTTCATCCAGCTCATAGTTCCAACTGGTTTTGTCATACTTGCGTTTGTCCGCGTCGTAGCCGGTAAACAGGCCATCTTCGAAGCCATAATCCTCACGCACGATCAGGCTGGCGTTGGTATAGGCCTCGGTATATTCGCGGTTGAATTTTTCGTTATTCAGCAGGTACAGCATGACGCCTGACAGGAAGGCAATGTCAGTACCGGAACGAATGGGGGCATAGAAATCAGCCACCGCTGCGGTGCGCGTAAAGCGAGGGTCAATGACAATCAGCTTGGCGCCGTTGTGAATTTTCGCTTCCATCGCCCAGCGGAACCCGACCGGGTGAGCTTCAGCGGCGTTACCGCCCATCACCACAACGAGGTTGGCGTTTTTAATGTCGACCCAGTGGTTGGTCATCGCACCGCGACCAAATGTTGGAGCAAGACTTGCTACCGTTGGTCCGTGTCAGACACGCGCCTGGTTGTCGACCGCGAGCATACCCAGCGCGCGGGAGAATTTTTGCGTCAAATAGCCGGTTTCGTTACTGGAAGCGGATGCACACAGCATCCCGGTAGAAAGCCAGCGGTTAACGGTTACGCCTTCGGCGTTTTGTGCAACGTAGTTAGCGTCGCGGTCTTCTTTCATCAGCTTAGCGATGCGGTCGAATGCTTCATCCCAGCTAATTTGCTGCCACTTATCTGAGCCTGGTGCGCGGTATTCCGGGAATTTCAAACGGCTTTCAGAGTGGATGAAGTCCACAAGACCTGCGCCTTTCGGGCACAGCGCGCCGCGGTTCACCGGATGATCCGGGTCCCCTTCAATATGGAAGATGGATGCTTTGGCGTTTTTTGCTCCGTCACCGAGGCTGTACATTAACAGCCCACAGCCAACGGAACAGTAGGTGCAGGTGTTACGGGTTTCGCGGGTACGCAGCAGTTTATATTGCCGTGTTTCCGCGAGCGCTACACCGGGTGCAAAGCCCAGTGCCGCTGCCGTGGTGCCTGCCATACCGCCAGCGCAGATCTTAAAGAACTGCCTTCTGCTGACCTGCATGGTTTGCTCCTTGTTTCGACATTGTCACGTTCCCTTCGCATTTCTGCCATGCCAACGCGTGGGAAGTGGTTGTTATTTTTCTTTGCGGACGGGACCGCAAAGGTCCAGAATTGGGTGAATTTCCCTCCGTCCAGGAGGGATTTGTAAAGAATACCACAATGTTGGTATGCGTGTTCCAATATGGTTAAAAGAAAGTGAATAAGATTATTCAAGAAAACATTAAGAATGTGACATCTCCGACAGGATCGCGCCAATTGACGCTCTGGAAGCGCGAGGATTTGCAACATCCTCAGCCTGATGAAGTCGCTGAAGAAGTGCCTGTTGCGCTGGTCTATAACGGAATTTCACATGTGGTGATGATGGCGTCACCGAAAGATCTTGAGCATTTCGCGATGGGTTTTTCACTTTCTGAAGGCATTATTGAGTCCCCGCAAGATATTTACGGGATGGACGTGGTTCCTTCCTGCAACGGATTAGAAGTTCAGATTGAGCTATCCAGCCGCCGTTTTATGGGGTTGAAGGAGCGTCGTCGCGCACTGGCTGGTCGCACCGGTTGTGGCGTTTGCGGCGTGGAACAGCTCAATGACATCGGCAAACCGGTCCAGCCTCTGGCATTTACCCAGACATTTGATCTGGCGCTCCTCGATAACGCCTTAAGGCATCTCCATGATTACCAGCCCGTGGGGCAACTGACCGGCTGTACGCACGCGGCGGCATGGGTACAGCTTTCAGGTCATCTGGCAGGTGGACATGAAGACGTTGGGCGTCATGTCGCGCTGGATAAACTGCTGGGGCGCCGGGCGCTCGAAGGGGAAACCTGGCAACAGGGCGCGGTATTAGTTTCCAGCCGCGCCAGCTACGAAATGGTGCAGAAGTCGGCAATGTGCGGCGTGGAGATTTTGTTTGCCGTTTCTGCGGCGACAACGCTCGCGGTGGAAGTTGCCGAACGCTGTAACCTGACGCTGGTGGGTTTTTGTAAACCGGGCAGGGCGACGATCTATACGCATCCGGAGCGTCTGATCGCGAAGTGACGCCACCAGGCGGCCAGGATACTGCCTGAAAATGCCAGTTCCATTATTACGGCAACGGGCGAGCCGACAATCACATTGTTCAGTAGCCAACACAGACTGCCGCACAATGTGTATCCGCGTAGTTTCCCACTGCGTTTTTGAAACGACGCAAAGGTCATCAGCAGGCTTCCCATCAGCGGCAAAATGCTCGACAGGTTTTGCCAAAGATAAACGCTACACAGCAGCGACCCCAGCATAAAACCCCACATAGCCCAGCGGTGAAACGTGACGATGGCCGTCGCGTAGCGGCATGCGGCGATGACCATTAACCCAGCCGCAGCATCTTGATCCAAAAGGGAGAAATGGATAGCGAGCAGGGAAGTGGAGGTGGTGAGCAGAGATAAGGTGATGGCCCGGCGTTGAAAATGAAAAGCGGAAATATCCAGCAAGAAGCTGATACCGGCCAGAATCTGAGAGAGAAGAAATGCGTTCATAATGTGCGCCAACCGTTGCAGAGTGGCGGGACAATACTCGACGCATTCACATAAGGCGTTAGCTTTTGTTAAGACGCTGGCGAATACGAGACAGGCTAACGGGATTAATACCGATATAGTTGGCGAGATCGCGCTGAGTGAGCTGCGACTCCCAGTCCGGGAAGTGTGTTTGTACATACCGGTAGCGCTGCTCTGGGGTATTGAGCAGCAGCATTTGCTCTTTTTTCTCTTTGTAGATCAATTGCTGAATCAGTAGCTGGGTCTTAATATCCTGATTTTCCGGCGCATCCAGCAAAGCCAAAGAAATTTCACTGGTTTCTCCTGCGGTAATCATTTGCAGACTGTAATCAGCAGGCGTTTTGGTCAGCCAGTTCAGGTACAGAAAGCAGTACTCCCCGGCAAAGTAGAACTCTTTAACCCGTTCTGAGCCATGTGGAGAGTGGTAAACCGCGCGAGCAACGCCTTGATGTAAAAAGTATATCTTGTTTTGAGGCTCACCCTGGCGATGCAACCAGGCACCCGCAGGTTGTCGCTTTTTTCGATGGCCTGGCAATAATGTTTGCGTGTGTTCAATTGACATTTTATCACTCAAATAATTTGAATAAGACAGGCAAATCCTTCCGCTTTAAGTTGTGTGATGAGATGGCTATTATTTATCACATCAAGGCACGGTGCCTTACTCAAACAACTAAGTTAAAGGGTTTATATCATGAAAAGCATCAAAACTTTTGTCGCAGTTATCGCTCTGGCTACTTCTTTCGGTTCATTCGCTGCTCAGACTGTTACCGCAACGGGTTCTACGCTGGAAAGTGCTGAAGCAAGCATTGCCGCTCAGGCTGAACGTGCAGGCGCCAGCGATTATAAAATCACCCAGGCTTACACCGGTAACCGCGTGCACATGACCGCTGAACTGCTGAAATAAGATACCTCAGTACTGTAGAAAGAGCGCCTTTGAGGCGCTTTTTTAGTTTATCCCCGCCATCCTCAACAGCGCGGTCACCACAGCGGCGGCAACGATCACCACGATCAGCGGCATTTTGCGCCATGCGAGAAAGACCGCGAAGCCAACCCCAAGAACACGCGCCATTCCAGCAAAGTGTTCACCTTCATAAAAGGTGGTTGCCAGCGCGACGGAAAACAGCAATACCGTTGCGGCATCAGAAAGCAGGGCCTGCGAGCGTTCCGAGAACGCTAAACGACTCCCCAGTTTTGCTCCGCCTAAACGCATTAAATACGTTCCCAGAGATAATATGGCGATACCAACGATAAACAGCGTCATGTTGCCCATTATTTTTTCCTCGTCAGTAAACCAAACAGTGAGAGCAGTACCGGCAGGCCCACCGGCGCGAAAGGTATAGATGCGAGCGACAGCGCGGCACCGCTACAGGCGCGGATCAGCGTGGTCCGATTTTTAAAGGCCGGAACCACTAACGCCAGCAAAATAGCCGGGAAAACGGCATCCAGACCGATGGTTTCCGGGGCCGGGAGCAGTTTGCCGACACCTGCGCCAATCAGCGTGCCAATTGGCCAGAAAATGGCGACGCCCAGGCCGCATAGCCAGTAGGCGGCTTTACGCTGTTCCGGCGTTTTTTGCGACAGGCCGAACACTACGCTTTCGTCGTTCATGATATGGCAGCCGAGGAAACTGGCGGCCCGGGAGCCCACCAGGTCACGCACCGTGACGCCAAACGGCACGTGCCGGGCGTTCACCAGTAAACCGGCAGCCGCAGCCGCCAGGGGGTTACCGCCGCTGGCGACGATGCCGATAAACATAAACTCGGACGCGCCGGCCAGTACCGTAATAGAAAGCACAAACGGTACCCACAGCGGGAAACCGTAAGCCATCGCCAGCGAGCCATATGACATGCCGACAACGCCGACGGCCAGACAGACGAGAAATATTGCTTTCAGCGTGTCGCCTTTGAGACAGGAAAAATAATGTTTCATACCATTTTAGCCATATCGAACGAATTTCCATTATAATGAACGCAACCCTTTAGCTTTACAAGTCGAACGATTTGTTCGATATAAAAAACATGGAGTCGTGAATGACCCAGCCCATCAGTATGATCGCGAAAAGCCTGGTGCGTGAACGTCAGCGCACCGGTTTGTCACTGGCAGAGATTGCCCGCCGCGCGGGGATTGCAAAATCGACGCTCTCACAGTTGGAAGCAGGAAATGGCAACCCTAGCCTGGAAACGCTGTGGTCGCTGTGTGTGGCGTTGGATATCCCTTTTGCGCGCCTACTGGAGCCGCAGGAGCAAAAAACGCAGGTGATTCGCCGCGGCGAAGGGACAAAAGTGGTGGCGGAACAGGCCCACTACCAGGCCATTTTACTGGCCGCCTGCCCACCGGGAGCGCGGCGGGATATCTATTTGCTGCTGACGCAGCCGGGCGCGGATCGTATTTCACAGCCGCATCCACCGGGATCGGTTGAACATATTATCGTGACGCAAGGTAAGGCGATGGTGGGATTGACGGAAGCGCCGGAAGAGTTAGGTGAGGGCGACTACATTTGTTACCCCGCCGATCGGGCGCATATCTTTAAAGCGTTGGAGCCGGATACTCAGGCGATTCTGGTTTCTGAGCAGAACTAACTGCTATGTTGCGTTGTGCCGGATGCGGCGCATCCGGCCTACAAGATTATTGCAGATAAAACACTTCTTTTAGCTCTGTGCTGACCGGGCTGTTGTCCGGGTTGGCTGGCATCACGTCGCGCATATGTTTCCACCAACGCTGGCAAACGTCGGTGCTGGCAACGGCATTCCAGCGCTCCTCGGACTCAATCTCAACGGTGGCGAACAGCAGATTACGCTCCTGATCAAGATAAATCGTGTAGTGATGGGCGCCGTGTTCTTTCAGTACTGATTCCAGTTCTGGCCAGATGGGATTGTGCCGACGTTGGTACTCCACGTGCGCGTCGGCGTTTACCTGCATCACAAACGCTTTGCGGATCATAACGCCTCCAGATACAGCTCGCGGACTTCATCGCGGCTGGCGATGCGCGGGTTACACGGCGCGCATGGATCGGCCAACGCTTTATCTAACCAGCCTTCAATATCCTCTTTGGTCACGCCAAGCTGGCTGAAACCGGCTGGAATACCTACCCGCTTGCTCAGGGCGCGAATGGCGTTGATGGCTTCCATGCTTGCCGCTTTATCGCTCATGCCGCGGGTATCGACGCCCATCGCCTGCGCCACGCGGGCAAAGCGAGCCTCGGCGTTCGGTCGGTTAAAATTTTCGATTATCGGCAGCAGGATGGCGTTGCAGACGCCGTGCGGCAGGTTGTGGGTTGCGCCCGGCTGGTGCGCCAGCGCATGCACCAGACCAAGACCGGCGCTGTTAAATGCCATACCCGCCAGATACTGACCAAATGCCATTTGCTCACGGGCTTCGAGGTTGTGGCCATCATCGACCGCTTTCGGTAGCCACAGATTAATCAGGCGAATGGCCTCCAGCGCATTGGCGTCAGTGAGTGGGTGCGCGCCGACGGAAACATAGGCTTCCACCGCGTGAGTCAGGGCGTCCATGCCGGTTGCGGCGGTAACGGAAGCCGGGATTTCCAGCATCACGCTGGCATCATCCACGGCGATATCCGGGATGATGTTCGGGTCGATGATCACCTCTTTAACCTTGCGAGCAGAGTCGATAATCACCGCATTGCTGGTCATTTCTGCAGCTGTACCGGCGGTAGTATTGATGGCGACCAGCGGAACGCCGGCATTTTTCACTTTGCCCACGCCGGAGTATGCGGTAGAAGGGCCTGGGTTGGCGGTCAGGATTTTCACCGCTTTAGCGGTATCGATCGGACTGCCGCCGCCAAAGGCGATAATGTAGTCACATTCTGCGCTCTGATACGTCGCAAAACCTTTCTGCACCAGCTCTTCTGTCGGGTTTGGGAACACCTCATCAAACAGGTGGTAAGACATTTGATGTTCATCCAGCGCGCTAAACAGGCTATCCAGCAGGCCCAGTTTCACCAATTGACCATCGGTAACGATCAGCGCTTTGCCCCATTGCTTATTCGCCACGAGGTTCACCATATCGGCAATCGCTCCAGCGCCATGCAGGCTAATTTTGGGTAGTGCCAACATAAAGCTCATTACTATTCTCCTTATAATGCTAGTGCGCTTGCCAGCGGAGTCACGCCAAAACGTTTGCCGAGTGCGACCAGTTCTTCACGCGTGATGGTCTGCTTCATACCGCCCATCGAATAGATTTTGACTAAAACCTCAGCGGATTTCTCAGCGGTATCGATCAAACCGAATGCTTCATCGAGGGAGGGGCCGCTGCCGAACACACCATGAAACGGCCACAGAACAAGCGAATGCTTCTGCATTTCCTGCGCGGTCGCCTGGCCGATTTCATCCGTACCCGGCACCATCCACGGCAAAATGCCGACGCCATCCGGGAACACCACCAGGCACTCGGTGCTGCCTTCCCACAGTTTGCGGGTGATCAGCGCGGTGTTGTTTTCCAGCACATAGGTCAGGGCGATCAGGTTGGTGGCGTGGCAGTGCATGATCACGCGATCTTTGCCGTTCGTCGCTTTAATGCGTTCGCAGTGAGAGAGGAAGTGGGCTGGCAATTCGGAGGTTGGCACCGCTTCGTGGGTCAGGCCCCAAAGGATGTGATAGCCCGCACCGTCGCTGTCCACTTTCACTACGCCTAAATTTGCCGCCGGATCGAGCTGAACGTTACGGAAAAATTTACCCGAGCCGGTGACGATAAATGGCGTATTCGCCAGCAATGGCATGGGTTGACTCAGCGCGATATAGCGCGGATTTTCGTGGAAATCGCCGCTAAATGGCGTGATGTCTGCTTCATCCAGGCGCAGCGTCAGGTTGCCGCCGTTACGTTCATCCCAGCCTTTCAGCCACGCATCGGATGTGGCTTTGATCATCCCCTGGACAAACCAGGAATGAGTAATGTTCTGCATGTTCGGTGCTCCCATTTATTGCCCGAAGGTTATCGGGTCTTACGTAGGCCGGATAAGCGCAGCGCCATCCGGCAATCGTGTTTTATTTATTGCCGGATGGCGACGCGGGGCGTCTTATCCGGCTTACAGATCAGGTGTCGCTATTAGCTACGTTTGCTTAGGATCTCTTTTTCATAGGCGCGAACGCTATCCAGCCACTGGCTGCCCGCTGGCGTGTCGTGGCGCTGACAATACATTTCCCAGACGGCCTGCCACGGCAGTGATTTTTGTTCTTCCAGCAGGGCCAGACGTGCGGTGTAGTCGCCGCTGGCTTCGAGCTGACGCAGTTGCTCGGTTGGTTCTAACAGCGCGCGCAGCAGGGCTTTTTTCATATTGCGGGTGCCGATAACCCATGCCGCGATGCGGTTAATGGAAGCGTCGAAGAAGTCGAGACCGATGTGTACGCGATCAAACAGGTTGTGGCGGACGATTTCGCTGGCAATAGCCTGAGTTTCATCATCCAGCAGCACCACGTGATCGCTGTCCCAGCGCACCGGACGACTGACATGCAGCAGCAGGCGCGGTACATACAGCATGGCGGCGGAGATTTTGTCGGAAATCACTTCAGTCGGATGGAAGTGTCCCGCATCCAGGCACAGCGCGGTCTGGCGGCTGGTGGCGTAGCCCATATAGAACTCGTTGGAGCCGACGGTGTAACTTTCGGCGCCGATGCCAAACAGCTTGCTCTCAACGGCGTCAATATGGTGCGCCGGGTCGAGTTTCTCGCTGATCACTTCGTCCAGTGCTTCCAGCAGGCGCTGGCGCGGCGCTAAACGGTCAACGGTGATATCTTTCATACCGTCCGGGATCCAGATGTTCATTACCGACGGCGTACCCAACTGTTCACCAAAATACGCCGAAACGCGACGGCTGGCTTTGCAGTGGTCAATCCAGAACTGGCGAATGTGGTCATCGGCATGGGCCAGCGTGAAGCCGTCGGCGCTCAGCGGATGAGAAAAGCAGGACGGGTTGAAATCCAGCCCTAGCTGGTTTGCTTTCGCCCACTCAACCCAGTTTTTGAAGTGTTCCGGTTTGATTTGGTCGCGGGCAACCGGCGTATCGGATTCCAGATAGATCGCATGCAGATTCAGGCGTTTTGGGCCCGGTATCAGGCTCAGCGCCTGCTCCAGATCGGCACGCAGTTCGGTCGCGTTGCGCGCTTTGCCCGGATAATTGCCGGTAGCCTGAATTCCGCCTGTGAGCGAGCCTTCCGGGTTTTCGAAACCGGCGACGTCATCGCCCTGCCAGCAGTGCATGGAGACCGGCAGACGATCGAGCTGGCGTAAGGCCGCCTCGACATCAATACCTACCGCGGCGAAACGCAGTTTTGCCAGTTCCCAGGCTTGTTCAAGTTGAGTGGTCATGCGCAAAGCTCCTTTGTCTGTCGTAGTGATTGAAACTGCGCCTGGTAGTGGGCAATTTCACTTTCCGGATTGGGAATGAAGGTGGTCAGGTCGTAGTTGGCACGCACTACCTGACGGAAATCATCGACGTTGTTAAGCTCGTCCAGCGTCATCAACTGGATGCCGATGTTGCCGAGCGTGGAGGCCTCAATCGGCCCGGACATAACGCGAATACCGCAGGCATCCGCGCACAGCTGATTCAGTAACGCGTTCTGGCAACCGCCACCAACAATGTGCAATTGGCTAAACGCTGCACCACGCAGGTCCGCCAGTTCTTGTAGAATGTCGGCATACAGCAGCGCCAGGCTGTCGAAGATACAGCGCGCCAGTTCGGCGTTTTGCAGAGGAACAGGTTGGCCCGATTCACGACAGGCCGCCTGAATTTCCGCACTCATATCGTCGGGGTTGATAAAGCGATCGTCGTTCGGGTTTATCAGGAACTGGCAAGCCGGCAGCGTTTGCGTTTCGGCGATAAGCGTTGGCAGGTCGTCGATCTGACGCTCTTTTAATACGCGCTGGAGCAGCCATAGTCCCATGATATTTTTCAGTACCCGGTAGCGCCCTTCCGCGCCGCCTTCGTTGGTAATATTCGCCGTCAACGCCGCATCGTTGGTATACGGCGTTCTGCTCTCAAAGCCCATCAGCGACCAGGTGCCGGAAGAGAGATACGCGCTGTTTTTATCGGCGAGCGGCGAAGCAATGACCGCGCTGGCCGTGTCGTGACTGGCAACCGCCACGACCGGAATTTGATTTTTCTGCGGGCAAATCCAGTGGCCAATGACGTTCCCCGGATGCGTCGGGCGACCAAACCAGGCTTTGTCTGCCCCGGTCCACGCCAGCAGCGTGTCGTCCCAGTCGTCGGTATTGATATTGACTAACTGGGTGGTGGTGGCATTGGTGTATTCCCAGTTCATTTCACCGGTCAGGCGAAAACTGAAGTAGTCGGGGATCAGCAGGGCATGCGCCACCTGCGGGAGCAATTCTGGTTGCTGTTCAACCAGCGCGCGCAACTGATACAGAGTGTTAAAGGGGAGAAATTGAATACCGCTACGCCGGTAAATCTCGTTTTTACCCGGTTGCACCATCGCCAGCGACATAATGCCTGTCGTGCGATTATCACGGTAAGAGATCGGCAGACCGACGCGCTGACCGGCGTTATCGACCAGCACGTAATCCACACCCCAGGTGTCAATGCCGATGCTGTCTATCCGAATGCCTTCATCGCAGACTTTCTTCAGACCCAGACGAATGTCGTTTTCCAGGCTGTCGATGTCCCAGGTGTCAAAACCGTCCGTTTTTTGTAGGCAGTTAACGAAGCGGTGGATTTCACGCAGCGTCAGGGTGCGGTGTTCACTGTCGTAACGCGCCAGCATTACGCGCCCGCTGGATGCGCCGAGATCGACAGCGACACAATGGCGAAAAGTCATAGCGAGGTCCTTCTGAGTTTTATTGCACTCAGTCTAAGAACCCCCGATAAGACGTACCTTCTTAACAGTGACAGGCACAATTAGCGGCTGGCAACATGGCAAAGGTGAACGTGATGATGTTCACAGTTTCTACTCATGGGGCGGATTCGGGCAGATGTGACGCCTTCCGCAATTCCCGATCTTTACCACCGTATCTTGAAGAATTGACCATGTTTACGCACTTTGGCGTCAAAAATTTAAGGTGAGGGTAGTAACCCTTAATTACTATTCAGCCATATTCGCTAAACAGGGGGAGCCGTCATGACTGTACTGCATTGCGTAGACTTTTTTCCGACCGGTAAAGCGCCAGTGGCTATTGAACCGCGGCTTCCTCAACCCGCGTTTCCTGAACATCATCATGATTTTCATGAAATTGTGGTGGTCGAGCATGGTACGGGGATCCACGTGTTCAACGGGCAACCGTATGCCATCAGCGGTGGTACGGTGTGTTTCGTCCGCGATCATGACCGGCATTTATATGAACATACTGACAATTTGTGTCTGACCAATGTCCTGTATCGCTCCCCGGATGCGTTTCAATTTTTAGCCGGGCTGAATCAGCTTTTACCTCAGGAACAGAATGGGCAGTATCCATCCCATTGGCGGGTAAACCAGGGGGTATTACAGCAGGTCCGACAGTTGGTGGGGCAAATGGAAGCGCTCGGTGAAGGAATGGATACGCCGACGGCGGCAAATCGTGAAATTCTGTTTATGCAGCTACTGGTCGTGTTGCGTAAAAGCAGCCTGATGGCAGCGGCAACCGATAACGATGCGCGGCTTAACCTTCTGATGGCGTGGCTGGAAGATAACTTTGCTGACGAGGTGTGCTGGGAGGCGCTGGCCGAAAAGTTTTCGCTCTCTTTGCGCACACTGCATCGCCAGCTTAAACAACAAACGGGATTGACGCCCCAGCGCTACCTTAATCGCCTGAGGCTTATTAAAGCGAGACATCTGCTTCGTCATAGTGAGGACAGCGTGACGGATATCGCGTATCTCTGCGGTTTCGGCGACAGTAATCACTTTTCGACGCTTTTTCGCCGGGAGTTTAATTGGTCGCCACGCGATATTCGTCAGGGGCGCGATCTCATTGCGGGAAGCAGCCTGCAGTAACGCGAAAGCTATCAACGTTTTTTACCGCCGAATCTCAGATAATCATGTTCCTTAACGCCGGATGGCAGGGAATATTGTGATGGCGAATCAGCTAATCCTTCTGACATCAGACTTTTTCGCGCATGAGCAGCAGGCTGTCGCCGTGGCTGACCGTTATCCGCAGGATGTCTTTGCGGAACATACCCATGAATTTTGCGAGCTGGTCCTGGTCTGGCGCGGCAATGGTCTGCATGTTCTTAACGATCGTCCGTACCGGATAACCCGTGGCGATCTGTTTTACATTCGCGCTGAAGACAAACATTCCTACACTTCCGTAAATGACCTTGTTTTGCAAAATATCATCTACTGCCCGGAGCGGTTAACGCTGAATGTTGACTGGGAAGGGGCGATCCCCGGATTTAACGGTACGCCACGGCAGCCGCACTGGCGACTCGGCAGCGTTGGCATGACTCAGGCCAGGCAGGTGATAAGCCAGCTTGAGCATGAAAGCAATCAACGCGATGCGCAGGCTTTTAACATGGCGGAACTGCTGTTCGGGCAACTGGTGACCCTCCTTAAACGCCATCGTTATGCGACAGATACGCTCCCGGCAACGTCGAGTGAAACGCTGTTGGATAAACTCATTACCGCATTAGCCGGGAGTCATGAGCATGCTTTCGAACTGGATAAATTTTGTGAGCGCGAACAGTGCAGCGAACGCGTTTTGCGCCAGCAGTTTCGCAGCCAGACCGGGATGACCATCAACCAGTATCTCCGCCAGGTGCGGGTTTGCCATGCTCAGTATCTGCTCAAGCACAGCCGGTTAATGATTAGTGAGATTTCCATGCGCTGTGGCTTTGAGGACAGTAACTACTTTTCGGTGGTGTTTACGCGGGAAACCGGGATGACGCCGAGCCAGTGGCGTCATCTGGCTGAGTGAGTAACCATGATTACGTCGGATATCAAGATGATAAAATCTGACAGCGATCCCTCCAAAAATTGAAAATTTCGCGATGGCTCACTTCTGTAAATAAAGCCTAAAATAGGAATAACGACCATTATCAGGAGAGAATGATGAGCGTATGTTGAAATAATTTGCCAGAAATTATTGGGCGTTAAAAAATGCAGGCTTCTGACTATTTAAGAATGAAATTTCAAAATGACAGGCGGCTGGCGCTAACCACTCAGAATGCGGTTGGTGGAGTTTTGCAGTCAGCCCGGGGAGTTGCTTCAGATATATATTCGGGTATGGAGCGAGCTAGTTGGTATTCATCATGCTTTATACCGCAATACAATGATGTTTGTCAGGAGTTAAAGACTGAAGAAATAAGAACACTCTATTCCATAGAGTCTATATATAGATATCGTGATGTAATTGCATATATGCTCTATTTGTACTTCAAAATGATAAGTGATGATGTTGATGAAGGTAATCCAGAAGGTTCGGCGCGTCAGTTAATCAGAAAAATGTCAGCAATAGCCTCTCATATGAATATTGCAGGAGGGACCAGGTACGCTTTTGCTTCCGCGGCTTCTCTTGCGTTGTCTCAGTCTGGTTTCATGTCTAAAATCATTGTTGAACGTCTATCTGCAAAGCTACCACAAGCAGTATTCGTGCTTCAGTTTTTCGGCGTTCAACAAAAGTGTGCGCTTGCTGCCCGTCATCTAAAAGCAGTGGATTCAGATTATTATTGGATTTTATATCAGGCAAAGCTTGAAATGCTTTATTATTTTGTCGAACCAGCAATTTCCAAAATGATTAGCAGAGCAAAGTCTCAACTCTTCTCAAATCTTGATGACTTAGCTGATTTTTTACAGGGGGATTTTAGTGTTTAAGAGTTTGATAACACTTTTATTAGAAGGTGTAGTGTTTCCAGTTCTGGTAATAGGCTTTGGTTTATTATGGCTTCATCTGTTCCCTAAATATTGTTTATTGCTAACATTAATTACACTTATTATTCTGATGTGGTTGTTTCCCCGATTGACTTCACGGTTCACCAAGTTTAAATAAAAGGAGTTTAAATGTCTAACCCAGCTTATTTGTGGCTAACAGATGAAAATGGTTCTCCTATGTCAGGCTCATCTCTGGTTGTCGGACGTGTCGGAGCTATTGAAATAAAGTCACTGACACACAACATCAATATCCCGGTTGATAGTAATACAGGGCGCCTAACGGGTACGCGAATTCATGCACCCATCATGTTTCAAAAAGAATTCGACCGGGTTACACCTTTTTTGTACAGAGCATTAAGTACCGGAGCTACGCTCAAATCAGCGACGATCAAAATGTACTCAATTAATGAAGCAGGGATTGAAAAGGAATATTTCAACATCATTCTTCACAACGTAAAGCTTACGTCCATCACGCCTGATTTGTATCCCGGCTCATCAACAGGTACACATCTTGAAACGGTACTGCTTCGCTACGAGAAAATCACCTGGAAGCATTGCAATGGTAATATCATCTATACCGATGAATGGAATCACCGTACTACCTATTAAAAAATTAATCTGGCAAATAAAAATTTGTGTGTATCTATCTAACGATAGATGACGCCGAGCCAGTGGCGTCATCTCAGTACCCAACATGCTTAGCTGGCCATTCCCAGACCAACAATGTTTGCCGCGACAATAATTACCACGCAGCCAAGACTCAGTACGCTGACCGGACGTCGACCCGCGTTTTTCCACTCTTTCAATACCAGACCAACAATCCCGCCGCACAGGACATAGAAACTCATGTGCAGCATCCAGCTTACATAGTCATACTGTGCCGGAATACGCGCGTGACCCCAGGCGTAGAAGAAAAATTGCAGATACCACATCAAGCCACCGAGCGCGGAGAGTAGCACGTTGCTGATGATCAGCGGTTTTGCCAGCGAGAAGTCGGCTTTTATCGACAAGTTCTTCACTTTTGCCAGATGAATGAAGCAAAAACCCAGGTTGACCAGCGCACCACCGCCCATGATAACCACATAGCTGGGCAGAGCGACATACAGTGGGTCCACACCCAATGCGGCGGCGGCATCGTGCATCGGTTTCGCGGCGTTCATCGCAAATGACATCCCCGCGGAGAAAATGCCGCACATGACCGCCAGAACCAACCCTTTTTTCAGGTTGAACTCTTCGGCTTTGATGCCCATTTTGCGTTCTTTTAATTGACCCGCACGGGTAACAATGCCCACGCCAATCAGTGCGACCAACACGCCAAGCAGCGTCATGCGTCCGCCGGAGGTGTTGATCAGCACATCAAAGTTGCCGTTGATAATCGGGGTCATCAGCGTGCCGACAATCAGCGTAATACCTATCGCAATGCCGATACCCATCGACATACCGAGATAGCGCATGGTCAGGCCATAGTTAATGTTGCCAATCCCCCACATCGCCCCGAAAAGAAATACCGGGGCTAGTGTGGAAAGGCTGAAGGAGCTGAAGTAGGCCCAGAAATTGGGAAGTAACATAGCGCTAATAGTCCACGGAAGGATAAGCCAGGAGACGATCCCGCCTACCGACCACATCGTTTCCCATGACCAATGTTTGACCTGCTTGAACGGGGCATAGAAACAAGCTGCACTGGCTGCGCCTATCAAATGCCAAAAGATACCCATCGTAATCGCGTTACTCATGACTTAATCCTCGTTATTTTTTATCGTCGGTAATGACCCCTCCGACCTGACGAGTTTAAAAATTACGCAGGGTATTAACCTTTTAACGCTTGCCGCCATTTTGCGCATGTTGGCAATCATCACGTTAAGTGGGTGATTCGGTTCACATCTTTTACAATAAACTGATCGATTAAAACCTTGTAAAAAGTACGGCATTGATAATCATTTTCAATATCATTTAATTAACTATAATGACCCAACTGCTTACGCGGCGTTAACACTGGCCGCCCGACAACACTGGAGATGATTATGAGTTATACACTGCCATCCCTGCCGTACGCTTATGATGCCCTTGAACCGCACTTCGATAAGCAGACGATGGAAATTCACCATACCAAACACCACCAGACTTACGTAAACAACGCAAACGCTGCGCTGGAAAGTCTGCCTGAATTCGCCAGCCTGTCGGCTGAAGAGCTGATCACCAAACTGGATCAACTGCCAGCGGACAAGAAAACCGTACTGCGTAACAACGCCGGCGGCCACGCTAACCACAGCCTGTTCTGGAAAGGCCTGAAAACCGGCACTACGCTGCAGGGCGACCTGAAAGCGGCTATCGAACGTGACTTCGGCTCTGTTGACAACTTCAAAGCTGAATTTGAAAAAGCAGCGGCCACCCGTTTCGGCTCCGGCTGGGCGTGGCTGGTTCTGCAAGGTGACAAACTGGCTGTTGTTTCCACCGCTAACCAGGATTCCCCGCTGATGGGTGAAGCAATTTCTGGCGCTTCTGGCTTCCCTATCGTCGGTCTGGACGTTTGGGAACACGCTTACTACCTGAAATTCCAGAACCGTCGTCCGGACTACATTAAAGAGTTCTGGAACGTGGTGAACTGGGACGAAGCAGCAGCGCGTTTCGCCGCTAAAAAATAAGTTCTACGCTTAAATAATGCCCCTGCAAGCACTGCTTGTGGGGGCTTTTTTGTGATCAAAATCAACATGGGAACGACGATCCATTTAAATTGAAACAATGTTTTATTGTGCGGGTGGGATCACTTTTATAATTCCTCTGAATGTCTATCTTCTGTTCATCAAGACGGGCGCATCTCAAAAGCAAGATGCAATCGCCCATAAAAATTGCCCCATTTTTATGTCTACAGGTGATGGAAATGCAGATCAAACGAACGATAGAGAGAATCCCTGGCGGGATGATGCTGGTGCCGCTTTTCCTCGGCGCGTTATGTCACACCTTTTCACCCGGCGCCGGGAAATATTTCGGCTCATTTACCAACGGTATGATCACCGGTACGGTGCCTATTCTGGCGGTCTGGTTTTTTTGTATGGGCGCGTCGATTAAGCTAAGTGCAACCGGCACCGTGCTGCGTAAATCCGGCACGCTGGTCATCACCAAAATTTTGGTGGCGTGGGTGGTGGCGGCAATTGCCTCACGCATCCTGCCGGAACACGGTGTGGAAGTCGGGTTCTTCGCCGGGTTGTCCACGTTGGCGCTGGTGGCCGCCATGGATATGACCAACGGTGGGCTGTACGCCTCGATTATGCAGCAGTATGGCACCAAAGAAGAGGCCGGGGCATTTGTCCTGATGTCTCTGGAATCAGGCCCGCTGATGACCATGGTGATTCTGGGAACCGCCGGGATTGCTTCGTTTGAACCGCACGTGTTTGTAGGGGCTGTATTACCATTCCTGATTGGCTTTGCGCTGGGTAATCTGGACCCTGAACTGCGGGAGTTCTTCAGCAAAGCGGTGCAGACGCTGATCCCGTTCTTCGCCTTCGCGCTGGGTAACACCATTGATTTGAGCGTGATTGCGCAGACCGGCGTGCTGGGGATTCTGCTGGGCGTGGCGGTGATTATCATCACCGGGATCCCATTGATTATCGCCGATAAACTGATTGGCGGCGGCGATGGAACGGCGGGGATTGCCGCTTCCAGTTCAGCGGGTGCGGCGGTTGCCACGCCGGTACTGATTGCTGAAATGGTTCCGGCATTTAAACCGATGGCGCCAGCGGCAACCTCTCTGGTGGCGACCTCGGTGATTGTGACCTCCATTCTGGTACCGATTATCACGTCCATCTGGTCGAAAAAGGTCAAAGCCAGGGCGGCGGAAATTGATCTTCGTGGTACCGTGAAGTAAGCCTCTTTTGCCGGATGGTCTGCGCCATCCGGCTTAGTCAGTTAACCTTTGACGACGAACACCTCATCAATAGTCCGACATTCCCCCTCATTCAACTCTCCGCCAGCATTACGTGACACGCCGGTGCAGTAGCCAAACTTACGCGATACCACGGTTTTGATGGTGGTGACAAAATCTTCGCCAATGGCGTAGATGGACATATAGGTGCCAATCTGGTCCTGAATATCGCGAAGCGTCGCCAGGTCGCCCTGCTTAAACGCCTCCCGCGCGCTGACAAACAGTTCCGGCATAACGTTGTTCAACCCTGAAATAATCCCCGCCCCGCCTGCCAGCAGGTTAGGAATGTAGTATTCGTCATAACCGGACAGTACGGCAAAATCTTCCCGCACGGCGCGCGTTGTCTGAATCATACTGCGGGTATGTGACTGACAGTCGACGGTATCTTTGATGCCTGCGAAATCTGGGAACTCGGCAGCGAGAGTGGCAACCAGCTCCGGCGTTAAATCACAGCCGGTACGCGCCGGGAAATTATAGGCAAACCATTTACCGCTGAGTTTCTGTCCCAACTGGCGGAAGTAGCTCAGCAGCTGTTTCGCCGTTTGTCCGTAGTAGTAAGGTGGCAGGATCATCACGGCATCATAACCTGCGCGATATGCTTCCTGCGCCATCAACAGAACATCATTCTGGCAGGTGGATGAGACGTTGGCGACCATCTTCAGCGAGCTCATAGCCCGGGCTTCACGGATCAGCAGCAGTCGTTCTTCGAGCGTAAAAGAAGCAAACTCCCCGATGCTGCCCATCAGCAAAATCACGTCGATTTTGGCCTCGGTTAAACGTTTGAGATGCTGGCTCAGACCGTTGAGATCGATCTTGCCGTCATTATCCATTGGCGTAATGGAAGGGCACCAGACGCCAGCAAATTGCGATTGACCAGTCACGTAGTCGACTCCTTATTTGAAATGATGTTTCAAAACAAGCTTACATTGATAGCATGTGTCCCTAAGCTTCATGTGAACCGTGCTCTCATTTTGAGCGACTGGGATAAAATAAATATGGTGTAATGGGGGAAATTTATCGGGAGAGGGAACAGATGCGATATCCGGTCGATGTTTTTACAGGCAAGATTCGGGACTACACGGGAAGCCGTCCCAGCGCGATTGCTAAAGTTCAGGTCGATGGTGAGCTGATGCTGACCGAACTGGGCCTGACGGGGGATGAACAGGCGGAAACGAAAATTCACGGCGGGCCGGATCGCGCGCTGTGCCACTATCCGCGTGAACACTATCAGCACTGGAGACAAGAGTTTCCGGAGCAGGCGGAGTTATTTGTCGCGCCCGCTTTTGGCGAAAACCTCTCCACTGAGGGGCTGATGGAAGAGAATGTGTATATTGGCGACATTTTCCAGTGGGGAGACGCGCTGATTCAGGTCACCCAGCCGCGCTCGCCGTGCTTTAAGCTGAATTTCCATTTTGGCATTAGTGATATGGCCAGCCAGATGCAGAATGCGGGCAAGACGGGCTGGCTATGCAGCGTCATCGCTCCCGGTCAGGTTTCGACGGACGCGCCGTTGATCCTGGCGTCACGCGTCAGCGACGTCAGCGTGCGCGAGGCGATTGCCATTGCCTGGCATATGCCGTTTGATGACTCGCAGTATCACCGTTTACTGTCGGCTGCCGGGTTATCGAAGAGCTGGACCAGAACGATGCAAAAGCGCCGTTTAAGCGGCAAGATCGAAGATAATTCCCGCCGTTTGTGGGGGAAATAACGCTCACCTTTAGCTTGCCATTAAATCAGGTGGCGACACCTGATTTATCGTCCTCATGGTTCATCTCCTCACGTACTAAAACCTGCCTGTCGCGCCATGTGTCCAGGCCATTCTTGATACCTGGCCCACAAAAAGAAACGATGCGTTGAAAAAAAACTTGAGTATTTCGTGCACTCAAATATCTTAGCTTCAAATTGGTTTAAACCAGATTGAGTGAGATGAAAAAGAAAAACAATGTTGATGTGCTCAGAGAGCGCTTTGAAAGCTGGTTAAACGAGAATAATTTGCCAGCGGGCTCCAAATTGCCTTCGGAGAGAGAGCTATGTGAGCTGCTGGATGCAAAGCGCATGACCTTACGTCAGGTTCTGATCGAGCTGGAGATTGATGCACGTATTTTCCGCAAGAACCGTAGCGGGTGGTTTATTTCATCGAAGCGATTTATTTATAACCCGAAATCACTTTCCAGCTTCAATGCCGAGGCCTGTGCCCAGGGGCGTAAACCTTTTTGGGATTATTTGACCAAGGAAACGATTGAGACGGTTCCGCACCATGTTGAGGATGTGTTTCTCTCCTCCGGCGATCGCTATTTAGTTACCGGCTGGTGTGGTCTTGATTCGCATAAGGTGTTTTACCATGAATCCTATATTGATGCCGATGTTGCGCCAGGATTCATAAACAAACTTGGCAATCAGTCTTTTGCCAGCGTCTGGGAAGATGCGTTTGGTCATGTATTAAATATCAAAGAAATGATTTTTAAACCGGTCAACATGCCGGAAGTGGCCTGTAAAGAACTGGGCGTTGCGCCAAATACTTATGGAATTTTAGTAGAAAAACATCGGGCAACCCGAGATAAAAAAGTGGTTCAGGTTGATTTTGAATACTGGCGACTTGAATCAGTGGAACTTGTTATTCGTGATGAATGAGAAAACTATGGGAAAATATAACCAGGAACTTCTCGCTGAACGCGCGAGAAATATACCGCTGTACCTACATGCTTATGCCTTTCATCTGAATATGCGCTATGAGAGAGTCCTTCCTGGCGATCTTCTGGATATTGCATATCAGCAAAAATTAAAAGGTGTAAAAATACATGTTGAGGATGGTGAATCCCAGTCACTGCAGAAACTAAACGATCGACAGTTACACGATTTTAAAGAAAAGGCCAAAAAATATAATTTGGATGTGCATATCGAAACGAGCGCATCGGACAAGGCGACGTTGACGGATGCGATCCGTATTGCCGTGGCAACTGGCGCAACGTCAGTTCGTTTCTACCCGCGCTATGAAGGGCATCTCAACGATATTATGGCGAAGATCGCCAATGATATTGCGTGGTTGTCTCAGTATGATGATTGCGGCCTAAGCTTTACCATCGAACAGCATGAAGATCTGCAAGGCCATGAGCTGGTGACGCTGGTTAAGAATAGTGGAATGAAGAATCTCTCTATTCTGTTTGATTTTGGCAACATGATTAATGCCAATGAGCAGCCGCTTTCTGCGTTAGAGGTTATGTCTCCTCTGATCACTCAGGTACATATCAAAGACGCTAAAATTATTAAAGAAGGTAAAGGCTGGGGGCATGAGGCTTGTCGTTCTGGATACGGCGACTTACCCATGGAAGAGATGCTCAAAGCATTATTACTCTTAGGTGAAGATAAACCGCAAGTACATGCTTTTGGTCTGGAAGAAGAGGTTGAATATTATGCACCGGCATTTCGTTTCGATGATGAAGGTGATAATCCCTGGATCCCATGGCGCGATGCAAGTTATACGCCGCTACCTGACGCTGACATGATTGATGCGCGACTGGCGCAGGAAAAAGAACATGCTCTGGCTCAAATAAAATATATTCGTGACTTGTGTAATAAATTTATAGGTAATCAATAACTTTTTAAAATTTTACTAAATGCGAAAAGGGTTATGAAAATAACTCTACAATTTTATTAATTATATAATTTAATCTGGATATTTCTCTCAACAAGCAATGAGGGTTTACTCATGTTCATGAATAAATGGGCAAGGCTTTGTTTTTTGATTTTAGGCGGCGGCACAATATTCAAACTTTCAAGTATGAAAGATGTTTTCTATGTGCCAATGCAAAATGACTGGGGTTTAACCAATACGCAGATTGGCTTAAGCTTTACGGTTTATACGATTGTTCAGACAACCGGACTGTTTCTTTCGCTCTATATTGCAGACCGTTATTCTAAGAAAATATTATTACCCTTTGGTCTGATCGGCGTAGGGCTTTGCGGTTTATATCTGGCAACGCTACCGTCATTTACCGGTTATCTCATTTGCTTTGCCGCAATGGCGTTCTTTGCCGATGTGGTGTATTGGCCGGTATTGCTGAAAGCCGTACGTCTGCTGGGTACGAAAGAAGAACAAGGTCGCATGTTTGGCTTTTTAGAAGCCGGACGCGGCGTGGTGGATGTCATCGTCGCTTCTGGCGCCCTGTTTGTTTTTGTTCAGTTTGGTGAAGGCAAAGCGGGCATGCAGGCGGGTCTGTTGTTTTATACGGTCATTACGCTTGCGGCAGGTATTGTGACGTACTTTATTGTCGATGACGACAAAGTGAAAGGCGGCGAGAATACCAGTGCCAATATGGAAGTGTTAAAGGGTATTAAACATGTTTTGTCCTGCCCTAACGTCTGGTTGGCTTCTTTAGGGATTTTCTTCGTTTACGCCGCATATTGTGGGCTGACTTACTTTATCCCCTTCTTAAAAGACATCTACATGTTGCCGGTAGCACTGGTCGGCGCGTACGGCATCATCAACCAGTATGCGTTAAAAATGGTAGGAGGGCCGATTGGTGGACTGCTGGCGGATAAGGTTGCTAAATCGCCGACGGTGTACCTGAAATGGACCTTTCTGATCTCTGCCGTTGCGATGCTTGTTTTCATGCAGTTGCCGCATCAAACAATGAACGTGTATATCGGTATGGCCGCAACATTAGGATTCGGGGCGATTATCTTCTCACAGCGTGCGATTTTCTTCGCGCCAATGGATGAGATTGGTACGCCACGTGAGTATGCCGGTTCGGCAATGGCGTTTGGTTGCATCATCGGTTATATGCCAGCCATGTTTGCGTACACGTTATACGGCTATTTGCTGGACACCAATAGCGGCATCAAGGGCTACAACTATGTCTTTAGCGTGATGATTGCGTTCAGCTTAATGGGCTTTATCTGTTCGACAATTCTGGTGAAGCGGATTAAAAAGCAAAAGCTAGCGGCTGCGACCGCAACTGCATAATGTGAGTGCTTCCCCGGCAATACGTGACCGGGGAAGCCTGTTAAGCGCGTTTGTACAGCGGTAACCAAATCACCAGCCGTAAACCACCCAGCGGGCTGTCTTCGGCCTTCACCCAGCCACGATGCTGCTGGATTGCGGTTTCCACAATCGCCAGACCCAGCCCCGTTCCGCCAGACTCGCGATCGCGCGCCTCATCGGTACGATAGAACGGACGGAAAATCTGCTCCCGGTCTTCAGGGCTAACACCCGGACCATCGTCGTCCACGGTGATGGTGATCCCGTCTTTATCCACCGCGAAGCCCACTTCAATCTGCGTGTGTGAATAGCGCAGGGCGTTGCGCACAATGTTTTCCAGTGCGCTTTCCAGCGCATTTGGGTTACCGTACAGCGGCCACGGACCCGGCGGGAAATTCACCGTGAGCGATTTACCCATTTGCTCGGCTTCAAAGGCGGCGTTATCCAGCACTTCGCCCCATAGCTGATTGGCTTTCACCGTTTCACTGACCAGCGCGTTTTTCTGCTGATTACGTGACATCACCAGCAGGTCGTTGATCATGCTGTCCAGCCGATGCGCTTCTGTTTCAATGCGCTCCAGCTCCTTGCTCTCGCCACTACGACGACGCAGCAGGGCAGTGCCCAGTTGCAGACGCGTCAACGGCGTTCTCAACTCATGAGAGATGTCCGACAGCAGGCGTTGCTGCGTGGTCATCATCCGCTCCAGCGCCGTCACCATCTGGTTAAAGCTGGCGCCCGCCGCCAGAAACTCCTGCGGACCGGCTTCCAGTTCCGGATGCTGGCGCAGGTTGCCCTGGGCCACTTCATCTGCCGCGTTTTTCAACTTACGCGCCGGTTTCGCCAGACTCCAGGCAAGCCAGAGCAATAACGGAGAGCTGACTAACATGGTGACGATCAGCAACAACAGCGGTCGGTCGAACAGCAGGTTGATAAAGTCAGATTGCGAGCTGCTGGCAGGTCGAATGAGATACAACTGGTAGTTATCTTCACCGTCTCTGACGGAAAAAGGCCCGACCATCTCAACGCGACCGTATTTTTTCTTTTGCGGATGGTCGGCGTTATCGGCCTGACCAATAAAGTTACGAATGATCTGCATTTCGTTGCGTTCTGCGCCGATCACGCGTCCTTCCGTGGTAACAAGTAATAACCGCTGTCCTGGCGGCGCCCACTTGTCTATCGCCCGAAACAAGCGACGCCACCACATCAAATCGTTGGGTGGATCGTTCGCCAGTTCAGCTTCAACGTGTTGCTCAATCATCAACCCCTGGCGCTGCTCGCTGTCCAGTAGCTCGGTCATCTGACGTGAGTCGAGCTTGGGTAGCATCAGTACCAACATCAACACCAGTGCCAGCGTCAACCAGAAGATGGCAAAGATGCGTGCGGTTAAACTCCCTATCATGAAGCGGAGACCATCAGGTAGCCACGACCACGCAGCGTTTTAAACCACGGATGCCCATCTTTACGCTCTGGCAGCTTACGACGCAGGTTCGAGATGTGCATGTCGATCGCGCGATCGAAAGGCGTCAGGCGTTTGCCCAGCACTTCCTGGCTTAGATGTTCACGCGAAACCACCTGGCCGAGATGCTGCGCCAGCAAATAGAGCAGGGTGAATTCGGTGCCGGTTAGCTCCAGAGTTTGCCCGTCGAAGCTGGCTTCCTGGCGACCAGGGTTGAGGCTTAACGCATCCACTTCCAGAGTCGGCGAACCGTTGTCGCTGCTCTGCTGCTGTTCGCTCCAGTGCGAGCGACGCAGAATAGCGCGGATGCGCGCGACCAGTTCGCGGTCGTTAAACGGTTTCGGTAAATAGTCGTCCGCGCCCAGTTCAAGGCCGAGAACGCGATCCAATTCGCTGCCGCGAGCGGTCAGCATGATTACGGGGGTCTGGTGTGTCTGGCGAAGCGCTTTCAGTGTATCGATGCCGTTTTTCTTCGGCATCATGACGTCGAGCAAAAGTAAATCGATGCTGTCATCCAGAAGCTCGAGCGCCTGTTCCCCATCATGGGCAACCAGCACATCGAAACCTTCCATTTCGAGCAACTCCTTTAACAGGGAAGTCAGCTCTCGGTCATCATCAACTAACAGGATTTTATTCATTGTTTACGTACCTCCGAGGCAGAAATTACGTCATCAGGCGTCGCTAATCTATGACTTTACGTTGTTTTACACCCCCTGACGCATGTTTGCAGCCCGAATCGTAAACTGTCTCTCGTTGAATCGCGACAGAAAAGATTTTGGGAGCAAGTGATGGGCAAAGTTACCGCTGCCGTCATGGCCTCAACGCTGGCATTCAGTACCTTAAGCCATGCAGCTGAAGTCGTCACAGGCGATCACTGGCACCTGGGTGAAGGCTCCGCGCAACGCAGCGTACAGAGCCACATGTTTGACGGTATCAGTTTAACCGAACATCAACGTCAACAGATGCGAGATTTAATGCAGCAGGCAAGACACGAACAGCCTCCTGTTAATGTTAGCGAAATGGAGACAATGCATCGCCTTGTCACCGCAGAGAAATTTGATGAAAGCGCTGTGCGCGCTCAGGCAGAAAGAATGGCGCAAGAACAGGTTGCCCGCCAGGTTGAAATAGCCAGGATTCGCAACCAGATGTATCGCCTGTTAACGCCCGAGCAGCAAGCGGTTTTAAATGAGAAACATGAACAACGAATGGAGCAACTGCGCGACGTCGCGCACTGGCAAAAAAGCTCATCGTTGAATTTATTGAGTAGTAGCAACTCACGTTCCCAGTAGTAACCCTGTTTTCCTTGCCATAGACACCATCCCTGTCTTCCCCCACATGATGTGGGGGTTTTTTTTTGCCCAAAAAACGGTCTCTGATGGGGCGTGCTTGGGTGGCAGGCTAAGGGAGAAGGGATCAGTTATTGACTGTCTGCAGTGGTTCGAATCCGCAGGCGTCTGCTGACTTGTCGCAATCATAAAAACGTTCGGTTTTTGCGGCCGATTCAGGATACCAGTTATCGTTTCCTTCAATCGACACAATCAGATTGCTGAGTATATTCTCTTTCCCTTTACGGCTATACGTCAGGTCAATTTCCTGGCCGTTTGCCAGTTCGTAAGTGCAGTTGACTAATACGCCTTCAGCCAGTTTATTTTTTGCAAAATAAAGTGCAGTGACGAAGCGTTTAATGTCCTTCTGTTGGTGTACTTGAGAATTCCAGCTCCCTTCCCATCTGGATAAGGTAACGGGAGAGGTATAAATATGGTTTTCATAAGTGATGTTTTCTGGCGCTGGGCATTGCATGCTTTCCGTCGCGGCTGCCGCAGAGCCTGAAAGCAGGGCGAGCGTAAGCGCAGTACATATACTATGTTTCATTATTTTTTCCTTTATATTCGCTTGACTTATCTATTACAGAGTGAATAGTTGACCTGCAAGGAAAATATAATGAAAAAAGAGTAGTAAAGGCAATATTAATTATGAGTAATTCAGAGGCTGTGCCGATTTTTATTATTATTTAGGTCGTTTGATTTTTAATTGATGCTAAATGATATATATATAAAATGTTTTCTATTATTCACTTTGTTGATAATTGTTTACTCAGGCTGGTGCTAAACGGTTATATCTCATTTTCTACACTTCGCTGTCGTCAGACGATCATCGCTATGAGTTATACTACGCCAAGATGATGGCAGGAGTGTTTATGAATCAAACCTATGGGCGGCTGGTTAGCCGGGCGGCAATCGCGGCGACCGTGATGGCATCGCTGTTACTTTTGATCAAAATTTTTGCGTGGTGGTACACCGGATCGGTCAGTATTCTGGCTGCACTGGTGGATTCTTTGGTGGATATCGCGGCGTCGTTAACCAACCTGTTGGTGGTGCGCTATTCTTTGCAGCCGGCCGATGATGAACATACCTTCGGACATGGTAAAGCGGAATCGCTGGCGGCGCTGGCGCAAAGCATGTTTATTTCCGGTTCGGCGCTGTTTTTATTCCTGACCGGGATTCAGCATCTTATCCAACCCACGCCGATGAAAGATCCCGGTGTCGGGGTGATTGTCACCATCATTGCGTTAGTGTGCACAATCATACTGGTCTCGTTTCAGCGCTGGGTGGTAAAGCGTACGCAAAGTCAGGCAGTTCGGGCGGATATGCTTCATTATCAGTCTGATGTTATGATGAACGGTGCGATTCTCATTGCGCTTGGGCTGGCATGGTACGGCTGGCATCGCGCAGATGCCTTGTTTGCGCTCGGGATTGGCATCTATATTTTATATAGCGCATTACGCATGGGGTATGAGGCGGTACAGTCATTGCTGGATCGCGCTTTACCCGATGAAGAACGTCAGGAAATTATTGATATCGTGACGTCATGGCCGGGAGTCAGCGGCGCTCACGATCTTCGTACGCGGCAGTCAGGGCCGACCCGCTTTATTCAGATTCATTTGGAAATGGAAGATAATCTGCCGCTCGTTCAGGCGCATGTAGTGGCTGAGCAGGTCGAGCAGGCAATTTTGCGACGTTTCCCGGGATCGGATGTCATCATTCATCAGGATCCCTGTTCGGTCGTACCCAAGGAAGGCAAGATGTTTGAGCTTTCATAATTCGTTGTAAAAAAAGTGAACCAGGCCAGCATTTTGTGTATAAATTACCACCATTTGGCCTGACCTGAATCAATTCAGCAGGAAGTGATTGTTATACTATCTGCATATTCGTTGGATCGTTTCGATATGCGGAATCGACTTCCGGCAGCAGATTTCATTTTGCATTCCAAAGTTCAGAGGTAGTCATGATTAAGAAAATCGGTGTGTTGACAAGCGGCGGTGATGCGCCGGGCATGAACGCAGCAATCCGTGGTGTTGTGCGTGCAGCGTTGACGGAAGGGCTGGAAGTCATGGGGATCCATGATGGCTACCTGGGTTTGTATGAAGACCGTATGGTCCAGCTTGACCGCTATAGCGTGTCCGACATGATCAACCGTGGCGGTACCTTCCTCGGTTCTGCCCGCTTCCCGGAATTCCGCGACGAAAACGTGCGTGCGGTGGCTATCGAAAACCTGAAGAAGCGTGGCATCGACGCCCTGGTTGTTATCGGCGGTGACGGTTCTTACATGGGTGCGAAACGCCTGACTGAAATGGGCTTCCCGTGCATCGGTCTGCCGGGCACTATCGACAACGATATCAAGGGCACCGACTACACCATCGGTTATTTCACCGCGCTGGGTACTGTAGTCGAAGCGATTGACCGTCTGCGTGATACCTCTTCTTCTCACCAGCGTATCTCTATCGTTGAAGTGATGGGCCGCTACTGTGGCGATCTGACCCTGGCGGCAGCGATTGCCGGCGGTTGTGAGTTCGTAGTGGTTCCGGAAGTAGAATTCAGCCGTGACGATCTGGTTGCTGAAATCAAAGCCGGTATCGCGAAAGGTAAAAAGCACGCGATTGTAGCGATCACTGAGCACATGTGCGACGTTGACGAACTGGCGCATTACATCGAGAAAGAAACGGGCCGTGAAACGCGTTCAACCGTACTGGGTCACATCCAGCGTGGTGGTTCTCCGGTTCCTTATGACCGTATTCTGGCGTCCCGTATGGGCGCGTATGCCATTGAATTGCTGCTCGAAGGTCACGGTGGTCGTTGCGTAGGTATTCAGAACGAAAAACTGGTTCACCATGACATCATCGACGCTATCGAAAACATGAAGCGTCCTTTCAAAGGTGACTGGCTGGACTGCGCGAAAAAACTGTACTGATTGTTTTTTTCGCGCCTGATGGCGCTACGCTTATCCGGCCTTCAGGTTGCTGAGACTTGCAGGCCGGATTAGGCGCTAGCCGCCATCCGGCAATCCCTCAGATTTATTCCTCGAAGTTATAGCAAATCTTTTTTTATTCTTTAATGTTTGGTTCGCTTTCTGGCACGCTTTGCTCATCACAACACCACATAAGAGAGCTGGGCGATGAACAAATGGGGCGTAGGGTTAACATTATTGCTGGCATCGACCAGCGTTCTGGCAAAGGACATTCAGTTACTTAACGTATCGTACGATCCAACGCGTGAACTGTACGAGCAGTACAACAAAGCTTTTAGCGCGCACTGGAAGCAGGAAACTGGCGACAACGTCGTGATCCGCCAATCGCACGGCGGTTCGGGTAAACAGGCGACTTCCGTCATTAATGGCATTGAAGCCGATGTCGTGACGCTGGCGCTGGCTTACGATGTGGACGCTATTGCTGAACGTGGTCGTATCGATAAAAACTGGATCAAGCGTCTGCCGGATAACTCAGCACCTTACACCTCCACCATCGTTTTCCTGGTCCGCAAAGGCAATCCAAAACAAATTCATGACTGGAACGATCTTGTCAAACCGGGTGTGTCCGTCATTACGCCAAACCCGAAAAGCTCAGGCGGCGCACGCTGGAACTATCTGGCGGCATGGGGCTACGCCCTGCACCACAACAATAACGATCAGGCCAAAGCGCAAGACTTTGTCAAAGCCCTGTTTAAAAACGTTGAAGTGCTGGACTCTGGTGCGCGTGGCTCAACCAATACCTTCGTTGAACGCGGTATCGGTGATGTGCTGATTGCCTGGGAAAACGAAGCGCTACTGGCGACGAACGAACTGGGTAAAGATAAATTCGAGATAGTGACCCCGAGTGAATCGATTCTCGCGGAGCCGACCGTTTCCGTGGTCGACAAAGTGGTGGAAAAGAAAGACACCAAAGCGGTAGCGGAAGCCTACCTGAAGTATCTCTACTCGCCGGAAGGTCAGGAGATAGCAGCGAAAAACTTCTACCGTCCGCGTGATGCTGAAGTGGCGAAGAAATACGAAAATGTCTTTCCGAAGCTGAAGCTGTTCACCATTGACGAAGAGTTTGGCGGCTGGACGAAAGCACAGAAAGAGCACTTTTCTAACGGCGGTACGTTCGACCAGATCAGCAAGCGTTAAATAAATCTGTGAGTTACCAACCCGGTGGCATAACGCGACCGGGTTTTTTATTTGTCATGGTTTTGCGTTACTCTTGCCCCTCAATAGGATACAGGGAACGCGTAATGAAAAAAGCAGGTTATCTTTTACTGGCGGTGATTGTGGTGGCTGCCGCTGCTGGCATTGGTTACTGGAAATTCACCGGCAACCCGGACGCGTTACGCCAGATTGTTCTTCAGCAATGCTTGCCGCACCAGTTGCAGCAGCAGGATCCCGCACCGTGCGTGGAAGTGAAACCAGACGCCGGATATGTGGTGTTCAAAGATCGTAACGGTCCGCTGCAATATCTGTTGATGCCTGGTTACCGTATCAATGGTACGGAAAGCCCGTTGCTGTTGGAATCAGGCACGCCGAACTTTTTCTGGCTGGCCTGGCAGGCGCGTAGCTTTATGAGCCAAAAATACGGTCAGGAGATCCCTGACAAAGCGGTATCGCTGACCATTAACTCGCGTAGCGGTCGTACGCAAAATCACCTACACATTCATATCTCCTGCCTGCGGACCGATGTCAGAAAACAGCTGGATGACAACATGGCGAAAATCAGCACCCGCTGGTTGCCTTTGCCGGGTGGATTACGTGGGCATGAATATCTGGCGCGTCGCGTCACGGAGAATGAACTGGCGCAACGCAGCCCGTTTATTATGCTGGCGGAAGAAGTACCGGATGCGCGAGAACATATGGGCAGCTATGCGCTGGCGATGGTGCGCCAGAGCGATGAGTCCTTTGTCCTGCTGGCGACTCAGCGTAACTTGCTGTCGCTGAATCTGGCCTCTGCTGAGGAAATTCAGGATCATCAATGTGATATTCTGCGCTAACCCTACCTAATCTGGCGTTTACTCCGCATGCCTGTCCCCGTATTCTTGTTGAAAAAAACAACAGGAGACAGGCATGTCGCTCTGGCTTTCGCACCCTCTGTTTATCCCTTCTCTGGTGGTTGGCATCACCATTCTTCTCTGGGCGACGTCGCTGCTGCCGGAATTTATAACGGCGCTGCTGTTCTTTGCCGTGGCGATGGTGGCCAAAATCGCGCCACCGGATGTGATTTTTGGCGGCTTTGCGTCGTCGGCGTTCTGGCTGGTCTTCAGTGGATTCGTGCTGGGTATCGCGATTCGTAAAACGGGATTGGCGGACAGGGCGGCGAGGGCGCTGTCATCGCGATTGACCGACTCCTGGCCGTTAATGGTAGCGAGTGTGGTACTGCTAAGTTATGCGCTGGCGTTTGTAATGCCGTCCAACATGGGGCGCATTGCGCTACTGATGCCGATTGTTGCCGCGATGGCGAAACGGGCGGGAATTAACGACGGCACGCGAGCCTGGTATGGTCTGGCGCTGGCCGTCGGGTTTGGGACGTTCCAGCTTTCCGCGACGATTTTACCCGCTAACGTGCCGAATCTGGTGATGAGCGGCGCAGCGGAAGGTTCTTACGGTATCCACCTGAATTATCTGCCTTATTTACTACTGCATACGCCGGTTCTGGGCTGGCTCAAAGGCGCGATACTCATCGTACTTATCTGCTGGCTGTTTCCTGGTAAGCCCCATGCGCCGCGAGATTTGACGCCGCCTGAGCCGATGAGCCGGGATGAAAAACGTCTGGCATGGATGTTAGCGGTGGTGTTGTTTTTGTGGGTAAGCGAAAGCTGGCACGGCATTGGTCCAGCGTGGACCGGACTGGCGGCGGCGGTTATCACGCTGCTACCTCGGGTTGGCTTTATTAATGGCGAGGAGTTTTCCAGTGGGGTCAATATCCGTACCTGTATCTACGTGGCGGGTATTCTGGGGCTGGCGATCACGGTCACGCAGACCGGTATTGGCAGTGCGGTGGGCGAGGCGCTGTTACAGGTGATGCCGCTGGACGCGGAAAAACCGTTCACCAGCTTCCTCGCGCTGACCGGCATTACCACCGCACTCAATTTTATTATGACGGCAAACGGTGTTCCGGCGCTGTATACCACGCTGGCGCAAAGCTTTGCCGATGCCACAGGATTCCCGCTGCTGTCGGTGATTATGATTCAGGTTCTGGGGTATTCCACACCGCTGCTGCCGTATCAGGCTTCACCCATTGTTGTGGCGATGGCGCTTGGGAAAGTGCCTGCGAGGGCGGGGATGCTGCTGTGTATGGCGCTGGCGGCGGCAACGTATCTGTTGCTTCTGCCGTTGGATTACCTCTGGTTCAGTATACTGGGTAAATTATAACTGTATCTAAATGTTAATTTTTTGTTTTGTGAGATGATGAATTGTTTTATTTGGGCTGATGGCGGTTAATACCGGGGCGCAGATTTGCGCACTGGAAACTCAAGGATTGATTCATGGACAGTTTGACCCCTATCCGCTGTTGGCCTGCCATCATTTCGCTCGCGATCACGCTGACCATCTGGTTTGTTATCCCGTGTCCGCCTGACGTCACTCCGCAAGCGTGGCATCTGCTGGCGTTGTTCATTGGTACGATCGCAGCGATTATCGGTAAAGCCATGCCCATTGGCGCCATTGCGGTTGTGGCGATTATGCTGGTGGCGATGACCGGCGTCACTAACCCCGGTAAACCCTCGGCCGCGCTGAACGATGCCTTGAGCGGCTTCTCTAATCAACTGATTTGGCTGATTGGTTTATCCATCATGCTGTCGCAAAGCCTGTTAAAGACCGGGTTGGGCGCGCGTATTGGCTACGGGTTTATTGCGCTGTTTGGTAAAAGAACGCTGGGTATTGCGTGGGCATTAACCCTTGCGGAAACCCTGATTGCGCCGGTTACGCCAAGCAACACGGCGCGTGGCGGCGGTATTATTCACCCGGTAATGCGGGCGATTGCGGAAAGCCTCGGATCGCAGCCGGGCAACAACGAGAATGGCTCAACGGGCCGCTATCTGGCGCTGGTGAATTACAACATTAACCCCATCAGCTCGGCAATGTTCATCACCGCGACCGCGCCTAACCCCTTAATCGTTAGCTTTTTAACGAAGGGAACCGATGGTGTGCTGAATATGACCTGGGGAATGTGGGCTATCGCCGCGCTGCTTCCCGCGGTGGTCTCACTGGTCGTTATGCCGATTGTTATCTGGTGGCTCTACCCGCCAGCCATCACACGCACGCCAAATGCGCCTCAGTTCGCACGACAAAAACTGGATGCGCTAGGTCCGCTTTCACTGGCAGAGAAAATTACCCTGGCCGTCTTCATTTTGCTGCTCTGCCTGTGGGCGGGAGTGCCCGCGATGTTGATGGGCAGTGGCTGGAGTGTAAACCCTACCAGCGCCGCGTTAATTGGTTTGTCGATTCTGTTGATGGCGGGCGTATTAAGTTGGGATGACATTCTTAAGTGCCGTGGCGCGTGGGATACTATAGTCTGGTTCGCGGCGCTGGTAATGATGGCAGATTTTCTCAGCAAGTTGGGGCTGGTGGGGTGGCTGGCAACCAGCGTGGGTAGCGCAATCGACCATCTTGGTGTGCACTGGAGTATCGCGACGCTATTGCTGATCCTGCTTTACGTCTACTCGCACTACTTTTTCGCCAGTACAACCGCGCATATTACGGCGATGTTCGCTGCGTTCTTCGCCGCAGGATTAGGCCTCGGCGCGCCGCCGGCGCTGCTTGGGTTGATGCTCGGCTTCTCCTCCTCGCTGATGATGTCGCTCACGCACTATGGCACGGGTACTGCGCCTATCATTTTTGGTTCAGGCTATGTCACGCTGGCGGAGTGGTGGAAAACGGGACTGGTAATGAGTGTGGTCAACCTGACCATTTGGGGGATAACCGGCGCCTTCTGGTGGCACTGGCTGGGATACTGGTAAACCTGATGCGACGGGAGGAGTGCTCCTCCCGCCATACAACTTAAGCCTGTTTAGCGGCTTCTGCTGCTTTAACGATGACTGCGAAGGCGTCTGCTTTCAGAGAAGCACCGCCAACCAACGCGCCGTCGATGTCCGGCTGAGCGAACAGTTCAGCCGCGTTGCCCGCGTTTACGGAACCGCCGTACTGGATGATAACCTGTTCAGCTATTTTCGCGTCAGCTTTAGCAATGTGGTCACGGATGAATTTGTGAACAGCCTGAGCCTGAGCCGGAGTTGCAGATTTACCGGTACCGATAGCCCATACTGGTTCGTAAGCGATAACTACGCCTTCGAATGCCGCAGCGCCCTGAGTTTTCAGAACGGCGTCGATCTGACGTGCGCAGACTTCTTCAGTTTTGCCCGCTTCGTTTTCTGCTTCGGTTTCACCGATGCACAGAACTGGAGTCAGACCCTGCTCTTTCAGCACAGCAAATTTCTTCGCGATCAGTTCGTCAGACTCTTTGTGGTAAGTACGGCGCTCAGAGTGACCGATAATGATGTACTGCGCGCCGATATCTTTCAGCATTTCAGCGCTTGTTTCACCGGTGAATGCGCCAGACAGGTTCAGGTCAACGTTCTGCGCGCCCAGGATGATGTGGCTACCGGCAGCGGCGTGTTTCGCCAGGTCGATATACATTTCCGGCGGAGCAATCGCTACTGCACAGCCAGCAACGCCAGCCAGTTCTTTACGCAGATTAGCAACCAGTTCGTTTACCATATGGCGGCTGCCGTTCAGTTTCCAGTTACCCATCACTAAAGGATGTCGCATTTCATTTCTCCACGCTTGTCAGCGAATTAAGGAATATGGCCGCCCGTCAGGGCAGCATGGTCTGTGAAACAGTATAGAGATTCGTCTGCGGAAAGGCTTTGCTTTTTGTCATCAATTCGCCTTCTCAAGACTTTCTGATAGTGCCAGCTTAATCGGTTCAACAGCGAAGGTCAGCCCCTTTTCACCGTTATCTGCTATGACATAGCGAATAGCGCCTTCTGTTTCGGCGTAATAGTGCTTACCTTTACCGGCGGCGAGCAATTTTTGCAGCTTTTTCTGACTTTGTTCTTTTGTCAGCAGCGGCGCGACGGTATGAATGACGGCGGTCATGTATTCCAGCGCTTTCGCTTTCGCCGCCTTTTGTTCAGGCCCCTGAATCGGTAGCCAGGTGATCTGCATACTTTTGATTTTCAATGTACCGCGTTCAAGCGCGGATGACGCATACAGATTTTCGTTGATTTTGCTGGCGGCGCGGGTGAGATTCGCCCGGTCGCGGCTGCTGTCGATGGCACGGAATTCATTGAGGATAAGCTTTGGATTCTGTGTATTAAAGTTTTCACGAAACTGGCTAATCGATAGATCAAAAGTCGGCGCGCCCGCCAGCAAATAGGGGGCCGTGATTGCCGTCGATGGCTCTTCCGCCTGCGCTGTAGTGCTTACGGTTAAGGCTGAAAACAGTAATAAAAACAGTGTAAATCCTTGCTTCATCAATTGTACCTTTCATTCTCACTGCTCACGATTAAAACGGTAACCGTCCGGCTTGTCAAAAGGGTAAACTGTCCTGGAAGGTAATAATAAAGGAACCTACATGACCATACAGCAGTGGTTATTCTCATTTAAAGGGCGTATTGGACGCCGTGATTTCTGGATTTGGATAGGTCTGTGGATCGTCAGTATGCTGGCGTTGTTCTCCCTGGCAAGTAAGCAATTACTCGATATTCAAACCGCAGCATTTTGTCTGGTGTGTCTGTTATGGCCGACGGCGGCGGTGACGGTAAAGCGTCTGCATGACCGAGGGCGTTCAGGAGCGTGGGCGTTGCTGATGATTCTGGCGTGGATGCTGCTGGCCGGAAACTGGGCGATGTTACCTGGCGTCTGGCAATGGGCGGTAGGTCGTTTTCTTCCGACGCTGATTCTGGTCGGCATGCTTATCGATCTGGGCGCGTTTGTCGGCACCCAGGACGAAAATAAATACGGTAAAGATACGCAGGACGTAAAGTACAGAGCTGACTCGTAGGCCGGATAAGACGCGTTAGCGTCGCCATCCGGCAAAATGCCCGGGACGCTTACCGGGCAGTAAAACGTTCTTACCAGTAGTGTTCAGCGGTCATATGGCCTGGTCGACGGCGCAGGTGTTTGGTCATCTGCCGGGTCTCTTTCAACAGTTGCTGCGTGTCGCGCACCATTTGTGGATTTCCACACAGCATTACGTGGCTGGTTTCTTTATCCATTGGCAGACCTACCGCTTTTTCCAGCTCACCGCTTTCAATCAGCGCTGGCACTCGTCCGGTCAACGAATTTGCCGCAGTTTCACGGCTAACAACGGTCTGGATACGTAATTTACCTTCGTAGCGTTTTTCCAGCGCCTGCATCAATGGCAGGTAGCTTAAATCGGCGGCATAGCGCGCGGCGTGGACCAGCACCAGATTTTTAAAGCGATCCAGATCTTTGCCTAACTGCAGAATCGACAAATACGGGCCGATAGCCGTGCCGGTCGCCAGCATCCATAGCGTGTCGCAATCGGGGACCTCATCCAGCACGAAGAAGCCAGCGGCTTCACTGACCACCTGAACGTCATCGCCAGGCTTCAGCGCGGCCAAACGAGGGCTGAGTTTGCCGTCGGGAACCGTCACCAGATAAAACTCTAAATCGGGATTGTCGGGCGCATTCACGTAGGAATAGGCGCGCTGGACGCGCTCGCCGTCGATTTCCAGGCCAAGCTTGGTAAACTGGCCAGCAGTAAAAGGAAGAACCGGAGCTCGCACGGTCAAACTAAATAAGGCATCGGTCCAGTTCTGCACCTTTGTGACTTTGCCTGTTACCCAATCTGCCATGGTTGTCTCCTGTCTGCTTTGATTGCCTTATCTTCGTTCGTTGGACGAAAGATTTCCAGCCCGGATGGGCTGGAAGGCTCTATTGATCAAATCAATTACAGGATGTGCGCCTGCACATCGGGATCTTTGCGATCGAGATAGTGAATCGACTGAATGCGGCGGATTGTGCGCGATTTGCCGCGGATCAGCAGCGTTTCGGTGGTCGCGATATTGCCTTTGCGGCTAATGCCTTCCAGCAGATCGCCTTTGGTGATGCCGGTGGCAGAAAAAATGACGTTGTCGCTGCGCGCCATTTCGCCCAGACGCAGCGCTTTGCCCGCTTCAATGCCCATCGCGGTGCAGCGGGCCAGTTCCTGTTCGCCAATGCGGCGGTTTTCTTCGCTGTCGCCTTTGACGTCATGACGCGCCAGGAGACGGCCCTGCATATCGCCATCCAGCGCGCGGATAACGGCGGCGGAGACCACACCTTCCGGTGCGCCGCCAATGCCGTACAGCACGTCAACTTCGCTGTCAGGCATGCAGGTCAGAATTGAAGCCGCAACGTCGCCGTCGGGAATAGCGAATACGCGCACGCCCAGTTTCGTCATCTCTGCAATAACGTCATCATGGCGAGGTTTTGCCAGGATAGTGACGGTCAGGTCACTCAGGGGTTTGTTCAGCGCGGCGGCAATGTTACGCAGGTTGGCTTCCAGCGACAGGTTCAGGTCAATGGACCCTTTTGCGCCTGGGCCGACAATCAGCTTTTCCATGTACATGTCCGGCGCGTTCAGGAAGCAGCCTTTATCGCCCACGGCCAGTACCGCCAGCGCATTTGCCTGGCCCATTGCCGTCATACGCGTGCCTTCGATAGGATCGACTGCGATGTCTACCGCATCGCCAAGACCCGTACCGACTTTCTCACCGATAAACAGCATCGGCGCTTCATCGATTTCACCTTCGCCAATCACGATGGTGCCGTCGATGTTGACCTGGTTGAGCATAATACGCATGGCGTTCACCGCCGCGCCGTCAGCGGTATTTTTATCGCCGCGGCCCAGCCATTTATAGCCAGCCAGCGCGGCCGCTTCGGTCACGCGTGAAAATTCAATGGCAAGTTCTCGTCTCATTGCAAACTCGTAGCTGAAAGGAATGGCGCGAAGTGTAGCACAGGGGAGGGGGCGAGATTATTGATGTGTGTGCGGGGTTGTCCCCGCACGAAGATATTGCCGGATAAGACACCTTAGCGTCGCCATCCGGCAATGACGTATTACTCGTCGTGATCTTCCCACGCCATGGCGCGTTTGACTGCTTTTTTCCAGCCGCTGTAACGGAAGTTACGTTCGGTGGTTTCGATGCCAGGACGGAATTCACGCTCGATGACCGCTTTTTCCTGCAGCTCATCCAGGTTTTGCCAGAAGCCGACCGCCAGACCGGCCAGATAAGCCGCACCCAGCGCAGTGACTTCGCGGACTTCCGGGCGCTCAACGCGCGTGCCGAGAATGTCCGACTGGAACTGCATCAGGAAGTTGTTGGCGACCGCACCGCCATCGACGCGCAGGGCGTGCAAGCGAATGCCGGAGTCAGCCTGCATCGCTTCCAGTACGTCACGGGTCTGGTAAGCGATAGACTCAAGCGTTGCGCGAATGATGTGGTTGGAGTTTACGCCACGGGTCAGACCGAAGATGGCGCCACGCGCATACGGGTCCCAGTACGGTGCGCCCAGACCGGTGAATGCCGGAACGACGTACACGCCGTTGGTGTCTTTCACTTTAGTCGCGAAATACTCAGAGTCGAATGCATCGCTGATGAGTTTCATTTCATCACGCAGCCACTGGATAGAGGCACCCGCCATAAACACCGCGCCTTCCAGGGCGTAGTTCACTTCTCCGGTCGGTCCGCAGGCGATGGTGGTCAGCAGCCCGTTTTCGGACTTAACGGCTTTCTCGCCGGTGTTCATCAGCATGAAGCAGCCGGTACCGTAAGTGTTTTTCGCCATCCCTTCTTTCACGCACAGCTGGCCGAACAGCGCCGCCTGCTGGTCACCGGCGATACCGGAGATAGGAATACGAATGCCGCCCTTACCACCGATGTTGGTCTGACCGTACACTTCAGAAGAACGACGTACTTCCGGCAGCATGGCGCGCGGAATATCCAGCGCATCCAGCATCTTGTCGTCCCAGTCCAGGGAGTGAATGTTGAACAGCATGGTACGTGAGGCGTTGGTGTAATCGGTGACGTGTACACGCCCCTGCGTCATTTTCCAGATAAGCCAGGTGTCTACGGTACCAAACAGCAGTTCACCGCGACGGGCGCGCTCACGCGAACCTTCTACGTGGTCGAGGATCCACTTCACTTTGGTACCGGAGAAGTACGGGTCAATCACCAGGCCGGTGTTATTGCGGATGTACTCTTCCATACCGTCGCGCTTGAGCTTCTCGCAGATATCCGCGGTACGACGACACTGCCATACAATGGCGTTATAGATTGGTTTACCGGTCTCACGTTCCCAGACGATGGTGGTTTCACGCTGGTTGGTAATACCGATCGCGGCAATTTCATCGGAACTGATATCGGCTTTCGCCAGCACTTCAACCAGCGTGGAGCTTTGGGTTGCCCAAATTTCCATTGGGTCGTGTTCTACCCAACCTGCTTTCGGGTAGATTTGCTCGAATTCGCGCTGTGAAACGGCAACGATATTCGCATCGTGGTCCATGACGACCGCGCGGGAGCTGGTGGTGCCCTGGTCGAGCGCAACGATATATTTTTTTTCAGTCATAATTTTTTGTCCCGTAGTCACATTACTGCGAAGCTTTTTGTTGAGTGTTGGCCGCAACGTCTTTCTCTTCAATCGCGCAGACATCGCACGGTAAATGACGACCAATCAGTTTGCGATAGGCCCATGCGCCCAAAATTGCGCCGGTAATCGGGCCAAACACCGGCACCAGGAAGTAAGGGATATCACGACCACCCGTGAAGGCAATCTCACCCCATCCGGCCAATCCGGCGAACAGTTTCGGTCCGAAGTCACGTGCCGGGTTCATCGCAAAACCTGTTAGCGGACCCATGGAAGCACCAATAACGGCAATCAGTAAGCCGATCAGCAGTGGCGCCAGCGGACCACGAGGTACACCGTTACCATCGTCGGTCAGGGCCAGAATCAGCCCCATTAGAATAGCGGTAATGACCATTTCAACCGCGAAGGCCTGCACAAAATTGATATGCGGGTTCGGATAGGTGGAGAAAGTACCTGCCAGACCCAGGCTCTCGGTACTGCCGCGCACGATATGATTGGTTTGTTCGAAATCGAGGAAAAGATTGTAATAAAGCCCGTAAACCAATGCCGCTGCGCAAAAGGCGCCGGCAATTTGCGAAATAATAAAAGGGACGACTTTGCGTTTATCAAAACAGGCAAACAGCCAGAGTGCGATGGTGACCGCTGGATTCAGGTGTGCGCCAGAAACGCCTGCGGTCAGATAGATAGCCATCGCTACCCCCAGACCCCAGATGATGCTGATTTCCCACTGACCAAAAGTAGCCCCGGCCACTTTGAGTGCAGCGACACAGCCCACACCGAAGAAAATCAACAACCCGGTACCGAGGAATTCAGCAATGCACTGGCCTTTTAAGGTTGATGTTTGACTCATAATCGGATCCTGAAGAGAGTTTAATGTTTATTGTGTGCGAGAAGGTCACTGACATCCCCGGAGCCGGTAGGCACACTGTTAATTTATCGTTAACGCTCAAAAACGAGAAATATCGAAATTAAAATGTGTGTACTGCATCAACAAAATGAGCGTTTTCGCGCCATTGCGCGGTATTTGTTATACAAAAATAGTGTGAGCTGAATCATTTCACCGATCAATCTCTTAACACTTAAGCGTTATGACAGTCATGTCACCAGGAGAAAGACTAAAAGTGTTGCAAACCGCAATCTGCGCGGGATGCCGCTGGACAGGGATGACGCGGCTTCATACAATCGGTGTTAAGTAGAGTGCGCTCGTTTTTATTAAGGCGTCGCCGGTTATCGGGACGAGGATTTTTATCCATCAACGCCTTGCAATTCAGGAGAGGTATGACGATGTCATTAGAAGTGTTTGAGAAACTGGAAGCAAAAGTACAGCAGGCGATTGATACCATCACGCTGTTGCAGATGGAAATCGAAGAGCTGAAAGAAAAGAATAACTCACTGTCGCAGGAAGTTCAGTCTGCACAGCAGCAGCGTGAAGAACTGGAGCGTGAGAACAACAATCTGAAAGAACAGCAGAACGGCTGGCAGGATCGTCTGCATGCCCTGCTGGGTCGTATGGAAGAAGTCTAATCCTCGTCATATTTCACGTTATGGCGGCGTTGGCTGCGTGCGTTCACCCCAGTCACATAGTGGCCTATGCTCCTGGGGATTCACTTACTTGCCGCCTTGCCCTGACGCGAAATCTATAGAGGATTTAGTTTGTAGGCCGGATAAGGTGTAAGCCGACATCCGGCAATACTTATCTTTGATAACGGCCTTGCTTGCGGGCTTTCCCATCAATCACCAAGCCAACGGGTGAACGAGCTACGGTCAATATCCAGTTGCTTCGCTGCACGGCTTTTGTTGTTTTGCTGTCGTAGTAGCACCCCTTTGAGAATACGGCTACGGATCCGTTTATACGGCCCTTCGAGCAACTGGCAGTCCGGGCAGTGATGGCGAGGTTGTTGGGGGGAAGACGCTTTATCGGCTTGTAAATCCTCAATCAGTAACGTGGCGGCAGAAAGAGACACCACACCGGATGAAAACGATAACGCCAGGCGCTCCATAATATTATTCAACTGACGTACGTTACCCGGCCATAAATATTTTTTCAGCTCACTCCATAAACTTTCGCTCAATGCAATGGGAGGCAGCTGATAGGACTTTCTCAGCGCATCTAAAGTTGTTTGCCCAATAAGTTGGATATCGTCCGGGCGTTCACGTAACGGTAATGTGGTGACCTTGAGCACATTCAAGCGATAAAAAAGGTCTTCTCTAAAATCACCGGCTGCAATCATTGCCGGTAAGTTTCGGTTTGTGGCCGCAATAACGCGGACGTTAACCGGAATCATGTGATCTGCGCCCAGGCGCATCAGTTGGCGCTCTTGCAGAATGCGTAAGAGTTTTGCTTGTAAGAACTTATCCAGTTCGCTGATTTCATCAAGAAAGATGGTGCCGTTATGCGCCAGTTCAAACATCCCTGCGCGGCCTTTTTTAGAGGCACCGGAAAACGCGCCATCGACATATCCAAAGAGTTCGCTTTCCATAATTGAAGCGGGGATTGCGCCGCAGTTAACTGCAACAAATGGCCCATTGCGATGTGAACTGGCGTTATGAATGCTCTGCGCCAGAACCTCTTTGCCGGTACCATTTTCACCGAGTAGCAGTATTGTTGCTTCGGTTTCAGCATATATCCTGGCTAACCTTAAGCGATCCTGCATTTCACGGTTGCAGGTAATAAAATCTTCGAAGTGATACCTGGCGTGAAATCCTAACTTTTTCGCTTCTTTGATTCTTATCTTCTGCTCAGCATTCTGTAAGTTAGATGATGTCTGGAGGGTGATCACCACGCGGTTGAGATTTTCGTTTTCTACAATGGGGAACTGGTTAACCACAAATTCGCCATAGGGTGTGTTGATTAACTCATTTTCTATCGGGATATTATTTTGCAGGTCTTCCCAGTTTAGCGTTAAGGAAGGTATTTTTTTACTGATTAAATCATGTTTACTGAGTTGTAAAAGCTCGACGGCTTTATGGTTACAGTGAATGACCTTACCGCAATTATCAATGAGAAGAATGAATTTATTGGTGTGGTCAAGTAACAGGTTTAGCTGGTTTTGCTCAATGCGCTCATTAGCGAGCGCCTGATACAGCTGAATTGCCTCATGTAATGCCAGTTCTATGGACTCGACACCTGAATGGAAAGGGATGAAATGTTCCATGCTGTGTGTGCCAAAATAAAGCGGGCAAATGGCATCGCCAATAATAAGATCTATCTGGTTATTTTGTGTGTAATTGACAAAGTCATTTCTGACATTCTCAATGCAAGGGTTGGCCATTTCGTCAATGATAAACTCAGTGAGTTGCAGATTAAGCATCCTGGCTATTTTCATACAACCGTCGATAACGCTGCGAAACCCAATAACCCCAATATTTTTATTGAGCCCAAGATATGGCCTGAGGGCATCGATAATATCATAAGCGGATGTTTTTATTTCAATGACAGGCTGCGGTATTTTTTGTTTAAGCATCCATGCCATGCCACCGCGACTAATCACAAGATCAGGGGAGTTCGTGCGCAATATCGGGATCACGGAATCAACATCGTCAAGGGTGGCATTTAATATCGTTATATTTGCGATGTGCTTATATCGGATAGACAGGCGTTCAGCTTCGAGAGAGAGCGCTTGTAAAGGAGAAACGATGTAAATATTAGGTAATTTTAACATGTTGAATCCAGCATGATCATGATGTGAAGTCGATAACGGTGGAAACAGTTGTCGGCATTATTGTAGAAACAGTAATCCATTCACGACTTACTGTTTCTGCAATCTTTTTGTCACATAAATGGTGAACAGCGGAATTGTTTTCGATCAACTCTGTGGAATTTATGTTTTTGATAACTGCTGGCGTTGGGCGATTCTCCTTTGTTCGCGGCGAGCAACCCAGGCGGTTATAAACGGTACGACTAAGGAGGTGACGATCGTAGAGGCGGCAATCTGCGGCGTCGCTACGGCGATTAATGCTGACACGCTGGGGTCAACCGCGGCGATGGCTGCGGGGGTCGCAACGGCGTTACCGGCCGTCGTGGAGACTGCCGCTCCGGCGATGCCTGAACCTCCGACAAAACGGGAGACGGCAACATTAATCAGCGCGCCAATGAATGCGGTCATGAGACCCAGAATAACCCCTGCGAATCCGGCCATCAGCAGGGTGCTGAAATCGATTCCGGTACCCAGACCAAAAGAGAAGAAGGGAATCAGCATCGCGCCGCCGCTTTTCAGGAACGAACGCATATCCTCATCCAGATTTCCGAGCAGCATACCAATCAGTATTGGTAAAACAACGGCGAACAGTTCCATTATTGGGATCGACACCAGCCCAGCGGCACCCATCGCCACCATCGTCAGAAAGGGGCCTTCAAGTACGGAAAGCACAGCGATAGCGCCCGCATCGGTTTCATTGCCAAACTGTTTGGTCAGTGCAGCGTAGAGGCCCATATTCGCATTGGTCATAGCCGCGATAATGGCGAGTGCAGACAAACCAAAGAAGCCGTTGGCGCCGCAAAACTTTGCGACCAGTAAGCCAATTGCTGTCCCGACAACCAACTTGGACAGCATAATGGCGAACCCTTTTTTCAGGGCGACCGGCGCGGCCTGTAGGCGGATTTCAGCGCCCATACAGACAAAAAATACGCCCAGGATAGCGAGAGCGCCATGAGCTACCGCCGTCGAAAAGCTCCCTATTTCTAAAGCACCAGGACAAAATGTCTTTAATAATGCTCCGATCAATAACGGGATTACCATCATCCCGCCTGGGAATTTCTCAATTGTTTGTTTTATTTTCATGAGGAGACTTCCGTGTTTTCGTAACGGATATTAATGATGGGAATATGTTATTTATTCCCACCGTATAGGGTTATATTTCTATCGTCTTAGAATGTTGGTGCGATCTTGTAAATAGAGAATTCCTTATGCCCAAGATCTTCAGCTTTGGTTGTTTTACCATTAGAAACCTTAATGATTTCCTGATAAATCACCTCGCCCATCTCATTAATAGAAGATTCTCCCCGCATAATCGATGAAACATCAATATCAATGTTGTCGCGCATTTTGGTAAATGTTTCTTCGTTGGCGGTGATTTTGATCACTGGCGCAATCGGGTTTCCCGTGGGGGTTCCGCGCCCGGTAGTAAAGATAATAATTTGTGCGCCGCCGGCCACCATCCCGGAGATGGATTCGATATCTTGTCCAGGGGAGTCCATCACCCATAGTCCACGACCGCCAGGGAAATCTGCGTATTGCAGGACGCCCTGTAGCGGTGAATGACCCGCTTTGTGCATGCAGCCCAGAGATTTTTCCTCAATGGTGGTGATACCGCCCTGGATATTACCTGGCGTCGGTTGCCCGCCCCTGATATCTGCGCCCAGGGCTTTCGCTCTTTCTTCACACCCCACAACCAGCTTGATTAAATCGTCTGCGACTTGTGAATTAATGGCCCGACGAGCAACAACGTGTTCTGCGCCAATGAATTCGGTGGTTTCTGAAAGAATCGATGTGCCACCATCGTTAACTAACAAATCAGATGCAACACCACAGGCAGGGTTGGAGGCGAGGCCAGAGGTGGTATCAGAACCTCCGCATTCCATTCCGAGGATCAACTCGCTGACGTTTATTTCTTCGTAGTCTTGCTGGGACAAATCCTGCGCATACTGACGTGCGATTGAAATTCCGCGCGCCTGACACTGCAAGGTCCCCCCTTCATTCTGAATTGTGATGCAGGAAACCGGCTTACCAAATTTCGTGATTTCTTGCGCAATGTGAGTAGGTTCAGCGCCTTCACAACCCAATCCGACAACGAGTATGGCGCCAACGTTGCCGTTCCTGGCAACGTTGATCAGTGTTTTTTCGGTTAATGCAGCATCACCAGCAATCTGGCAGCAACCAAAATCATTATTAAGCCAGGTTGAGCCATGAACCTGAGCTGAGATGTCCTGAGCGACTTTATTGGCGCAAACGCTGGTAGGTAAAATTAAGACGTAGTTGCGAATACCCACGCTGCCATCCGGACGACGATAACCTTTGATTGTTTTTTTCATTTTCACTTGTTCCTTCAGCCTTTATTTCCAATCCCCACGGCCACGTTCACTTTCAACATTATGAACATGAACATAATCTCCGGTCTGGATAGGCTTTGTTGCCCGACCAATGGATTCACCGTATTTGTAAACTTCGCCATGAAGCGCAACGGCTTTAATGGCAAATTTATGACCGTAAGGGATGTCATCCCGTAAGGTGATGGTCAGATTTTCATTGCCAACAAACATGTTGGCGACGTCTCCGGCCTTGAGGGGCTGGATAGCAGTAGCAACGCTATCTTGCGGGTTAATAACCACTGCATTTTTCTTCATAAAAAATCCTTATGCGCTTTGATTGGATACAGTGGTATAAAGCATAAGGCGTGCCATGTTTTTAAATTATTGTTTATTAAGACAAATAACACGCAGAGTGGGAAGGGGGAGATAGAGCCGCTGTAAGTAGCTTCATCAGTTGGGGCAAATAGCTACAGTTGCAAGGCGTGCAAAAGGTGGGTACGACGGAAACGCATAAAAAAAGGCACCTTGCGGTGCCTTTTTGATCACTCGATATCGAGCGGGTCTTCGGAGAGGATTATCCCGGTGTTGTCGGCGTACAGGTGGTCGCCGGAGAAGAAGGTCACGCCGCCAAAGTTGACGCGCACATCGCTTTCCCCAATGCCTTCACCTGAAGCGCCTACCGGAATTGCGGCAATCGCCTGAATGCCGATATCCAGTTCTTCCAGATCGTCTACCTGGCGTACTGAGCCGTAGATGACCAGACCTTCCCATTCATTCTGTACGGCCAGCCGCGCCAGTTCGGCATCGACCAGCGCGCGGCGAACAGAACCGCCGCCATCGACCAGCAGAATGCGACCACGGCCGTTCTGTTCGAGCAGATCGTACAGCAACCCGTTGTCCTCGAAACATTTTACCGTGATGATTTGTCCGCCAAACGACGACCGTCCCCCAAAGTTAGAGAACAGCGGTTCCACGACGTTGACATCTTCCTGATAGATGTCACAAAGCTCGGATGTATCGTATTTCATAGGCTTAACGTTTAGTTGCTGCGAGAATTTTTAGTATATCGCGCTATGTGTACTGTTGGCAAAATCATCAATTGTTAATTGATATTTGTCAGTTAAAGAGACCACTGACTTAAGAAAATTCCAACGACAAACAGCAGGTTAGTTAATAGTGCCGCTTTTACGGTGCGTTCCAGCATCGGGCGCATTGCCTCAGGGTTCATCTCACGCATCACGTAACGCGCCTGTTTGAAAAGCAGCGGAGCGGCGAGAATAAACAGCCATCCCCACAGGCTTTGCAGCGAGAACAGGTTAAACAGCGCCAGACAGACCAGCGTACCCATCAGCAGGCAGGCATGGTAGCGGCGGGCATTCACGGCGCCTAAACGCACGACCAGCGTGTTCTTGCCATTCTCTCTGTCGCTGTTGATATCGCGCAGATTGTTGACGTTGAGCACAGCGGTTGCCAGCAGGCCGCAGGCGGTGGCAGGCAGAATCAGCGCCGGAATCAGCGTATGGGCCTGTAAATACCAGCTTCCCATCACGCTGAGCCAGCCGAAGAATACCAGCACGGAAATATCGCCCAGACCGATATATCCGTAAGGGCGATTACCCACGGTGTAAGTGATCGCGGCGATAATTGACAGGCCCCCGAGCACCAGGAAACCGACAAAATCCGCCAGCGTGTGACAGGCCACGGCAACCAGGGCCAGACCAGACAGACAGATCAACACTACGGTGACGATCAGCGCACGCTTCATCTGCTCTTGGGTGATAACCCCTTTTTGCATCCCGCGCAGCGGTCCAATGCGATCGGGCTTGTCGCTGCCTTTGACGGCATCGCCATAGTCGTTAGCGAGATTGGACAGAATTTGCAGCAGTCCCGCCGTAATCAATGCCAGCAGAGCAACCAGCGGATCGAAGTATCCTTGCCACCATGCTAATGCCGTACCGACGATGATCGCCGCGAAGGCGAGCGGTAAGGTCTTAGGTCGTAAACTTTCCAGCCAGGCTTGTGAGCGGCTAATTTGTTGTTGTTCAGTCATATTTAGCGCCAATAAAAATGGGGCTTTATCAGCCCCATCAACAGTGATGAAAATGCATTGAACGCGATTATAGGATAAAACGGCTCAGATCTTCATCTGCGACCAGCGCATCCAGATGTTTGCTCACATAATCGGCATCAATTGTGATGCTTTGGCCGTTCAAATCGCTCGCATCATAGGAAATATCTTCCATCAGACGTTCCAGAACGGTGTGCAGACGACGCGCACCGATGTTTTCGGTGGTTTCGTTAACCTGCCATGCCGCTTCGGCAATGCGTTTAATGCCCGATTCGGTGAAGTTAATGTCCACACCTTCGGTCGCCATCAGCGCTTTGTACTGAACGGTGATGGAGGCATTCGGTTCGGTCAGGATACGCTCAAAATCGCTGGTGGTCAGCGCCTGTAGTTCAACGCGAATCGGTAGACGACCCTGCAGTTCCGGGATCAGGTCCGACGGTTTCGCGACCTGGAATGCGCCAGAAGCGATAAACAGAATGTGATCGGTTTTCACCATGCCGTGCTTGGTGGAGACCGTGCAGCCTTCAACCAGCGGCAGCAGGTCGCGCTGTACACCTTCACGGGACACATCCGGACCAGAGGATTCGCCGCGCTTACAGATTTTGTCGATTTCGTCGATAAACACGATCCCGTGCTGCTCAACGGCGTCGATAGCTTCCTGTTTCAGCTCTTCCGGGTTCACCAGTTTGGCCGCTTCTTCTTCAATCAGCAGCTTCATCGCGTCTTTGATTTTCAGCTTACGCGGTTTTTGCTTCTGACCGCCCAGGTTCTGGAACATGGACTGCAACTGGCTGGTCATCTCTTCCATGCCCGGAGGTGCCATGATTTCAACGCCCATCGGTGCGGCGGCGAGATCGATTTCGATCTCTTTATCGTCGAGCTGGCCTTCGCGCAGTTTTTTACGGAACGCCTGACGCGCGGCAGAAGGTTCCTGCGGCTGCTCAGACTGCCCCCAGTTATTTTTAGCCGGTGGGATCAGCACGTCGAGAATGCGCTCTTCCGCCATCTCTTCAGCGCGGAAGCGGTTTTTCTCGATGGCCTGAACGCGAACCATCTTAATGGCTGCGTCGGTCAGATCGCGGATGATCGAGTCAACTTCCTTACCAACATAGCCAACTTCGGTGAATTTGGTTGCTTCAACCTTGATGAACGGCGCGTTGGCCAGTTTTGCCAGGCGACGGGCGATTTCGGTTTTACCGACGCCGGTCGGGCCAATCATCAGAATATTTTTCGGCGTCACTTCATGGCGCAGCTCTTCGTTGAGCTGCATACGGCGCCAGCGGTTACGCAGGGCAATCGCCACGGAACGCTTAGCGTTATCCTGGCCGATGATGTGTTTGTTCAGTTCGCTGACAATTTCGCGTGGGGTCATTTCAGACATGGGGGATCCTTACGCTTTGGAGTTCAATTCTTCGATGGTATGGAAGTGGTTGGTATAAATGCAGATATCCCCTGCAATATCCAACGCTTTCTCAGCAATCTCGCGCGCGCCAAGCTCGGTGTTTTCCAGCAGAGCGCGTGCAGCAGCCTGGGCGTAGGGACCGCCGGAGCCGATGGCAATCAGATCGTTTTCTGGCTGGATGACGTCGCCGTTACCGGTGATGATGAGTGATGCCGTTTCATCTGCGACGGCCAGCAGCGCTTCGAGTTTGCGCAGCATACGGTCGGTACGCCAGTCTTTTGCCAGTTCAACGGCCGCTTTCACCAGGTGACCCTGGTGCATTTCCAGCTTGCGTTCGAACAGTTCAAACAGCGTGAATGCATCCGCAGTACCGCCCGCAAAGCCCGCAATGACTTTGTCGTTATACAGACGGCGGACTTTCTTCACGTTGCCTTTCATTACGGTGTTACCCAGTGTGGCCTGACCATCACCGGCGATTACCACATGGCCGTTACGGCGTACGCTTACTATTGTTGTCACGAGCAGACCCCTTGGTTACAAATGCAGAATACAGGCCCCGCACAGGATGCGGGGCGTAATGCAAGTATAGATGGGGGGGATTTTGGGGGTTTCAACCCCCAGTGGCGAGTCGAATGCAGTTTGTGTGACCAGCAACCTTCAGGCGGCTGATGGTATTGTCGGCATTCTCTTTGCCTTTGAGCGGACCAATAACCACGCGATTCCAGCCGTTATTAGTGGTAATTCGCGAGTTGAACCCTTCAAAGGCCAGCTGTGCACGCACGGTTTCTGCCTGCTCAGCGCCTTTAAATGACCCGCACTGAACCATCCAGCGGCGTTCATCTTTTTTCTCCGCCGTCTGTTTTGGCGGCTGCGTTTCATTCGTTATTGGCGCGGCCGGTTGCGTTTTCGGCTGAGCGGCGGTGGTATGCGCAGGCGTTTGCAGCAGATCCTGATACGGCTGTTGCGCCGCCGGTTTTGGCTGCGGTTTCGGCTGTTGTACCGGTGCGGTTTGCGCCGTACGCGTTTGCGGCTGCTGGTACGGCTGTTCCGTTGCCCGTTGGCGTGGTTGTTGAGCCTGCTGCTGCGTAGTGTTCCACTGCTGCTGTTGCACCTGACGTTGACGCTGCAGCGTTTGCTGGCGTTGCTCAGGCGTTTGTTCGTTCCATGGTACTTCGTTGAGCTGCGTTGGCTGTTGACGCATATCAGCCTGCATCTGCGCCAACAACTGGCGCTGCTCATTGGTTAACTGGTCGGCGTTCAGCACCTCGCCGCCGGCAGACGGTTCGGTAGGCGCGCGTACGCCAGGCTGACGGCTTTCCAGCTCTTTGATGTATCGCCAGCGCTCTTCCGGTTTTGGTGGAATGCCATTCCCGGTGACTTTCTGGTTTTGCAGCGTTTCGGACTCTTCTTTCTTGTGATGCGTAATGAAGTACAGACCACCGATAAAGGTCACGAGTACGGCTGCAGCAATAGCAACCATAGCGGGCGATACCGCAGGCGTATTGCGTTGTTTTTTCCGTGATGTGCTCTTTTTGCGCCGCGAAGGTGCCGGTTGGCCGCGACGTACATAATCTCGTTGTGCCACTATCGTTTCGCTGTATTTATTCGTTCGTCAGCCCGCCATGTTACTTAAGCGGCGGGCCTTTGACCAGACAGGGGAGTCCGAAAGCACTTTACTTTACGTCAGTGCCCGGGTTGTACCCCGAATAATAAGCTCGCAGTCCAGTAAACGTGAGCCACTGCTGACGTTCTGCCCTTGTAATTGATCGAGCAGTAACAGCATAGCTTCGCGTCCGATATCGAAACGCGGCTGTGCGACGGTTGTCAGGGGTGGATCACAAAATTCCGCGAGCGAAATGTTATCGAAGCCAATGATCGATAAATCGTCGGGTACTTTCAGGCCCTGACGTTTGGCGTAAGAGAGGGCGCCAAGCGCCATGACATCGCTGTGGCAGAAGACTGCGGTAGGCGGCTGTGGTAGCGCCAGGAGCTGTTTAAGCGCATTAGCTCCCGCTTCATAGGTAAAGTCTCCGCGCGCGATGAAATGCGGATCGACCGTAATTCCGCTGCGGCGCAGTGCCTGAACGTAACCTTGCAGACGGTAATGGCACAGCGGCATATCCTCTGGTCCGGCGATACAGCCAATGCGTTTATGTCCCAACTCCAGCAGATAATTCATCGCGTTGAAGGCGGCGGTGAGGTTATCAATGTGCACGGTGGGGAGTTCCAGCTCTGGCGCGAACTCGTTGGACATAACCATCGGTGGTAAATTACGCTGCTCTTCAACGCTGGCATCAAACGGCAGGCGCGAGCTGAGCAGGACCATGCCATCGATCTGCTTGGTGATAATGAGGTTAAGAAAGGTCTTTTCCTGCTGATTCTGGTGCGCGCAATCGCCGATAAGCACCAGATATCCCTGTTCTGCGGCGGTGACTTCTATGCCACGAATGACTTCGCTAAAAAACGGATCGCAGATATCAGGCACAATCACCAGAATGGTACGTGACTCATTACGCTTTACGTTGCGTCCCATCGATTGAGGTAGATATCCCACTTCCAGAGCTGCCTGCTCAACCTTGTTACGGGTTGACTGCGAAACTTTGTCTGGATTCATTAATGCGCGGGATACGGTTGCCGTTGAGACTTTCGCCTTCAGGGCAACATCTTTCATCGTAGCGGCGGCAACCTGCTTATTCGGTTTCACTCTTTCTCCTCGCCAGGGCGGCTGGCACAGACTCGTCCCTGGATAACCTTCATCTGAAACATTTTTATCAGATAGTGAATGGAAGCGGTTACAGAATTTTCATAAAAAGTGTGATGGATCTTTAATTTTACGATCCGCCTCGCATCGTGAGGGATTATCCCTCGATGGGATCGACATCCAGCACCCATTTAACTTTACGCGCATCGGGTAACGTATTGATCAGCGCCAGTGTGCCGCTGACGATATGCTGCAGGCGAATTCGCGATGGGTGCTGCAACAAAATTTGCCAGCGATAGCGACCGCCACGTTTGGGCGCCAGGGCGGGAACCGGGCCTAACACCCACAGTTTTTCATCGGCCAGCGGACTGGCCTGAATCAGATTTCGTAACTGCTGCAAGAACATCGGCGCATGCTGGTTGTTGTGATCTTCTGCCCGCACGATCACATGGCTGGTCCATGGGGGAAGCTGGAGCGTTTGTCGCTCGGCCAGCGCCTGCTCGGCAAAAGCGTCATAACCTTTATACAGTAAGGTTTGCAGTAGCGGATGTTCAGGGTGGTGCGTTTGCAGCACCACTTCACCCTGTTTCCCGGCGCGACCGGCACGCCCGGAAACCTGCGTGTAGAGCTGGGCGAAGCGTTCTGCCGACCGGAAATCTGCGGAGAACAGCGCGCCGTCAACGTCCAGCAGCGCCACCAGAGTGACGTCCGGGAAATGGTGGCCTTTCGCCAGCATTTGTGTGCCGATCAGGATTCGCGCGCCGCCGCGATGCACTTCCGCCAGATGCTGCTCCAGCGACCCTTTACGGCTGGTCGTGTCGCGATCGATGCGTGAGATGGGCACGCCGGGGAAAAAAGGCGCCAGAGCCTGCTCAAGCTGTTCGGTGCCGAGTCCTACCGGAACCATATGCGTTGAGCCGCAGGAAGGGCACTGACGCGGTATCGGACGCTGACTGTCGCAGTGGTGGCAGCGCAGATGGTGCTGCGCCTGATGCAGCGTGTAGTAGTGATCGCAGCGCGGGCATTCAGCAATCCAGCCACAGTCGTGGCACAGCAGGGCAGGAGCAAAACCCCGGCGGTTTAAAAACAGGATCACCTGGTTATCCGCCTGCAGGTGCTGACGCATACGGGCGATAAGCGCAGGGGCGAGTCCGGCCTGTACCTGCTGACCTTTCAGATCCAGCACGTGCTGAGTGGCTGGGCGCGCATTTCCGGCGCGGCGCGTCAGGCGCAGCATGCGGTATTTTTTCTGCCGCACGTTGCACAGCGTTTCCAGCGCTGGGGTGGCTGAGCCGAGAATAATGGGAATTTGTTCGCTATGGGCACGATAAACCGCGAGGTCGCGCGCATGATAGCGCCAGCCTTCCTGCTGTTTATAAGAGCTGTCGTGCTCTTCGTCGATGACAATCACGCCCAGATTTTTAAACGGTGTAAACAGCGACGAGCGCGTGCCGATGACAATCGCCGCTTCGCCATTTTTCGCCTTCAGCCATGCCGAAAGACGTTCGCTGTCATTTAAACCCGAGTGCAGGACTTCGACCGGCGCATTGAAGCGCTCGCGAAACCGGGCAATAGTTTGCGGCGTCAGGCCAATCTCCGGCACCATCACCAGCGCCTGTTTGCCCTGGGCGAGCACATTTTCCAGTACGCTTAAATAGACCTCTGTTTTACCCGATCCCGTCACGCCCGCTAATAGCCAGGCGCTAAAACTGTCCGAGGCGCTGTGGATCGCCCCGACGGCGGTAGCCTGTTCGGTATTCAGCCGCAGACGCTCACCGGAAACCGCGTAGTGTGTACGCCAGTCGCTAAAGTCTGGTGTTTCGCTTGCCAGATCGCACAGGCCTTTTTTACGTAGCGCCTGCAAGGCGGCGTCATTAAATTCCAGCTCTGCCACCTGGTCGCGCCAGATTTTTCCCTGGCGTAATGCTGCCAGCGCCTGCTGCTGCTTGGGAGAGCGTTTCAGGCCGTTGAGATCAATAACCTGGCCCTCTTCAGTGGCAAACCAGTACCACATGGGCGCGTTGGCAGCCGGGCGTCCCTGGCGTAACAGAATCGGCAGGGCATGAAACAGCACGTCGCCAATAGGATGATGATAATAGTCAGCTGCCCACAACAGCAGACGCCAGACGGAGGTCGAATAGACCGGCTCGCTGTCCAGCACTTCGAGAACGGCTTTCAATTCGTTGAGCGGCAGTTCGCTGTGCTCGCTAACGGAAAGGACGATGCCCACGCGCTCCTGTTGCTTGCCAAAAGGCACGCGTACACGACACCCGGCTTTGGCGCTCATGCCTTCCGGCAGAAGGTAGTCAAAGGTGCGAGGTAGCGGAACGGGTAAGGCAACGTGCGCAACGGGCATTGAATCATCCTGACTTGAAATCTGGCGGGTTAGTATACACATTAGTGAAGGGTAGAATGCGGATCAGTTTGCATGAGCAGGTTAATTTCTGTATGATTCGCCGCCTTTGATGCAAATTGATTGCGTCAAACAATGACCATTACCCGAGAATTTCAAGCTGTTGATGCAGTGTGAAAGGTGACGGGGAATAATTAACATCGCGTGGTGTCTGGCGTTAGGGCTGGAAGAGCGACGCGGCCTTAAACTGAGGTTTTCCCATGAAAAAAGATATTCACCCGAAATACGAAGAAATTACTGCAAACTGCTCTTGCGGTAACGTCATTAAAATCCGCTCCACCGTCGGTCACGATCTGAACCTCGACGTGTGCAGCAAGTGCCACCCGTTCTATACTGGCAAGCAGCGTGATGTTGCTACCGGTGGCCGCGTTGATCGCTTCAACAAGCGTTTCAACATCCCAGGCAGCAAATAAGTCTCAGCTGTCAGAAAAAAGCGCCTTTCGGCGCTTTTTTTGTTTCTGCGCCTGAAGAATGAAATTCATATTGATGTGTTGAATAGTGTCTTTTGTTTAATAAATAAAACAGTGTTTTTATTTTTTAGGTAAAATGTTTCTACTGGTGATCTACATCCTTTTTATCTTCTGATTTTTGCCACTCATGCCAATTGTTGGCAAAATACCAAAGGTTTCTGCTTTCTTTCTAAAATACACTTTCGTGGAAATATAAAATTATTCTTAATCCTTCATCGTTTCCCATTAATGGACGGAACGAGATGGATAATTTCCTTGATTTAGTGTGAAGAGGGATGGTCATGAAATTTAAATCTGCGTTATTACTGATTCCATTATTCTCTGTGACCGCGCAAGCGGGTTATGTTGATTATCGTCATGAATATTATGACGATGGGCGCAATTACGATCGTGTTTATATGTCTCATCGTTTTGCGACTGGTTTTGGTGTAGCCGTTGAAGCCATTTCACGTTCCGAAGATACGCAATCTAATGATGCGTGGAATAATATGGAAAGTAATGGCAACGAGTATACTGCAAGCTACCAGTTTACCTGGCGGGATCTTATCTGGCAGCCGGGTATTGCGATCGAAACGGGCGATAACATTACGATTTACAAACCTTATATCCGCGTACAGTACAATATCAATGACAACTGGTGGACTGCGTTCCGCTATCGTCAGGAGTACATGCGCAGAAACACTGACGGCAAGGATGATCGCATGGTCTATCGTCCGGAAGCATGGCTCGGTTATAACATTCATGACTGGATGTTTGAGCTTAACGGTATTTATAAAATTGCCGATAGCGAAGATTTATATAACAACCGAAAAGACGATTATGAATATAACTTCCGTGTAGCTTATAAAATAGGTTCCTGGATTCCATTTGTTGAGGTGGGTAACGTTTCCTCCGGTTATAACACCACCACCACAGACGATCGCCAGACTCGTTATCGTGTCGGTCTCGGTTATAACTTCTGACCGTTAATACTCTTCATAGCGGTTTATTACGCCGAGCATCGGTATATCCATATAGTTTGCGTGAATAATGAGTCTAAGGAGTTGATATCATGTCTAATGATGGAACTATAATCGGAAGTAATCAAAGTATTGCTGTCAGGCCTTTCGGATTAAGAGATAAATTTGGTTATTTGTGTGGCGACCTCGGAACCTGTTTTATTCTTGGGCTGGTGAACAGTTTTTTAATGATTTATTACACCAACGTACTCGGTATTTCCGGGGTTATTGTCGGCTCGCTCTATTTTGTGACCAAACTCTTTGATGCGTTTGTCGATGTTGGCGTAGGGCGCTTATGTGATACCTCTAAACTAACGGTACATGGACGGTTTAACCCGTGGGTGCGCCGTATGAAATATCCGTTTTGCATCATTGCGGTCGTCCTGTTCCTGCCATTTGTGAATGATTTCTCTTATACGGCGAAAATTATCTACATCTGCTGCTCCTATTTTATCTACGGTTCGTTGTTATCGACGGTCAGTATCCCGTATGGCGCCATGTCTGCGGCGATTAGCTCGAACCCGGAAGATCGTGTTTCGCTCTCCACCTGGCGCAGCGTTGGGTCTGCCATCGGCGGTGGGGCAACCGGCTTTTTTATTCCCATTCTGATGTACACCACCCTGGCGGACGGAAGCCAGGTGATTTCCGGGCAGCATTTCTTCTGGATTGCCATGGGTTGCGCAGTACTGGGTTTTCTCTTTTTAACCCTGACCTGTCAGTTAACGACAGAACGCGTGCGTGTGGAGAGAAAAGAGAGCATGCCCGTGTCGGTGCTGCTGAAGGGGCTATTACGTAATAAGGCGCTGATTGTTTTGGTTGTGGTGGATCTGCTGATTGTGATTAATCAGGGGTTGTCCGGGACCAATATGACCTACCTGTTTAATGACTATTTCCATAACAAAGAGGCCATGTCCGTTGCATTGCTGTTTACCTTTGGCTCTCTGGTTTTGCTGGCGCCATCGGCATCCTGGCTCACGAAGCGGTTTGGTAAAAAAGAAGCAAGTGTAGGCGCGTTGCTCTTTGCGGTAGCGATGTATCTGATTATGTACTTCGTCCACATTACCGACGCGAAAGTCTATTTGGTTTTCCTGTTTCTGGCGACGCTGGGGGCGGGGTTATTCAACCTGATGATATGGGCGTTTATGACCGATGTTTGTGATTATCACCAGTATGTCACTGGCGATCGTGAGGATGGTACCGTTTATGGCGTGAACTTCTTCGCCCGCAAGGTTGGTCAGGCGTGCGCCGGGGCGATTGGCGGCTTTATGCTGGCCATCATTGGTTATCAATCTTCCTCAACGGGTGGGGCTGTGCAAACCAGCATCGTGCAGGAAAATATTTATACGATGGCGAATCTCTTGCCGGCTTTGTGCCTGTTTTTGGCGGCGGTCATTCTGATTTATTGCTATCCATTGAACCGTAAAGAAACGCTCAAAATGGAAGAAACATTGAATAAAATCAATGGGATTAGTAAGTAATGTTGTGAAAGATGGCGGGAATAATCCCGCCTTCTTTCATCTTTCTCTAACGATCAGTATTCCCACGTTTCCGGGTTGATACCCAGTTCACGCATGATTACCTTTGCTTCTTCCGGGATTTCATCACTGCGTTCTTTACGCAGGTCGTCATCGTTGGGTAGTGGTTGCCCGGTAAAAGCATGCAGAAACGCTTCACACAGCAGTTCGCTGTTGGTGGCGTGGCGCAGGTTGTTCACCTGACGACGCGTGCGTTCATCGGTAAGGATTTTTAACACCTTCAGAGGAATGGAAACCGTAATTTTTTTTACTTGCTCACTCTTCTTACCGTGCTCAGCGTATGGGCTGATATATTCGCCGCTCCATTCAGCCATGAGATACCTAATCCTCTTCGTCATTAATATTGAGGCCAGAACCTGAGCCCGGACCATAATTGCGCGTAGTTTATCGTAGTGGCGCGGCCCTGACACGAAGTAAGCCGACGCGGATGTACGCTAATGCATATAATTTTAACGGCTATTTGCGGTTTGCTCAATCTATACGCAAAGAAGTTTAGATGTCCAGATGTATTGACGGCTATCGTAACTATGATTAATCTGGTGCCTGACTTTTCACCGACTCAGCCAGGATCTCCTCTCTATGACGCGTAAACAGGCCACCATCGCAGTGCGTAGCGGATTAAATGACGACGAACAGTACGGTTGCGTTGTCCCGCCGATTCACCTCTCCAGTACCTATAACTTTACCGGCTTTAATGAGCCTCGCGCCCATGACTATTCACGCCGCGGTAACCCGACGCGCGATGTGGTTCAGCGCGCGTTGGCAGAACTGGAAGGTGGCGCGGGTGCGGTACTAACCAATACCGGCATGTCGGCGATTCATCTGGTGACGACGGTATTCCTGAAACCTGGCGATCTGCTGGTTGCGCCGCACGACTGTTACGGCGGCAGCTATCGCCTGTTTGACAGTCTGGCAAAGCGAGGCTGTTATCGCGTACTGTTTGTTGATCAAGGTGATGAGCGGGCGTTGCAGGCGGCGCTGGCGGAAAAACCGAAGCTGGTGCTGGTAGAAAGCCCAAGCAACCCGCTACTACGCGTGGTGGATATTGCGAAAATCTGTCAATTGGCGCGTGAAGCTGGTGCAGTCAGCGTGGTAGACAACACTTTTTTAAGCCCGGCACTGCAAAATCCACTGGCATTGGGCGCCGATCTGGTGTTGCATTCATGCACGAAATATTTAAACGGTCACTCAGACGTGGTGGCTGGTGTGGTGATAGCGAAAGATCCGGAAACGGTCACTGAACTGGCGTGGTGGGCGAATAATATTGGCGTGACCGGCGGCGCGTTTGATAGTTATCTGCTGTTGCGCGGCCTGCGTACTCTGTCACCGCGTATGGAGGTGGCGCAACGTAATGCTCAGGCGATTGTTGATTATCTGCAAACGCAGCCGCTGGTGAAAAAATTGTATCACCCATCATTGCCGAATAATCAAGGGCATGAGATTGCCGTGCGTCAGCAAAAAGGCTTTGGCGCGATGCTGAGTTTTGAACTGGATGGCGATGAGCAAACGCTGCGTCGCTTCCTTGGCGGGCTGTCATTGTTTACGCTGGCGGAATCGTTAGGAGGCGTTGAAAGTCTGATCTCCCACGCCGCAACCATGACACACGCGGGAATGGCGCCAGAAGCGCGCGCGGCGGCAGGGATTTCGGAAACGCTGCTGCGTATCTCCACCGGTATTGAAGATGGCGAAGATTTAATTGCCGACCTGGAAAATGGCTTCCGGGCTGCAAACAAGGGGTAAACATGAGTGTGATTGCGCAGGCAGGGGCGAAGGGTCGTCAACTGCACAAATTTGGTGGTAGTAGTCTGGCTGATGTGAAATGTTATCTGCGTGTCGCAGGCATTATGGCGGAATACTCGCAGCCTGATGACATGATGGTTGTTTCAGCCGCAGGCAGTACCACTAACCAGTTGATTAGCTGGCTGAAGTTAAGCCAGACCGATCGTCTTTCTGCGCATCAGGTTCAGCAGGCGTTACGTCGCTATCAGAGCGAGCTGATTAGCGGTTTGTTACCACCAGAAGTGGCCGACGGCCTGATCGGTGCGTTTATTCACGACCTGGAGCGTCTGGCCGGATTACTCGACAGCGGCGTGAACGATGCCGTTTATGCTGAAGTCGTCGGACACGGTGAGGTATGGTCGGCGCGTTTGATGTCCGCTGTCCTTAACCAACAAGGTCTGGAATCGGCCTGGCTGGATGCGCGCGATTTTTTACGTGCGGAGCGTAGCGCTCAGCCGCAGGTGGATGAAGGTCTCTCCTACCCATTGTTGCAGCAACTTCTGGCGCAACATCCGGGTAAACGCCTGGTCGTTACCGGCTTTATTAGCCGTAACAACGCCGGTGACACGGTACTGCTGGGGCGTAATGGTTCTGACTACTCGGCGACGCAGGTTGGCGCGCTGGCCGGGGTTTCCCGCGTAACCATCTGGAGTGATGTCGCCGGGGTTTACAGCGCGGATCCACGTAAAGTAAAAGATGCCTGCCTGCTACCGCTGCTGCGTCTGGATGAAGCCAGCGAACTGGCGCGTCTGGCGGCTCCGGTTCTCCATGCCCGTACCTTACAGCCGGTTTCCGGCAGTGATATTGATCTCCAGCTGCGTTGTAGCTATACCCCTGAGCAAGGTTCAACGCGTATTGAACGCGTGCTGGCTTCCGGGACCGGGGCGCGTATCGTGACCAGTCATGACGACGTCTGCCTGATTGAGTTTCAGGTTCCCACCGGTCAGGACTTTAAGCTGGCCCATAAAGAGGTCGATCAGATTTTAAAACGCACCCAGGTGCGTCCGCTGGCGGTCGGTGTGCATCCCGATCGCCAACTGCTGCAATTTTGCTATACCTCCGAAGTCGCTGACGGCGCGTTGAGAATTCTTGATGAGGCCGGATTGCCGGGCGAGCTGCGTCTGCGCCAGGGGTTGGCGCTGGTGGCGATGGTCGGGGCGGGCGTCACCCGTAACCCGCTGCACTGCCACCGCTTCTGGCAGCAACTGAAAGGTCAGCCGGTCGAATTCACCTGGCAGTCGGAGGAGGGCATCAGCCTGGTTGCCGTACTGCGTACCGGACCGACGGAGAGCCTGATTCAGGGTCTGCATCAGTCAATTTTCCGCGCGGAAAAACGAATCGGCCTGGTGTTGTTCGGGAAGGGGAATATTGGATCACGTTGGCTGGAGCTATTCGCCCGTGAGCAAAGTACGCTCTCGGCGCGTACCGGATTAGAGTTCGTGCTGGCGGGCGTGGTCGATAGCCGCCGTAGTCTGCTGAATTATGAAGGGCTGGATGCCAGTCGCGCGTTGGCCTTCTTTGATGATGAGGCAGTGGAACAGGATGAAGAGTCATTGTTCCTGTGGATGCGCGCCCACCCGTATGATGATTTAGTGGTGCTGGACGTAACCGCCAGCGAGCAGTTGGCGGATCAATATCTGGATTTCGCCAGTCACGGTTTCCATGTTATCAGCGCTAACAAACTGGCGGGTGCGAGCAGCAGTAATAAGTATCGCCAAATCCATGATGCGTTTGAAAAAACCGGTCGTCACTGGCTGTATAACGCCACCGTGGGCGCAGGTTTGCCGATCAACCATACCGTGCGCGATCTGATTGATAGCGGAGATACCATTCTGTCGATCAGCGGGATCTTCTCTGGCACGTTGTCGTGGCTGTTCCTGCAATTTGATGGCACGGTGCCGTTCACCGACCTGGTGGATCAGGCGTGGCAGCAGGGGCTGACCGAACCAGACCCGCGGGTGGATCTTTCCGGCAAGGATGTGATGCGCAAGCTGGTGATTCTGGCGCGTGAAGCGGGTTACGACATCGAGCCGGATCAGGTTCGCGTGGAGTCGCTGGTGCCTGCGCATTGTGAAGAAGGCTCTATTGACCATTTCTTTGAAAATGGCGATGAACTGAACGAGCAGATGGTGCAGCGTCTGGAAGCGGCGCGTGAAATGGGGCTGGTGCTGCGCTATGTGGCGCGTTTTGACGCTAACGGTAAAGCACGTGTGGGTGTTGAAGCGGTACGTTCTGAGCACCCGCTGGCGGCATTGTTGCCGTGCGATAATGTGTTCGCCATTGAAAGCCGCTGGTATCGCGATAACCCGCTGGTGATCCGCGGACCTGGCGCAGGCCGCGATGTGACCGCCGGAGCCATTCAGTCGGATATCAACCGCCTGGCGCAGTTGCTGTAGTTTGCGTTGCCGGATGGCGCTTACGCTTATCCTGCCTGGCTATGACACGAACCATAGGCCCGGGAAGCGGCAGCGCCACCGGGTAAATCTCACCGCTGGCCTGTTGTTTTAGCCTCTGTGGGAGGCAAACACCTCTTTCGCGGCGAACAGACCATTCAACGCGGCCGGAAAGCCAGCGTATACGGCCATCTGCATAATCACTTCTACGATCTCATCCTGTGTTAAGCCAACGTGTAATGCCGCGCCAATATGCACTTTCAACTGCGGGGCGGCATTACCCAGCGCCGTTAACGCCGCGACGGTAGCAATCTCTCTACTGCGTAAATCCAATCCCGGTCTTGAATAGATGTCGCCAAAAGGAAATTCAAGCAGGTAGCGGGCGAAGTCTGGCGCAATATCTTGCAGACTTTCGACGACCGCATCGCCCCCTTTACCATCCACTTTTTGCAGCATCTTCTGACCGGTAATAAAGCGTTCTGAATGCATAATCTCTTCCTCATTTGTCTGGTATATAGCCTGAGGATAGAGCGTGCAGAATGATTGGGATAATACCATTTCCGTGATACCTTTTTGGTATGACAACATCGCCTTTGCACTCTCTGGATATTCGTCTGCTGCGTTACTTTTCCGTAGTAGCGGAAGAGAACAATATGAGCCGGGCGGCGCAGCGTTTATTTATGTCGCAGCCGCCGCTGAGTCGCCACATTCGCCAGCTTGAAGAACGTCTGGGGATGACGCTTTTTGTCCGTCATACCCGTGGGCTGACGCTGACGGAAGACGGTCTGCGCGTACTTGAAATAGTGCGCCCAGTGCTGACGATGTACGAAGAAACCTGCGCGACGTTGAGCCAGTTAGCGCAAGCTGGGGAGCACTCTCTGCGCCTGGGGCTAAGTACGGCGTTTGAACAAGGTGTTTTTGCTTCGCTTGAATCGCAGCTACACGAGCGTACGGAGAGGCTACATATTGTTCGTCATGGTTCGCCTGAGCTGGTGCGTCAGGTTCGTCGGGGAAAACTGGATGCAGCGCTGGTGGCGTTACCGCTTGAGACTCCCGGGCTTACCGTCATGCCACTCGGCTGGCAAGAACCGATGATTGCCGCATTACCCGCGATCTGGCCAGAGGCGAGCCTGCCGTCACTCTCATTAACGACGCTGAACCACCGACCACTGTTCTGGTTTAAACGCGAACGGAATCCTGCCTTTTTTGATTACACCCGACATATTTTTCGCCGCGCCGGTTACTCTCCAGCCTGTATTGAAGAGCCGCTGGAACATGACGTGCTGCTGGCGCGGATCGCGCATGGCGACGGTCTGAGTTTACTCCCGGCCTCCTTTTCCGCTATCCAGCGTCAGGGCGTGATATTTCTGCCGCTTACCGATTCCGAATTGCGTATCCACGTGGGACTGGTAATGCTGCCTGAGAGCGAAGCAACGTTGCAGTGGTTGCAGACGGTTGTGAACCAATCCCTCGGTCTTTCAGGTTGATGTGAATTATTTTCACGTTGACTGAGTATTCCTCACCTTTAACGATGATTTTTGTGTTGACGCCAGCGTGCTTTTCCGTCATTTTTACATCTAGACGTCTAAACGTATAGCAGTTCACAACACAACATATAACGACAAAAGATTGATGAGGTAAGGTATGAGCTTTTTTCACGCCAACCAGCGGGAAGCGCTGAATCAGAGTCTGGCCGAAGTACAGGGGCAGATTAACGTTTCTTTCGAATTTTTCCCGCCGCGCACCAGTGAAATGGAGCAAACCCTGTGGAACTCTATCGATCGCCTGAGCAGCCTGAAGCCGAAGTTTGTTTCAGTCACTTACGGTGCAAACTCTGGTGAGCGCGACCGCACGCATAGCATTATTAAAGGGATCAAGGATCGCACCGGGCTTGAAGCGGCGCCGCACCTGACCTGTATTGATGCGACCCGCGATGAGCTGCGCACTATTGCTCAGGACTACTGGAATAACGGTATTCGTCATATTGTTGCCCTGCGCGGTGACCTGCCGCCGGGAAGCGGTAAACCGGATATGTATGCCTCTGACCTGGTGACTCTGCTGAAAGACGTTGCGGACTTTGATATCTCCGTTGCGGCTTACCCGGAAGTGCACCCGGAAGCGAAGAGCGCTCAGGCCGATCTGCTGAACCTGAAGCGTAAGGTTGATGCCGGTGCGAACCGCGCGATCACCCAATTTTTCTTCGATGTAGAAAGCTATCTGCGTTTCCGCGATCGCTGCGTTTCTGCGGGTATCGATGTGGAAATTATTCCGGGCATCCTGCCGGTATCTAACTTTAAACAGGCGAAAAAATTTGCCGACATGACCAACGTCCGCATTCCGGCATGGATGTCGACTATGTTTGCTGGCCTGGATGACGATGCGGAAACCCGCAAGCTGGTGGGCGCAAACATTGCCATGGATATGGTGAAAATTCTCAGCCGCGAAGGGGTGAAAGATTTCCATTTCTATACTCTCAATCGCGCCGAAATGAGCTACGCAATTTGTCACACGCTGGGAGTAAGACCGGCATAATCAGTACGTCAGCCCTCTGCGGAGGGTTTTTTATTGATCATTTTGATCTACATCTCTGTAACTAAAAATATAAAAGGATCTGGCTATCGAATCTGTGGGTTATTTCGACTATATCTAATCTTTGGTGGTGTATATCGTAGTCATAACACTGTAAAGGGAGCATATAGATGAGCATGTCCGACGATAGCCAGAACGCATCAACTGCCGGTAAGTGTCCTTTCCATCAGGGCGGGCCGGATCACAGCGCGGGAGCAGGAAGAAGTAACCGCGACTGGTGGCCTAATCAACTCCGCGTTGATCTTTTGAACCAACATTCCAATCGTTCGAACCCGCTGGGTGAGGACTTCGACTACCGCAAAGAATTTAGCAAACTTGACTATTCTGCCCTGAAAGGGGATCTCAGAGCCCTTCTGTCCGAATCTCAACCGTGGTGGCCTGCTGACTGGGGCTCTTATGCCGGTTTGTTTATCCGTATGGCATGGCACGGGGCAGGGACCTATCGTTCCATCGATGGACGCGGTGGCGCGGGTCGCGGACAACAGCGTTTTGCACCACTGAACTCCTGGCCGGACAACGTCAGCCTGGATAAAGCGCGTCGTCTGCTGTGGCCAATCAAGCAGAAATATGGCCAGAAAATCTCCTGGGCCGACCTGTTTATCCTCGCGGGCAACGTGGCGCTGGAAAACTCCGGCTTCCGTACCTTCGGTTTTGGCGCGGGTCGTGAAGATGTCTGGGAACCGGATCTCGACGTAAACTGGGGTGATGAAAAAGCCTGGCTGACCCACCGTCACCCGGAAGAACTGGCAAAAGCGCCGCTGGGCGCAACCGAAATGGGTCTTATCTATGTTAACCCGGAAGGGCCGGATCACAGCGGCGAACCGCTTTCTGCGGCCGCGGCGATTCGCGCGACCTTCGGTAACATGGGAATGAACGACGAAGAAACCGTGGCGCTGATTGGTGGCGGTCATACGTTAGGTAAAACTCACGGCGCAGCAGCCGCTTCCCACGTTGGGGCCGATCCTGAATCTGCGCCGATCGAAGCGCAAGGCTTAGGCTGGGCCAGCAGCTACGGTAGTGGCGCGGGTGCAGACGCGATTACTTCCGGCCTGGAAGTGGTCTGGACGCAAACGCCGACCCAGTGGAGCAACTATTTCTTCGAGAACCTGTTCAAATATGAGTGGGTGCAGACTCGCAGCCCGGCAGGCGCTATCCAGTTCGAAGCGGTGGATGCGCCAGAGATTATCCCCGATCCGTTTGATCCTGAGAAAAAACGCAAGCCGACGATGCTGGTCACCGACCTGACGCTGCGTTTCGATCCTGAGTTCGAAAAGATCTCTCGTCGTTTCCTTAACGATCCGCAGGCGTTCAACGAAGCCTTTGCCCGTGCGTGGTTTAAACTGACGCACCGCGATATGGGGCCGAAAGCGCGTTACATCGGACCGGAAGTGCCAAAAGAAGATCTGATTTGGCAGGATCCGTTGCCGCATGCGTTCTTCAACCCAAGCGAAGAAGATATTCTTAACCTGAAGGCGACCATTGCTGCTTCCGGGTTGTCCGTGGGCGAGCTGGTTTCGGTGGCATGGGCTTCTGCATCAACCTTCCGCGGTGGGGATAAACGTGGCGGCGCGAATGGCGCTCGTCTGGCGCTTGACCCACAGCGTGGTTGGGATGTGAATGCTACCGCAGCACGCGTACTGCCCGTGTTAGAGGGTATCTATAAATCAGCCCATACCGCGTCGTTGGCCGATATTATCGTGCTGGCTGGTGTCGTAGGCGTGGAGCAGGCCGCAAGCGCTGCGGGTGTCAGCATCAATGTTCCTTTTGCGCCGGGCCGCGTGGATGCGCGTCAGGATCAAACGGATATTGAGATGTTTGAACTGCTCAAGCCAATTGCGGACGGCTTCCGTAACTATCGTTCTCGCCCTGACGTATCAACCACTGAGTCTTTGTTGATTGATAAAGCGCAGCAGCTGACGCTAACCGCACCGGAAATGACCGTGCTGGTGGGTGGTATGCGCGTACTGGGCACCAACTTCGATGGTAGTCAGCACGGCGTCTTTACCGATCGTCCTGGCGTACTCAGCACTGACTTCTTCGTCAATTTGCTGGATATGCGTTACGAATGGAAAGCGGTTGATGAGTCACAAGAGCTGTTTGAAGGCCGTGACCGTCTGAGCGGCGAAGTAAAATACACCGCAACTCGCGCCGATCTGGTGTTTGGTTCTAACTCTGTACTGCGTGCTGTGGCTGAAGTTTATGCCTGCAGCGATGCGCACGAGAAGTTCGTGAAGGACTTTGTGGCGGCATGGGTGAAAGTGATGAACCTGGATCGTTTCGATCTGCTGTAAACAAAAACGCCGGATGGCGCTTGCGCGTATCCGGCATGGTATGAATAAAAAATCCCCGCAATTGCGGGGATTTTTTATTGGCAGGTTATTCCCACTCTTGCAGATAACGCTGCCCATACTGGTCAGCGACCAGCAATGCGGCATACACCTGATCCGGCGTTGCGCCGCCAGGCATGTTGTGGATGGTTTCGCCTTCAGCACAGGCAGCCTCTGCCACAATGCGCATTTTCGCCGGGATATCCTGTTTGATATCCAGTTGCGCCAGAGTAATCGGTAGTCCAACGGAATGACACAGTGCCGCCACGGTTTCGATTTCATCGACCGGCGCGTTTTCCAGCACCAACTGCGTTAGCGTACCAAACGCCACTTTCTCGCCGTGGTAGTAATGATGCGCATCCGGGATCGCCGTCAGGCCGTTATGAATGGCGTGAGCCGCTGCCAGACCACCGCTTTCAAAACCGACGCCGCTAAGATAGGTATTGGCTTCAATAACGCGCTCCAGCGCAGGCGTAACCACGTGCTGCTCGGCTGCCAGCATCGCTTTTTCACCTTCTTCTATCAACGTATTAAAGCACAGCTCAGCCAGTGCCAGCGCCGCCTGGGTGCACTGACCACCCGCCATGGTGGTTGCGCCGCTGCGTGAACAGGCACGCGCTTCGAACCAGGTCGCCAACGCATCGCCGATGCCTGCGGCTAACAGACGTGCCGGTGCGCCCGCAACAATTTTAGTATCCACAATGACCCTGTCCGGGTTGTTCGGCAGTAGCAGATAGCGATCGAATTCACCCGCATCGGTGTAAATGACGGACAGGGCGCTGCACGGTGCATCGGTAGAGGCGATGGTTGGCGCAATGGCGACAGGCACGCCCATAAAATGCGCCAGCGCTTTGGCGGTATCCAGCGTTTTCCCGCCGCCAATACCAAGTACTGCGCCACACTGCGCTTTTTCCGCCACGCCGCGCAAACGGTCGATTTCGTTTTGCGAACATTCACCGCCAAAAGGCGCGATCTCCAGCGCCAGTCCGGCATCCTGGAAGCTTTTTTCCAGCGCGGATTGTGCGAAGCCTAAGACAAACTTGTCCCCAACGACCAGCCAGCGTGCTGCCAGTGGTTTGAGGTAGCTGCCAAGACGGGTAATAACATCGGCACCCTGGATGTACTTACCAGGTGATTGAATAATGCGATCCATACTTTATTTCCCTCACAGGTTGATGTGACCAAATGCGTTGTTCCAGTCCTGCTCAAACTTCTCTATTGCAGACTCTACCGCAGGGGTATTGAGCATTTGTTGCGCTACATCTAAGGGCAGGGTGATTGCTTCACATCCTGCCAGTAAGCAATCCAGCGCCTGACGCGGGGTTTTAAAGCTGGCCGCCAGTACCATGCTGTTTGGCGCATGTAGTTCCAGTAGCGTTTGCAGTTCCTGTACTGTGCGGATCCCGTCGCCGCCCTGAGCGTCAATGCGGTTAACGTATGGCGCGATATATTTTGCGCCAGCCAGCGCGGCCAGTAGACCTTGCGAAGCACTGTACACGGCGGTTCCCAGGGTGGTGATTCCCTCTTTTTTCAGTAACCTGATGGCGGCCAGACCTTCAGCAGTGACGGGGATTTTCACTACGATACCCGGTACGGCATTGCTCAGACGTTTGGCTTCTTCCACCATCCCCTGCGCGTCGCGGCTCATGGTTTGGGCAAAAAGAATGCCCTCTTCGCCAATGGCGTTTTGCAGGCGCGGCAGCACATCCCAGATGGATTCTTTGCTTGCCGCCACAATGCTTGGGTTAGTGGTTACGCCAGCGATAGGAAAGATGCGGGCCAGACGTTCGACTTCCGCGACGTTGGCGGTATCAAGGTAAAGTTCCATACAAAACATCCTCTTAATTTTGCGTGATCAGCCCGTTGCCGGAATGCGTTGTTGTGCACAGGATAAGAGTGTTTCGCCGCATGGCGCTATCTGACAAATCTGTCAAAAGCTGGATAAATGTAATGTATCGACAAAAGTGAGACTTACTTCACATGTCAGTTGCAGGTGGTGTTTATTAAGGTGATGTGGGTTATGAGTTCATTTCTTATATTACAAAAATCCAGTTAATATTATTTTTGTCTTCTTTATTGTTGATGAATCGCTTTTTCCGTCAACTGGCTGTGATATTGCCGACGATATTCTGAGGGGGAACGCTCGGTATTCTTGCGAAACAGGCGGCAGAAGTAGTTGCTGTCAACAAACCCACAGGTGTGCGCCACGTCTTTGATCTTCAGCTCGTAACCCTTCAGTAGCGTCTTCGCGTGTTCAAGTCGCGTGTGGTTCAGGTATTCGTTAAAACCGATTGCGCCCGTTTTTTGAAACAGGTGGGAGAGGTAATTGGGCGAGATGTAGAACGCTTGCGCGACCGATTCCCGGGTCAGCGGTGAAGCGTAGCGTTCGTCAATATAGTCGCGAATGGCTTCGAACAGCGCCTGACTGCGCGACGCGGTCTGTATTTGGCTGCCGAGCAGATCGCGACAGTGGCTCAGCAAGCTCGCGACGATTAGCCTGGCCGTTTGCTGCTCCTGCGGCTGCATCTGTATTTCATTAAGCGTTTGCAGCAGGAAAGAGCCAATACGCGGTCCACGCCGTGCGACATGCTGCCTGGCGAGGTTTTGATATTGCTTGCCGTCCCACTGAACGACGTTGAAACCCAACTGCTGCTTGCTGAACAGAATGCTGAGCGTGGTGACCGGTGTGAGCCATTGCGGAAAGTTCCAGCCGCCGGCCGGAACGAACAGGACATCGCCAGGTAGTAACGTCGCTGCTGTGCCGGCAATACCCTGATCGGTGAACTCACCTTCCAGCACAATCTCCAGCCGGGGAAAATCAACCTGATATGCCAGTTCCGGCATTGAGCTACAGGTGCTGGCAAAGTAAATCTGGCGCAGCGGTGTAGGGCCGTTAATCAGGCGGGCGAGAAGATGGCTGATGTCGTGATACATGTTAATCCCTTGCAGGCAGCAGACAGGGAGAACAGTAACCGCCATCATAAAAAAAGGCCACTCTTAAAGAGTGGCCTGTGTAGGATTATTGATTACCGATTTGATCGCCGTAAGGCAAGGTATCGTAATCAATCAGGGCATTCTTCTTGTATGGATTGCCAATCCAGCGAGTCGTCTCTTTAAACTGTGGGCTGGTAATGGAACGCGTTGGATCGAAGCCATCGTAAGTGAAGCCCGCTAAATCAGACCAGGTATGGATTAGCTCTGAGCTGCTGTATTTACGATTCACATCCTGTGAGAAATCCCGAGGGTGCGCGGCCTGCCATTTTTCCGAGGTCCACAATAAGAACGGCACCGTATACATATGGCGTGTCGGATTGTCTTCATTACGGCCCTGCGTTTTATGCGGCGGCGTGTCGTACACCTCTTCACCGTGATCGGAGAAGTACAACAGGAAACCGTTCGGATCGGTCGCTTTGTAGTCTTTGATCAGGCTGGCAATGATATGGTCATTGTAGACATTCGCGCTGTCGTAATCGTTGTAGGCTTCCAGCTCATCATTACCCAGGCCAGGGGGAACATTGTCGATATTGTTGTCGAACTTGCCCTGACCATCCGGATAACGGAATTTATACTTAATATGGGTACCCAGCAGGTGAACGATGATGAATTTTTTCGGCGCCGGGTCGGCCAGGACTTCTTTAAATGGCGCCAGCACATTGCTGTCATACTCGCGTGCGCTTTGCGTACGCTGCTGGTTCATATAGAACTGCTTATCTGTCTGCTTAGAGAATACCGTCAGCATGGTGTTGCGGGCAGTCATTGTCTGCTGATTGGTGATCCAGAAGGTTTTATAACCCGCCTGTTTCATCATGTTCATCAGGGATGGCTGGGTCAGATACAGATCCGGGTTCTTCTCGTTGGCAAAGGTCAGCGCCTGCTGCAGGATTTCAATGGTATACGGACGTGAGGTCACGACATTATTGAAAACGGTGAAGTTAGGATCGGTTTTATGCAGCGCATCCAGTTCCGGTGTGGTTTCACGCGGGTAACCATACAGGCTCATACGACCACGCTGCGTTGACTCACCAATCACCAGCACTAATGTGCGTGGCGCGTCACCGGAATGGTCTTTAAAGTTGGCCAGCGGAGGCAGGGCATTGTTTTCATTCAGCAGGCTATTCAGTGCGGTTAACTGCTGGCGATACTGATAATACCCGGAGATAAATTGCCATGGCGCGGCGGGCTCCATACGCGAAGCGAGACCATCCAACGTTTTTTCAAACGGTTTATGTTTGATAAACGTGTTAACCGCCATTGGGTGCAGAATCAAGCCATATAACAGCGCAAACGACACCAGATAGCGCCAGGGCGATGGAATATGAACAGGGCGCAGACGCGTCCACAGCAGAATCGCAATTGCCGTATACGCCAGCGCGATTAACACAATCTTCAGACTGAAATATTGGCTCAGATATTCGCTGGCTTCGTTCGCATTGGTTTCGAACATTACGTACAGAACGCTTTGCGAGAACTCTTGCCCGTAGATGACGTAATAGCTCAGAGCGGCCAACGAGGCAGCCCATAGCATGACACCAATAACGGCAGCAATAATACGGATACGGTTTGGAAATAAAAATACCGGAATTAACCACAGCGAACTGAATAGCAAGGAGTCGCGTAAACCGGTAGATCCGCTGTAGCCGCTAAAGTAGATAACGGCCTGCAGTAATGAGGAAAAAAACCAAAAATAGAGGAGCGCCCAACCCAGGGCTTTCCAGCTAAATGCAGGTTTAGACTGGGGTTGTAAGGATTGCATAGTGTGAGCCTGTCTTTAATCGTGTCGCCAAGAGTAGCGGGTAAATATTAAGAGGAACTGAAGCGTCGCGATGTTAAAAAACGCGTTTTGTTGATGATCCATTCATTAAATGAATAAATTCAGGCGGGAATATATTGAAATTGAAGCAGTTATAACAGCGATTTTTGATGTCGCCATCGCGCAATAGCACGAAGGCGACGGGAGGGGGACGTTAGCCTGTATTGCGCATACCGGCAGCAACACCTGCGATGGTTACCATCAGCGCTTGTTCAACGCGTGGATCTGGCGCATTGCCTTGCTCTTCCGCCAGGCGCGAGCGGTGTAACAGCTCTGCCTGTAAAACGTTCAGCGGATCGGTATAAACATTCCTTAACTGGATGGACTCGGCAATCCACGGCAGGTCGGCCATCAAATGTGAGTCATTGGCAATCGCCAGCACGACGTCGATATCTGCTTCCAGGCGCTGACGCAGTTCTTCGCCGAGCGGCCACAACTCTTTTTTGACCAGACGTTGATCGTAGTATTCAGCCAGCCACAGGTCTGCTTTAGCGAAAACCATTTCCAGCATGCCAAGGCGTGTGGAGAAGAATGGCCAGTCGCGGCACATTGCTTCGAGTTCGCTTTGCTTACCGTCTTCCACCACTTTTTGCAGCGCGGTGCCTGCCCCCAGCCATGCCGGGAGCATCAGGCGGTTCTGCGTCCAGGCAAAGATCCATGGAATGGCGCGCAGAGACTCTACCCCACCAGTCGGGCGGCGTTTTGCCGGACGTGAGCCGAGCGGCAATTTACCCAGTTCCTGCTCTGGGGTTGCGGAGCGGAAGTAAGGGACGAAGTCTTTGTTTTCACGTACATATCCACGGTAGAGCTCACACGAGATATCAGAAAGCTCATCCATGATATGGCGCCAGTTATCCTTCGGCTCTGGCGGCGGTAACAGGTTGGCCTCAAGGATGGCTGCGGTATATAGCGACAGGCTGCTGATGGTCACTTCCGGCAGGCCATACTTAAAGCGGATCATCTCACCTTGTTCCGTCACGCGCAGACCACCTTTCAGGCTGCCAGGCGGTTGAGAAAGCAGTGCGGCATGCGCAGGCGCGCCGCCGCGGCCAATGGAACCACCGCGGCCATGGAACAGCGTCAGCTCGATGCCGGCTTTTTCACACGTTTTGATCAGCGCGTCCTGAGCCTGATATTGCGCCCAGGAGGCCGCCATCACCCCCGCGTCTTTTGCGGAGTCAGAGTAGCCAATCATGACCATCTGTTTGCCCTGAATAAAGCCGCGGTACCAGTCAATATTCAAGAGCTGGGACATGACGTCATCAGCATTGTTGAGGTCGTCCAGTGTTTCAAACAGCGGCGCCACCGGCATAGCAAAACCGATCCCGGCTTCTTTCAGCAGCAGATGTACGGCCAATACATCGGACGGCGTTTTCGCCATCGAGATAACATAGGCGGCAATGGAGCCATACGGAGCTTCGGCAATGACGCGGCAGGTGTCGAGCACTTCGCGGGTGTCATTGCTTGGTTCCCAGTTACGTGGCAGAAGCGGACGCTTGGAGTTCAGTTCGCGGATCAAGAAAGCCTGTTTATCCGCTTCTGACCAGTTTTCGTAGTCGCCAATGCCCAGATACCGGGTCAGTTCGCCCAGCGCTTCAGTGTGGCGGGTGCTTTCCTGACGAATATCAATACGTACCAGCGGCACGCCGAAACATTTCACGCGGCGCAAGGTGTCGAGCAGTTCGCCATTGGCGATGATGCCCATGCCACAGGCTTGCAGAGACTGGTAACACGCGTACAGCGGATCCCAGAGCTGTTCGTTTTGGGTGAGAAGGCCGGCAGGTTTCGGTAATTTCTCGCCTTTCAGGCGGGCTTCCAGCCAGGCTTGAGTTGCCATCAGACGTGAACGCAGGGTTTTCATCAGATAACGGTATGGTTCTGCTGCGCCTTCTTCGCCGACCAGCGCCAGCAGTTCCGGCGTGGCATCCACCATCGACAGTTCAGAGATCAGAAACTGAATGTCTTTCAGGAACAGGTCGGTGGCTTTCCAACGGCTGAGCAATAGCACGTGACGGGTGATATCCGCCGTCACGTTCGGGTTGCCGTCACGGTCGCCGCCCATCCAGGAGGTAAAGCGAACCGGAACAAAATCAACGGGCAGCTTATAACCCAGATTCTCTTCTAACTGTTCGTTCAGCTCGCGCAGATAGTTCGGCACGCCTTCCCACAGGCTGTTTTCGACCACGGCGAAGCCCCATTTGGCTTCATCAACCGGGCTTGGGCGTATCTTGCGGATCTCATCCGTATGCCAGGACTGGGCAATCAACTGGCGCAGACGGCGCATCAGTTGATGGCGTTCATAATCGACGAGATCTTTGTTATCAAGCTGTTTGAGACAGGCGTTTACTTCACCCATTTTATGGATCAACGTACGACGGGTGATTTCTGTCGGGTGGGCAGTCAGAACCAGCTCCAGGGAGAGTGACTCCACGGCTTTTTTGATGGTGGCTTCATCGAGATTGGGCTGGTCTTTCAATTTACGCAGAGTGCGAGCAATCACTTCCGGGTTGCTGGCTGCTTCGCCTTTGGGCGAAATGCTGTGGTATTGCTCGGCGGTGTTGGCCAGGTTCAGGAACTGGCTAAACGCACGGGCAACCGGCAGCAGTTCGTCGTTAGACAGGTTTTGCAGCGTCGTAAGTAGCTCCTGGCGATTGACTTCATTGCCAGCGCGGGATGATTTGGACAGCTTACGGATTGTTTCTACGCGATCAAGAATGTGCTCTCCCAGCGCATCCTTAATGGTCTCTCCCAGCACTTTGCCGAGCATACTGACATTACTACGCAACGCGGAATATTGTTCGTTCATATTTACCCAGACACCCCATCTCTTTTGTAAATGTCCTGTATCTTTCGCGCCGCCGTCAACACTGCTGCAACGTGAAATTTTTCGGACTTAATTTTTTTGCCGTCTTTTATAAAGCCACGTAAAACTCGTGACGTCAATTGCTGCGAAATCGGTTCAGCAAACGAAAAAATGGCGGGAATTTACGTTATTTAATTCACATCGAATCAAATAAGCTGTGCTTATGAAAATGTTAATAAATGACCTTGCTCACCGCTGAAGGATGAGCAAGGTTATAAACGATTAATGCCAGCAGAAATGATGCACAACCTGGGTGATCAATTCGCGAGTTGGCTTAATGAAGCGTGTTTCCAGGTATTCATCTGGCTGATGTGCCTGATTAATGGAGCCTGGGCCCAACACCAGCGTCGGGCAAAGCGTCTGGATAAACGGCGCTTCAGTGCAGTAGTTCACCACTTCCGTTTGCGCTCCCAGCAGTTTTTCGACGACTTCAACCAACTGATGGTCTGGCGGACACTCATAGCCAGGAATAGGCGGATGCAGTTCCGACACCGTCAGGCGACCCGGCCAACGCTCGCTGACAGGGGCCAGCGCATCGTTAAGTAAACCATTAAGATCGTTGAGCGTTATGCCGGGCAGCGGGCGAATATCCATATGCAGCTCGCAGCAGGCGCAGATTCGGTTGGCGGCGTCACCACCGTGGATATGACCCAAATTTAACGTCGGGTACGGAACGGTAAAAGCGTCATGGTGATAGCGTTCTTTCAGGTCATCGCGCAGAGTCATGATATGGCCGATAGCATCATGCATGAGTTCAATCGCATTGACGCCACGCGCTGGATCGCTTGAGTGACCCGACTGCCCCAAAATGCGAATTGCATTAGAGATATGCCCTTTGTGCGCACGCACCGGCTGCAGGGAGGTGGGTTCGCCAATGATCGCGCAGTCCGGGCGCAGAGCGGTGGTTTCAGAAAAGTAGCGCGCCCCCGCCATGCTGGTCTCTTCGTCGGCAGTGGCCAAAATGTAGAGGGGCTTTTTCAGCTTCGTTACGTCGACGTCGCGCAGCGCGTCGAGGATAAACGCGAAGAAGCCTTTCATATCTGCCGTACCCAGGCCGTAGAGCTTATTGTCATGCTCTGTCAGGGTGAACGGATCGCGCGTCCAGCGTCCGTCGTCAAACGGCACGGTATCGGTATGACCCGCTAACAACAGACCGCCAGCCCCTTGTCCAATGCTCGCCAGCATATTGAATTTATTGCGCGTATCGGGGACCGGCTGAACCTCTACATTGAAGCCTAAATCTTTGAACCAGCCCGCCAGCAGAGTGATTAAACCTGCATTGCTTTGATCCAGTGCTTCTTCGGTGGCGCTAATCGATGGCGTGGCAATCAGAGCGCGGTAAATCTCGATAAATGGCGGTAAATTGTTTTTCATTGTTGACACACCTCGGGTCATGATAGTATCAATATTCATGCAGTATTTATGAATAAAAATACATTAACGTTGAGCGTAATAAAACCCACCAAGTGTAAGGTGAGGTGATAAAGGCTTATACCTGGCAACAGAATCTAAGAAGGTGAGCTGCCCCGATGTTGAATACGCTGATTGTGGGCGCCAGCGGCTATGCCGGCGCAGAGCTTGTGACCTATGTAAATCGCCATCCTGATATGAACATAACCGCTTTGACCGTCTCAGCGCAAAGCAATGATGCAGGAAAACTCATCTCCGATTTGCATCCGCAGTTGAAAGGCATTGTCGATTTACCGTTGCAGCCAATGTCGGATATCAGCGAGTTTAGCGCAGGGGTGGACATTGTGTTCCTCGCCACAGCGCATGAGGTCAGTCATGACCTGGCCCCGCAGTTTCTGCAGGCCGGATGTGTGGTGTTTGATCTTTCAGGCGCGTTTCGTGTTAACGATAGCGCGTTCTATGAAAAATATTATGGCTTTACCCATCAGCACCCCGAATTGCTGGAGCAGGCGGTGTACGGTCTGGCGGAGTGGAGCGCAGAGCAACTGAAAGAAGCGAATCTGGTTGCCGTACCGGGTTGTTATCCGACGGCGGCGCAGTTGTCGCTGAAACCACTGATTGACGGCGGACTGCTGGATCTCAGCCAGTGGCCGGTGATTAATGCGACCAGCGGCGTCAGCGGGGCAGGCCGTAAAGCGGCTATCTCGAACAGCTTTTGCGAAGTGAGCCTGCAGCCCTATGGCGTGTTTACCCATCGTCATCAGCCGGAAATCGCAACTCACCTCGGCGCGGAAGTGATCTTCACTCCGCATCTGGGGAACTTCCCGCGCGGAATTCTGGAAACGATCACCTGCCGTCTGAAAGCGGGCGTAACCCATGCGCAGGTGGCCCAGACACTGCAACAAGCCTATGGCGATAAACCACTGGTACGTCTGTACGACAAAGGCGTCCCGGCCCTGAAAAACGTGGTGGGCTTACCGTTTTGTGACATCGGGTTTGCCGTGCAGGGAGAGCATCTGATCGTGGTGGCGACCGAAGATAACTTATTAAAAGGCGCGGCGGCACAGGCGATGCAGTGCGCAAATATCCGTTTCGGCTTTGCTGAAACGCAGTCTCTTATTTAAGGGTGCAACAATGAATCCATTAATTATCAAGCTGGGCGGCGTTTTACTGGATAGCGAAGAGGCGTTGGAGCGACTGTTTACCGCACTGGTGAATTATCGTGAGTCGCATCAGCGTCCGCTGATTATTGTGCACGGCGGCGGCTGCGTGGTTGATGAGCTAATGAAGCAGTTGAATCTGCCGGTCAAAAAGAAAAACGGCCTGCGCGTCACTCCTGCCGATCAGATAGATATTATCACTGGCGCCCTGGCGGGTACGGCGAATAAAACCTTACTGGCCTGGGCGAAAAAACATCAAATCGCCTCTGTGGGCCTGTATCTTGGCGATGGCGACAGCGTAAAAGTGACGCCGCTCGATAAAGAGCTGGGTCATGTTGGACTCGCGCAACCGGGTTCGCCTAAGCTAATTAACACGCTGCTGGCAAGCGGTTTTCTGCCGGTGGTCAGCTCCATCGGCGTCACTGAAGATGGACTGCTGATGAACGTTAACGCCGATCAGGCGGCAACAGCGCTGGCGGCAACGTTGGGTGCGGATCTGATCCTGCTCTCAGACGTGAGCGGTATTCTGGATGGTAAAGGTCAGCGTATTGCCGAAATGACCGCCGCGAAAGCGGAGCAGTTGATCGACCAGGGGATTATTACCGATGGCATGATAGTGAAGGTCAATGCGGCGCTGGATGCCGCGCGCACGCTGGGCCGCCCGGTGGATATCGCCTCCTGGCGTCATGCAGAGCAACTCCCGGCGTTGTTTAACGGCACGCCGATCGGTACCCGTATTCTGGCTTAAGTATTTGTATGCCCGATGGCGGCTACGCCTTATCGGGCCTACGTGAACAGAACCTGTAGGCCGGATAAGCGTAGCGCCATCCGGCATTGAAATTAAAAGAATTTAAGGAAGCATGTTATGGCACTTTGGGGTGGGCGTTTTACACAGGCAGCAGATCAGCGGTTCAAACAGTTCAACGACTCGTTGCGTTTTGACTACCGCCTGGCAGAACAGGATATTGTCGGCTCTGTGGCCTGGTCCAAAGCGTTGGTAACGGTCGGCGTACTGAGTGCCGATGAACAGCTGCAACTGGAAGAGGCGCTGAACACGCTGCTGGAAGAGGTGCGTGCCAACCCGCAACAGATCCTGCAAAGCGATGCCGAAGATATTCACAGTTGGGTGGAAGGTAAGCTGATTGATAAAGTCGGCCAGCTTGGTAAAAAACTGCATACCGGGCGTAGCCGTAATGATCAGGTCGCGACCGACCTTAAACTGTGGTGTAAAGACACGGTTATTGAATTACTCTCTGCCAACCGTCAGTTGCAAAGTGCGCTGGTGGTGACGGCGGAGAATAACCAGGACGCCGTTATGCCGGGTTACACCCACCTGCAACGTGCGCAGCCGGTGACGTTTGCTCACTGGTGCCTGGCCTATGTCGAAATGCTGGCGCGTGATGAGAGCCGTCTGCAGGATGCGCTTAAGCGTCTGGACGTCAGTCCTCTGGGCTGCGGCGCGCTGGCGGGTACGGCATATGAAATCGATCGCGAACAACTGGCCGGCTGGCTGGGCTTTGCTTCGGCAACGCGCAACAGTCTGGACAGCGTTTCCGATCGTGACCACGTGCTGGAGTTACTCTCCGACGCTTCTATCGGCATGGTGCACCTGTCGCGTTTTGCTGAAGACCTGATTTTCTTTAATACTGGTGAAGCAGGCTTTGTCGAGCTGTCCGATCGAGTGACCTCTGGTTCATCCCTGATGCCGCAGAAGAAAAACCCGGATGCGCTGGAATTAATCCGTGGTAAATGCGGTCGCGTGCAGGGTGCGTTGACCGGGATGATGATGACCTTAAAAGGCCTACCGCTGGCGTATAACAAAGATATGCAGGAAGACAAAGAAGGGCTGTTCGATGCGCTCGACACCTGGCTGGATTGTCTGCATATGGCCGCGCTGGTGCTGGATGGCATTCAGGTGAAACGTCCGCGTTGTCAGGAAGCGGCGCAGCAGGGTTATGCCAACGCTACTGAGCTGGCGGATTATCTGGTAGCGAAAGGCGTGCCGTTCCGCGAAGCGCACCACATTGTGGGCGAAACGGTGGTTGAGGCGATTCGTCAGGGCAAACCGCTGGAATCGTTGTCGCTGACCGACTTACAGAAGTTCAGTCCGGTTATTGGCGATGACGTTTACCCGATCCTTTCTCTACAATCGTGTCTGGACAAACGTGCGGCGAAAGGCGGCGTGTCGCCACAGCAGGTCGCACAGGCGATTGATTACGCGAAGGCGCGTCTGGCGTAACTTTTGTCTTTGTAGGTCTGATAAGCATAGCGCCATCAGGCAAACAGTGATCAGAGCCTGGCATCTCGCCGGGCTTTTTTATGCAAAAAAAATGCGGACGCAAGGTCCGCAAAAGTTCACGTTGGCTTTAGTTATTTCGAGTATGAGAGAAACTCTCTAAACGGACAGTAGCTTCAAGGGTTAAAGGGGTACCGTTCCGTTTCTGTGGTGCATTATTAAACAGAAAGCTTGATAGGGATAATCGTTCGTTGCTATGCTACCTATCGCTACGAACTATCGTGGCGATGGAGGATGAATAATGAATATTCGTGATCTTGAATACCTGGTGGCGCTTGCCGAACATCGTCACTTCCGACGGGCGGCAGACTCCTGCCACGTGAGCCAGCCAACGCTGAGCGGGCAGATCCGTAAGCTGGAAGATGAGCTGGGCGTCATGTTGCTGGAGCGTACGAGTCGCAAAGTGCTGTTCACTCAGGCAGGTCTGCTGCTGGTGGATCAGGCGCGCACCGTGCTGCGCGAGGTCAAAGTGCTCAAGGAGATGGCAAGCCAACAAGGCGAGACGATGTCTGGCCCGCTGCATATTGGTTTGATCCCAACGGTGGGGCCATACCTGCTGCCGCATATTATTCCTATGTTGCACCAGACCTTCCCAAAACTGGAAATGTATCTGCATGAGGCGCAGACGCATCAGCTGTTGGCGCAACTGGATAGCGGTAAGCTCGACTGCGTGATTCTGGCGTTGGTGAAAGAGAGTGAGGCATTCATCGAAGTACCGTTATTTGATGAGCCTATGATGCTGGCGATCTATGAAGATCATCCATGGGCAAACCGTGACTGTGTACCGATGTCCGATCTGGCGGGTGAAAAACTGCTGATGCTGGAAGACGGCCACTGCCTGCGCGATCAGGCCATGGGCTTCTGCTTTGAAGCTGGTGCTGATGAAGATACCCATTTCCGGGCAACCAGTCTGGAAACGCTGCGCAATATGGTGGCGGCAGGTAGCGGTATTACGTTACTGCCTGCGCTGGCTGTTCCGTCGGAGCGCAAGCGTGATGGTGTTGTCTATCTGCCATGCATTAAGCCAGAACCGCGCCGCACGATTGGCCTGGTGTATCGCCCAGGTTCGCCGCTGCGCAGCCGTTATGAACAGCTGGCAGAGGCCATCCGTGGATCAATGGATGGCCATTTCGACAGTGCGTTAAAACAGGCGGTTTAAGCCATTTAGCGCCGCTACCCGATAGGCTTCCGCCATGGTTGGGTAGTTAAAGGTGGTGTTAACGAAGTACTCGATGGTGTTACCACCACCTTTTTGCTCCATTATCGCCTGACCGATGTGAATAATTTCGGCCGCGCGTTCCCCAAAGCAGTGGATCCCCAGAATCTCTTTGGTTTCGCGATGGAACAGAATCTTCAACGTGCCGACACTCATGCCCACGATTTGCGCACGTGCCAGATGTTTAAACTGGGCGCGGCCAACTTCGTATGGGACTTTCATCGCCGTAAGCTGCTGCTCGGTTTTACCAACGGAGCTGATTTCAGGAATGGTATAAATCCCGGTTGGGATATCTTCGATCAGATGCGCGGTGGCTTCGCCTTTCACCAGTGCCTGGGCGGCAATGCGTCCCTGATCGTAGGCCGCCGATGCCAGACTCGGATAGCCGATCACATCCCCTACGGCATACACGTGCGGCAGTGCCGTCTGGTACATGCTATTCACTTTGAGCTGCCCACGGCTGTCGGTTTTCAGACCAATATTTTCCAGCGCCAGCGAATCGGTATTACCGGTGCGGCCATTGGCGTACAGCAGACAGTCAGCCTTCAGTTTTTTACCGGATTTCAGGTGCATGATGACGCCGTCATCGCAACCTTCAATCTTCTCGTACTCTTCGTTGTGGCGAATAACCACACCGCTGTTCCAGAAGTGGTAAGAGAGCGAATCGGACATCTCTTGATCAAGGAACGCCAGCAGACGATCGCGGGTGTTGATTAAATCAACTTTGACGTCCATTCCACGGAAGATCGACGCATATTCACAGCCAATAACCCCTGCGCCATAAATCAGAACGTGGCGAGGTTCGTGGTGCAGACTCAGGATGGAGTCGCTGTCATAAATGCGGGGATGCGAAAAGTCGACGTCAACAGGGCGATAAGGGCGTGAACCGCAGGCGATCACGAACTTATCCGCGGTCAGCGTTTCCACCGTGCCGTCGTGGCATTCCAGGGCGATAGTGTGTTCGTCAACAAAACGGGCATTTCCCTGCAAAATCTCGCAGTGATTACGCTCGTAAAAACCTTGCCGCATGCGCGTTTGCTGATTAATCACGTTATCAGCATGGTTGAGAATATCGGCGAAGGAAGAACGGAGAAGTCGGGAATGGTCGCTGTAAAGTGGGTTCTGATTGAATTCAATAATACGGCTGACGGCGTGGCGGAGTGCTTTCGACGGGATGGTGCCCCAGTGGGTACAGCCTCCGCCGACGTTATGATAGCGCTCAATCACCGCGACGCGCGCTCCCTGTTTAACCAGACCCATTGCAGCGCCTTCGCCGCCGGGACCGGAACCTATTACTATTGCATCGTAATCGTAGGAATGTGACATGGTCAGGCTTACCTGTTCTTATACATAAAAGCAACAGAATAGTAACATCGTTGTTGGGATAACCCAATTATCGTTGTGCTTTTTTGCGAAGTCGAAGCACAAACTGCGCGTAAACAATCATTAACAAAGCCATGCCAACCGCCTAATCTCTGGTATAGTGCCAGCAAGGTATGTGGAAGGATTCAGACATCGTGATGGGCGTTAGAGCGCAACAAAAAGAGAAAACCCGGCGTTCGCTGGTAGAGGCTGCATTTAGTCAACTCAGTGCTGAGCGTAGTTTTGCCAGTCTCAGTTTACGAGAAGTTGCGCGTGAAGCGGGCATTGCGCCAACCTCGTTTTATCGCCATTTCCGCGATGTGGATGAGCTCGGGCTGACGATGGTGGACGAAAGTGGTCTGATGCTGCGTCAGTTGATGCGGCAGGCGCGTCAGCGTATCGCCAAAGGTGGGAGTGTGATCCGTACCTCGGTCTCAACATTTATGGAATTCATCGGCAACAATCCCAACGCCTTCCGTTTATTATTGCGCGAGCGTTCGGGAACCTCCGCAGCGTTTCGTGCAGCGGTCGCACGTGAAATTCAGCACTTCATTGCGGAACTTGCGGACTATCTGGAACTCGAAAACCATATGCCCCGTGCGTTTACTGAAGCGCAGGCCGAAGCCATGGTAACGATTGTGTTCAGCGCCGGGGCAGAAGCACTGGATGTTGGCGCTGAACAGCGTCGACAGTTGGAAGAGCGGCTGGTATTGCAACTACGCATGATTGCGAAAGGCGCATTTTATTGGTACCGCCGTGAACAAGAGAAGATGACGCACCACTCCGAGTAACGAGAAGGACGAGCAATGAAACAGTCAGGTCAAGATAAAGGTACGCTGCTGCTGGCGCTGGTTGCTGGCTTATCGATCAATGGCACATTTGCGGCGCTGTTTAGCTCCATTGTGCCATTCTCAGTATTCCCGATTATTTCGCTGGTGCTGACGGTTTATTGTCTGCATCAACGCTATCAGAACCGCACCATGCCTGTGGGGCTACCAGGCCTGGCCGCCGCCTGTTTTATTCTCGGTGTTCTGTTGTACAGCACCGTGGTACGCGCTGAATATCCGGATATTGGTTCTAACTTCTTCCCGGCGGTACTGTCGGTGATTCTGGTGTTCTGGATCGGCGTTAAAGTGCGTAATCGTAAGCAGGAAATTGCGGAATAATATTTGTAGGCCGGGCAAGCCCGGCCAGGACATCACTTACTTCGCGGTCAGTAACACGCCACACTCCATATGGTGCGTATACGGGAACTGATCGAACAGAGCCAGACGTGAAACATTGTGCGTCTGGCTTAACGTTTCCAGATTCTTACACAGCGTCTCCGGGTTGCAGGAGATGTACAGAATACGCGGATACGCCTGCACCATTTTCTCCGTTTCGCTGTCCAGACCGCTACGCGGTGGGTCAACGAAAATGGTTTCACACTGGTAACTCTTCAGATCGATCCCCTGCAAACGGTTGAACTCGCGAACCCCATTCATCGCCTGAGTAAACTCTTCTGCCGCCATGCGGATAATTTGTACGTTATCAATATGGTTAGCCGCAATGTTGTACTGGGCAGCCGCCACGGATGGTTTGGCGATTTCAGTCGCCAGCACGCGGTTGAAATTTTGCGCCAGCGCTAATGAGAAGTTGCCATTACCGCAGTACAGCTCAAGCAGGTCGCCCTGGGAATCTTTGGTGACATCAATCGCCCATTCCAGCATCTGAATATTCATCGCGGCATTGGGCTGGGTGAAGCTGTTCTCAACCTGGCGGTAGATGATCTCTTTACCTGCGACCGGCAAGCGTTCGTCAATATAGTCCTGGTCCAGCTCGATTTTGGTTTTGGTGGCCCGGCCAATCAGATGCACGTTCAGGTTTTGCGCACGCAGCGCGTCCCGTAGCGCTTCGGCTTCCTGACGCCATTCGTCATCCAGCTTTTTATGGTACAGCATCGAGACGACCGCTTGATCGCTCAGGGTGGTGAGGTAATCAATCTGGAACAGTTTGTGGCGCAGGACACGGTTGTTGCGTACCCCTTCAATCATTGCCTTCATCAGCGTGTTGATAAGCTCGCTGGCCGCCGGGAAGCTGTCGACGCGAATACGGCTTTTCGTCTGTTGATCGAACATGATGTGGTACAGGTCATCACCGTCATGCCACAGCCGGAATTCGGCACGCATACGGTAGTGACTGACCGGTGAGCGAAACACTTCCGGAGCCTGTGCATAAAACGGTGTCATTAAGCTCTGCAGACGCACCACTTTTTCAGCTAACTGCGCGTCGTACTGTTCTGTCGGAAGATGTTCGGGGGTCATGATGCGTCCTGAAAAATAAAAGTACGCGGGGATTGTAGGGATTGCTCAACAGATGTCCAGTCATTGATGATTTCCGATATTGTGATACACAGTCTGGACAGTGGGTTGTAACAAACTGTAGCATCCGTTTTCCGGTCCTGTGAGTTAAAAGGGAATCCAGTGTGAATCTGGAGCTGACGCGCAGCGGTAAGGAAGGTAGGAGATGAGCGCACCTGGTGCAGACACTGCGGCTTGCCGTGGGAAGTCATCATCTCTTTAAGTCGCCTCCAAGCCCGAAGACCTGCCGGCTAACGTCGCATCTGGTTTTCATCATCGCGTACTATCGGTGGGACCTGCGGCATCCTTCTTATATTGTGGATGCTTTACAATGATTAAAAAATCGTTGCTGTGGACGGCGCTTTCCGTCACGGCATTTTCTGGTTGGGCACAGGATGCTAGCCCAGATACTCTCGTCGTCACTGCCAACCGTTTTCAGCAGCCTCGTAGCGCAGTACTTGCTCCTATCACCGTTGTTACGCGTCAGGATATCGACCGCTGGCAATCTACCTCCGTGAATGATGTGCTTCGTCGCTTGCCAGGCGTGGATATCGCCCAATACGGTGGTATGGGACAAAATTCGTCTATTTCTATTCGCGGCACCAACGCCAGCCATGTTCTGGTGCTGATTGACGGTGTGCGTCTGAACCTGGCAGGGGTTAGCGGCGCAGCCGATCTTAGCCAGTTCCCGGTATCGTTGGTACAACGTATTGAGTACATTCGTGGGCCGCGTTCGGCTATTTATGGTTCTGATGCGATTGGCGGCGTGGTGAATATCATTACGACGCGCGAAAAGCCGGGGACGGAACTGACCGCTGGCGTGGGAAGCAATGGCTACCAGAATTACGATGTCTCAACCCAACAACAGTTAGGTGAAAATACGCGTGTCACGTTGATGGGCGATTATGCCTATACCAAAGGCTTTGATGTCGTGGCTTACGGTAGTACTGGCTCTCAGGCTCAACCCGACAAAGACGGCTTCTTAAGTAAGACGCTATATGGCGCGCTGGAACACAACTTCTCTGACACCTGGAGCGGGTTTGTTCGTGGCTACGGTTATGATAACCGCACGAATTACGATTCGTACTATTCTCCGAACTCACCACTGGTCGATACCCGAAAACTCTATAGCCAAAGCTGGGATGCCGGACTGCGCTTCAATGGTGAAATTATCCAGTCACAGCTGGTTTCCAGCTATAGCCACAGTAAAGACTACAACTATGATCCGGATTATGGCCGCTATGACTCCTCGGCCACACTGGATGAGATGAAGCAATATAATGTTCAGTGGTCGAACAGTATGGTGGTTGGCCACGGTAATGTGGGCGCGGGCGTCGACTGGCAAAAGCAAACTACGGAGCCTGGCACCGCGTACGTCACGGACGGTTACGACCAGCGTAACACTGGCCTCTATCTCACCGGGTTGCAGCAACTGGGTGACTTTACCTTTGAAGGTGCGGCGCGCAGTGATGATAACTCCGAGTTTGGTCGCCATGGTACATGGCAAACCAGCGCCGGGTGGGAGTTTATTGAAGGTTATCGCTTTATTGCCTCCTACGGTACTTCCTACAAAGCACCAAATCTCGGGCAGTTGCATGGCTATTACGGCAATTCGAATCTGGATCCTGAAGAGAGTAAGCAGTGGGAAGGGGCGTTTGAAGGGCTGACGGCGGATGTGAACTGGCGTTTGTCAGGATATCGCAACGATATCGATAACATGATCGATTACGACCCACATACCGAGAAATACTTTAACGAAGGCAAAGTACGTATTAAAGGTGTCGAAGCGACAGCAAACTTTGATACCGGGCCGCTGGCGCACACCCTGAGCTACGATTACGTTGATGCACGAAATGCGATTACCGATAAACCACTGGCGCGTCGTTCTAAACAGCAGGTGAAGTACCAGCTTGACTGGCAGGTTTACGATTTTGACTGGGGCCTGACCTATCATTATCTGGGAACGCGTTATGACACGGACTTCGTCACCAATCAGCCGGTAAAAATGGGGGGAGTGAGCCTGTGGGATCTGACAGTGGCATATCCAATCACCTCACAGCTGACTGTTCGTGGTAAAATCGCCAACCTGTTCGATAAAGATTACGAGACAGTTTATGGCTACGCAACTGCAGGGCGGGAATACACCTTGTCTGGCAGCTACACCTTCTGATCCACGTCCCACCGTGCTGGTGTTTGATTCCGGCGTCGGTGGGTTGTCGGTCTACAATGAGATCCGCAGTCTCCTGCCGGATCTCCACTATATATACGCTTTTGATAATGTCGCCTTTCCTTATGGTGAGAAGAGCGAGGAATTTATCGTCGAGCGTGTTGTTGAGATTGTGACTGCGGTCCAGCAGCGCTATCCACTCTCTCTTGCGGTCATCGCGTGTAATACCGCAAGCACTGTGTCGCTTCCTGCATTACGTGCGAAATTTGCCTTCCCGGTTGTAGGCGTCGTTCCTGCTATTAAACCGGCGGCGCGACTCACGGCGAATGGCGTTGTGGGACTGCTGGCTACACGTGCAACGGTGAAGCGGTCGTATACCCATGAGTTGATTGCGCGGTTTGCTAACGAATGTCAGATTGCGATGTTGGGTTCTGCCGAGCTGGTAGAACTGGCGGAAGCGAAGCTGCACGGCGAAACGGTCTCTCTGGAGGAGTTGCGCCGCATTCTACGTCCGTGGCTGCGGATGTCGGAACCACCCGACACGGTGGTGCTGGGCTGCACCCATTTCCCTCTATTACAGGAAGAACTTTTACAGGTCCTGCCCGAGGGGACGCGACTGGTGGATTCGGGTGCCGCGATTGCGCGTCGCACGGCCTGGTTATTAGAACATGAAGCGCCCGACGCGAAATCAACCGATGAGAATGTCGCATTCTGTATGGCGATGACGACAGAAGCCGAACAATTATTGCCCGTGCTGCAACGTTATGGCTTCAAAACGCTCGAAAAACTGGCGGTTTAATCGGTTTTGGTGAAAAAATGCGCACTCGGAAGATTATTTTGAATTTCCCCTTGTCAGCCTGAAATAACTC
>NZ_SZXE01000010.1:0-29893 GCF_005281255.1 Citrobacter sp. wls708
TGATGGTGGTGGGGGAAGGATGACTCCGCGCTGCGCGCTTCGCCCTTCGGGTCGTTGCCTGCGGCAACGCTTTCTCGCTGACGCTCGAATCGAACCTTAATCGAAGCTTCTCATCCTTCCCGCATGGGCAGAATATAGTGCAATAAGGTTTGATTTTGCTGAAGTGCGACAGGGAAATGATGGTGGTGGGGGAAGGATGACTCCGCGCTGCGCGCTTCGCCCTTCGGGTCGTTGCCTGCGGCAACGCTTTCTCGCTGACGCTCGAATCGAATCTTAGTCGAAGCTTCTCATCCTTCCCGCATGGGAAGAATATGACAAACTGCAGTTGGATTGGGTGTCGATGCTTTATGAAAAGATGGTGGTGGGGGAAGGATTCGAACCTTCGAAGTCGATGACGGCAGATTTACAGTCTGCTCCCTTTGGCCGCTCGGGAACCCCACCACGGGGTAATGCTTATTACTGGCCCGCTTCTGTTGGAAGCGGGGCGCATCATAACAGATGATGCGCCCCTGTAAAGTATTCCGTTGATAAAAAAGAACTGGTTGCCTGATTTTTACGCGTAAAGATGTAAAGGTAACCAATTAAATTATCAATCGATTACAGAATGATCGTTCGGTTACCATAAACAAATACGCGTTGAGCCAGAACCTGATACAGCGCGCGACTTAATACATTTTTTTCAACGTCACGGCCGGCACGCATCATGTCTTCTGCGGTGTAGGTGTGATCAACATGAATTACGTCCTGCATAATGATAGGGCCTTCATCGAGGTTATCATTCACATAGTGGGCCGTTGCGCCAATGATCTTCACCCCGCGCTCGTAAGCCTGGTGGTATGGGCGAGCGCCAATAAATGCCGGCAGGAATGAATGGTGAATATTGATAATCTTATTCGGGAAGCGTGAAACAAAGGTCGGCGTCAGTACGCGCATGTATTTTGCCAGCACGACATAATCAGGTTGGTGCGCGTCGATAGCATCGGCCATTTTCTGGTCGTGTTCGTCACGGGTTAAACCTTCGTGACTGACCAGTTCAAACGGAATATCAAAGCGCTCAACCAAAGGACGCAGCGTCTCGTGGTTACCGATCACCGCAGCGATTTCAACATCCAGCCCGCCATAATTGGCCTTCATTAACAGATCGCCCAGACAATGCGCTTCCTTGGTCACTAAAATAACGATACGGCGGCGTCCTGCCGGCGTTAATTCACGGATGGAACCATCTGGTAAGGCGCTATCAAGATCGGCAAGCAGCGTGACATCATTAAAAATGCCCTCCAGCTCGGTACGCATAAAAAAGCGCCCGGTACGGTGGTCCACGAACTCATTATTCTGCACGATATTCAGTTCATGCTTGTAACAGATATTTGTAATGCGCGCGATCAGACCTTTTTGGTCCGGGCAAATAGTACGCAGCACTTTTCGTTGTAATGAATGCATTTGCAGCGGTGATCCTATTGAGAATGTTTGCAAAATTGATACTGTCGGGCGTTGATTAGCCGCAGCACTTCTTAAATTTTTTACCCGAGCCACAAGGGCAGGTGTCGTTTCGTCCAATTTGAGGGCGTGTACCGTCTATATAGTACCACTGACCGTTTTCTTTTAAAAAACGAGAGCGTTCGATAATTGCGCCAGTTTTTCCCTGTTCAGAAAACCGCGCGACAAAACTGACGTAGCCAATATTTTCTGAATCTGCCGTGTGTTGCTCAAAAACGGTCAGCCCCAGCCATTCGGTATGCGTAAATCCTGCGATAACGTCGTCACGAAACGCAGCGGCATGGCAGTCCGGATGCCAGGTCTTGATAAGGTAATCTGCGTCTTTCATCACAAAAGCGCAGTAACGAGAACGCATGAGGTGTGACGGCGTAGGTGCTACTTGCGCGCCGGACACATAACGGTAGCAACATAGGCTATACTCGACAGCGCTACCACAGGGACAAAGCTGAGACACAAAGTACTCCCTGGAATAAAAAAACGGCGTAAAAACGCCAGGGTGGCACTATGTTAACTGAGCGGTAGCGATGTTGCTACGTCTGCAAGCCAGGGGAAGTTTGTACGTACAATGAGAAAAATTAAAATTGGGCTGGCGCTAGGTTCCGGCGCGGCGCGCGGCTGGTCGCATATCGGCGTGATTAAAGCCCTTAAGCATATGGGGATTGATGTTGATATTGTGGCAGGGTGCTCCATTGGTTCGCTGGTTGGCGCTGCCTACGCCTGCAATAAGTTGTCTGCACTCGAACAGTGGGTTTGTTCATTCAGTTATTGGGACGTCTTACGCCTGATGGATCTCTCCTGGCGCAGGGGAGGACTACTGCGCGGAGAACGTGTGTTCAACCAGTACCGTAATGTCATGCCGGTAGAAGCGATTGAACAATGCACACGCCGTTTCGCAACTGTTGCAACCAATTTAAGTACGGGTCGGGAACTCTGGTTCACCGAAGGTGATTTGCACCTGGCTGTCCGGGCATCCTGCAGTATTCCTGGTCTGATGTCTCCTGTAGCGCATAATGGCTACTGGTTGGTCGATGGCGCGGTGGTGAATCCCGTCCCCGTTTCCCTGACGCGTGCGCTGGGCGCCGATATCGTTATTGCGGTCGACCTGCAACACGATGCGCACCTTATGCAGCAAGATTTACTCTCCTTCAACGTCAGTAGCGATGCTGAATCAGGCGATGGCGCTGACGAACTCTCATGGCATGGCCGTCTGAAAGAGCGTCTGAGCAACATTACGGCGAGGCGGACAGTGACCGCGCCGACGGCGATGGAGATCATGACAACCTCTATTCAGGTTCTGGAAAATCGTCTGAAACGTAACCGTATGGCTGGTGACCCGCCTGATATCCTGATTCAGCCGTTTTGTCCGCAAATATCCACGCTGGATTTCCACCGCGCCAGTGCAGCAATTGCTGCCGGGCAGTTGGCGGTTGAGAAGAAAATGGATGAGCTTCTACCTCTGGTGAAGACCAACGTCTAGGCATTTTTTATCAATACTTAAGTTAAATCTGACAGGCGTGAGTAGCAATAGCATGCCACTATTTATTAAAGCCAGTCAGGGGGGAGAATATGACGCAGCCATTGGTCGGAAAACAGATTCTTATCGTTGAGGATGAGCCGGTATTCCGCTCACTCATGGACTCATGGTTTTCCTCTTTGGGAGCGACAACGGCGGTGGCCGGCGATGGGCTTGAAGCACTGGATTTACTTGGCCATTTTACGCCTGACTTGATGATCTGCGACCTGGCAATGCCACGAATGAACGGTCTTAAACTGGTTGAGTATTTACGCAATCGGGGCGATCAAACGCCAATACTGGTGATTTCAGCGACGGAAAACATGTCTGATATAGCCAAAGCGCTGCGACTCGGTGTGGACGACGTTCTTCTGAAACCGGTGAAGGATCTTAATCGTCTGCGAGAAACGGTTTTTGCGTGCCTGTATCCCAATATGTTCAATTCGCGGGTTGAAGAAGAAGAGCGGCTGTTTCGCGACTGGGATGCCATGGTGGACGATCCTGCTGCTGCTGCAAAGCTGTTGCAGGAGCTACAGCCTCCTGTATCGCAAGTGATTTCACAATGTCGCATAAACTATCGGCAATTGGTTGCCGCCGATCAACCGGGACTGGTGCTGGATATTGCGCCGCTGTCGGATCACGACCTTGCTTTTTATTGTCTGGATGTCACGCGGGCAGGGGATAATGGCGTGCTGGCCGCATTATTACTGCGAGCCCTATTTAACGGTTTGCTGCAGGAGCAACTGACGCAACAAAATCAGCGGCTGCCAGAGTTAGGGGCATTATTGAAACAGGTGAACCATTTGCTGCGTCAGGCTAATTTACCCGGCCAGTTTCCCTTGCTGGTAGGGTATTACCACAGCGGGTTAAAAAACCTGATTCTGGTATCAGCAGGACTGAATGCGACATTAAATACCGGTTCCCATCAGGTACAAATCAGCAATGGCGTACCGCTGGGAACGCTTGGCAATACCTATCTTAATCAGTTGAGCCAGCGCTGTGAGTCATGGCAGTGCCAAATTTGGGGGGCGGGTGGTCGCCTGCGCCTGATGTTGTCTGCGGAATGAACAATTGAGCGAGGGAGGAATGAAATTGCTTCACCTCCCTCATGCTGCGAGTGCTACTATCAGCGCCAGATTTATTCGTATTTGTCTTAATTATACCGACGTGCGTCCTTTTCAGACCAGAGGCTTACCGCTGTACTGATATACTTGGATGCGATACAGATTGATGAACACGTTCAATACATGAACAGTCCAGGAGAGTTTTAAATGGCTGCTATTAATTCAAAAGTCAAAAAGGCCGTTATCCCGGTTGCGGGATTAGGAACCAGGATGTTACCGGCTACGAAGGCAATCCCGAAAGAGATGCTACCGTTGGTTGATAAGCCATTAATTCAGTACGTGGTAAACGAATGTATTGCTGCGGGTATCACTGAAATTGTACTTGTAACTCACTCGTCTAAAAATTCCATTGAAAACCACTTCGATACCAGCTTTGAGTTAGAAGCTATGCTGGAAAAACGTGTAAAACGTCAGCTGCTGGAAGAAGTGCAATCTATTTGTCCGCCGCATGTCACTATTATGCAGGTACGTCAGGGGCTGGCTAAAGGTCTGGGTCACGCAGTATTGTGCGCGCACCCGGTTGTTGGCGATGAACCGGTTGCGGTTATTCTGCCAGACGTAATTCTGGATGAATATGAATCAGATTTATCCCGTGAAAACCTCGCCGAAATGATTCATCGTTTTGATGAAACCGGCAGCAGCCAGATTATGGTCGAGCCCGTAGAAGATGTTACCGCTTATGGCGTAGTGGATTGTAAAGGCGTTGAATTAGCGCCGGGCGAAAGCGTGCCGATGGTTGGCGTTGTTGAAAAGCCGAAAGCGAATGTTGCGCCATCTAATTTGGCAGTCGTGGGCCGCTATGTTCTCAGTGCGGATATCTGGCCTCTGCTGGCAAAAACGCCTCCGGGAGCGGGTGACGAAATTCAGCTCACTGACGCTATCGATATGCTGATTGAAAAAGAAACGGTTGAAGCCTATCACATGAAGGGCAAAAGCCATGACTGTGGTAATAAGCTGGGCTATATGCAGGCGTTCGTTGAATATGGTATTCGCCATAATACCCTCGGCGCTGAATTTAAAGCCTGGCTGGAAGAAGAGATGGGTATTAAGAAGTAACCGCCAGTAATTATCAGGTCAGAGCGGCGCTGTTAATCCAGCGCCGTTTTTTTTATACCTAATCCGGGTAGGGGCCATGCGAAGTACAGGTAAAAAAAATCCCGCCAGTGGCGGGATTTTAAGCAAACCATTTCTGAATTATTCCTTGATCAGGAAATCGTCCAGTTGTTTACCTTGTTCTTCCATCGCTTTTTTGATCACAGCCGGTGTACGACCCTGGCCAGTCCAGGTTTTAGTTTCACCGTTTTCGTCAACATAGCTATATTTAGCCGGACGCGCAGCGCGTTTAGCTTTGGTGCCAGATTTAACAGCAGCCATGCTATTCAGCAGCTCGTTCGGATCAATACCGTCAGCAATCAGCATTTCACGATATTGTTGCAGTTTACGAGTACGTTCTTCAACTTCAGCAGCGGCAGCGCTTTCTTCTTCACGACGCTCGCTAACTACAACTTCTAATTTTTCCAGCATTTCTTCAAGCGTTTCCAGAGTACATTCTCTTGCCTGCGCACGAAGAGTACGGATGTTGTTCAGAATTTTAAGTGCTTCGCTCATTGTAGTAATCTCAAACTTATATTGGGGGTGGTTTGTTGAGCTAATAATAGAGCGATAATTTCAGTTGTGCAATAGCCAGGAATGTAAGGAATTCAAAATTGCGCTTTATTTAGTATCAGAATTAATTCCTCTGTCTTAAATTCTCCGTGATGTTGGGCATAAAAAAGGCTTATTGGCGGGGGGGCTTCTCAACGGTTGAGAGTAAAAATTCAAGATTCAGGTCACATTTTATCGTGTTCAAATAGTATCACTTTGCAGTGATTTCAACCTTTTGTATTAGTTTTGCTTACGTGAATTCGCTATTACATGGCGGCGGTGGGGCGATTCAATAACAATAAGGGAACGGTTTCTTAATTGTCGACCCTTGATAAGCGAGGCCGATCAATTTCATGAGCACTATTTGTGAAAGAATGTGTATATACGGTTCAGCCCCAGCCTGTTTGGGTTAAGACGTCGCGCTATCATACTCCCAGCCATAAAGAGCACCTGCATTCTCTGGTTATTAAGGCGGCACTGAGCGAATCGGTACGCTTCTTTATACGTCTTTCGGGGCAACGCTGCACCGACATGTTCGTGAAATATGCTACAATCCCGCCCATATTTATTTCCCCAGATGAGGGCCTACGGTCAATGGCACAGCTATATTTTTACTATTCTGCAATGAATGCCGGTAAGTCGACTGCATTGCTGCAATCTTCGTACAATTATCAGGAACGTGGAATGCGCGCTGTAGTATATACAGCGGAAATTGATGACCGTTTTGGCACTGGAAAAGTAAGTTCACGTATAGGTCTGTCGTCACCTGCAAAATTGTTTAACCAAAATTCATCATTGTTCGAAGAGATTCGCGCCGACAATGCGCAGCAAAGAATTCACTGTGTACTGGTTGATGAGTCTCAGTTTCTGACGCGACAACAGGTTTATGAATTATCTGAAGTTGTCGATCGGCTGGATATTCCCGTGTTGTGTTACGGTTTACGCACCGATTTTCGTGGTGAGCTATTCTGCGGCAGTGAATACCTGCTTGCGTGGTCAGATAAGCTGGTTGAATTAAAAACTATTTGCTTCTGTGGCCGTAAGGCCAGCATGGTGCTACGTCTTGATCAGGCCGGAAGACCTTTTAACGAAGGCGAGCAGGTGGTTATAGGCGGAAACGAGCGCTATGTGTCGGTATGCCGTAAGCATTATAAGCAAGCGCAGTCTGAAGGCTCTCTGACGGCAATACAAGAACGACACAGCCACGATTAACCCTATGCGCTTCTGGGCGCTTATAAACACAGGGTAGGCCACAACCATTCATGCGTGTCTCTACCCTGTCACACGCTCTTCTGACGCCATCCTGGCTTCCTCCCTGCAAGTAATCTTCACCAGGCCATATCTTACAAGTGGTTGAGTCAGGTATTACCTGATTTTGGTCGTGTAAGGTGCAAAAAAAACGGTCCCGAAAAGGGACCGTTTATAGTCAGACTAAAACTTTTCTGAAGGAATTAAGCGGATTTCTTCGCTTTTTTCTCAGCTTTCGGTGCAGCTACTGCTTCAGCCTTAGCGGTGGTTTCACCTTCGCTGTACTCACGGCCGTAGTAGGTATCCAGCAGAATCTGCTTCAGCTCAGCAATCAGCGGATAACGCGGGTTAGCACCAGTACACTGGTCGTCAAACGCATCTTCAGACAGTTTGTCAACGTGTGCCAGGAAGTCAGCTTCCTGCACGCCAGCTTCACGGATAGACTTAGGAATACCCAGTTCAGCTTTGATTTCGTCCAGCCAGCCCAGCAGTTTCTGGATTTTCGCGGCAGTACGGTCGCCCGGTGCGCTCAGACCCAGGTGGTCGGCGATTTCAGCATAGCGACGACGCGCCTGCGGACGGTCGTACTGGCTGAATGCTGTCTGTTTGGTCGGGTTGTCGTTCGCGTTGTAACGAATAACGTTGCTGATCAGCAGGGCGTTCGCCAAACCGTGAGGAATGTGGAACTGAGAACCCAGCTTGTGCGCCATGGAGTGACATACACCCAGGAAGGCGTTCGCAAATGCGATACCGGCGATGGTCGCTGCACTGTGTACACGCTCACGGGCTACCGGGTTCTTGGAACCTTCGTGGTAGGACGCTGGCAGGTTTTCTTTCAGCAGTTTCAGCGCCTGCAGAGCCTGACCGTCAGAGAACTCAGAAGCCAGTACGGAAACGTAAGCTTCCAGAGCGTGAGTAACGGCATCCAGACCACCGAACGCACACAGGGACTTCGGCATATCCATCACCAGGTTGGCATCGACAATCGCCATATCCGGGGTCAGGGCGTAGTCAGCCAGCGGATATTTCTGACCGGTTGCATCGTCGGTCACAACCGCAAACGGTGTTACTTCAGAACCGGTACCGGAAGTGGTGGTGACGGCGATCATTTTCGCTTTCACGCCCATTTTCGGGAACTTGTAGATACGTTTACGGATATCCATAAAGCGCAGCGCCAGTTCTTCGAAGTGGGTTTCCGGGTGTTCGTACATAACCCACATAATTTTCGCGGCGTCCATCGGGGAACCACCACCCAGCGCGATAATCACGTCTGGTTTGAAGGAGTTAGCCAGCTCAGCGCCTTTACGAACAACGGTCAGAGTCGGGTCAGCTTCAACTTCAAAGAACACTTCGGTTTCAACGCCAGCCGCTTTCAGAACAGAGGTGATCTGGTCAGCATAGCCATTGTTAAACAGGAAGCGGTCGGTCACGATCAGCGCACGTTTGTGACCATCAGTAATCACTTCATCCAGCGCGATTGGCAGAGAGCCACGACGGAAGTAGATAGATTTCGGAAGTTTGTGCCACAACATGTTTTCAGCTCGCTTAGCAACGGTTTTCTTGTTGATCAGGTGCTTAGGACCAACGTTTTCAGAGATGGAGTTACCACCCCAGGAACCACAACCCAGAGTCAGGGAAGGTGCGAGTTTGAAGTTGTACAGGTCACCGATACCACCCTGAGAAGCAGGGGTGTTGATCAGGATACGCGCGGTTTTCATCATCTGACCGAAGTAAGCAACGCGTTCTGGCTGGTTATCCTGGTCGGTGTACAGGCAAGAGGTATGACCGATACCGCCCATCGCAACCAGTTTTTCAGCTTTGTCCACTGCGTCTTCGAAGTCTTTCGCACGATACATAGCCAGCGTCGGAGACAGTTTTTCGTGAGCAAACGGTTCGCTTTCGTCAACAACCTTAACTTCACCAATCAGAATCTTAGTGGTTTCTGGTACGGAGAAGCCTGCCAGTTCAGCAATTTTGTAGGCTGGCTGACCAACGATAGCGGCGTTCAGCGCGCCATTTTTCAGGATCACGTCCTGAACAGCTTTCAGCTCTTTGCCCTGCAGCAGGTAGCCGCCGTGAGTGGCGAAACGCTCACGTACTGCGTCGTATACAGAGTCAACCACGACAACAGACTGTTCAGAAGCACAGATTACGCCGTTATCGAAGGTTTTAGACATCAGAACAGATGCAACAGCACGTTTGATATCAGCGGTTTCGTCGATAACAACAGGGGTGTTACCTGCGCCTACGCCGATTGCCGGTTTACCGGAGCTGTATGCCGCTTTAACCATGCCTGGACCACCGGTGGCAAGGATCAGGTTGATGTCCGGGTGGTGCATCAGCGCGTTAGACAGTTCTACGGAAGGTTGATCGATCCAGCCGATCAAGTCTTTCGGTGCGCCAGCAGCGATTGCCGCTTGCAGAACGATGTCAGCAGCTTTGTTAGTGGCATCTTTAGCACGCGGATGCGGAGAGAAGATGATGGCGTTACGGGTCTTCAGGCTGATCAGCGATTTGAAGATAGCAGTAGAAGTCGGGTTAGTGGTTGGAACGATACCGCAGATGATACCAATCGGTTCAGCAATAGTAATGGTACCGAAAGTGTCGTCTTCAGACAGCACTCCACAGGTTTTTTCATCTTTGTAAGCGTTGTAAATGTATTCAGAAGCAAAGTGGTTTTTAATCACTTTATCTTCGACAATGCCCATGCCAGATTCGGCAACGGCCATTTTCGCGAGAGGGATTCGAGCGTCTGCGGCAGCCAGAGCGGCGGCGCGGAAGATTTTGTCAACCTGTTCTTGAGTGAAACTGGCATATTCACGCTGGGCTTTTTTTACGCGCTCTACAAGTGCGTTAAGTTCAGCGACATTAGTAACAGCCATAATGCTCTCCTGATAATGTTAAACTTTTTTAGTAAATCATCTGCTCGATACGAGAGTATAGACAGACCGACGAAAATTTGTGTAACGGTTTGAAAATCAAACGGTTAATTAACGTCCACTTTACCTTGATTTACTAAAAGAGCTTATACGCAAGCGCCAGATAACTTTTACGCTTTACCTCCAGGGGACGTAAGCAAGGTTACTCACTTCTGAGTAGTAATTGCGTGATCTGGATCAAGATTTCGCAAAGCTGACTCCTTTCAGCAGGCCCTTTTAGCGTTTCTCGGTAAGTGTTAAAAAATTGAGGTGATGAATGCTAATCACATTAGCATATTTAATACATATTAATAACACTAAGTATTAGTAGCGTATTTACGTAGATATACGCAGATAGAAGGTGAAGTATGCTGACAAAAGGCGTATCTTCAGCGCGGATTTTTCCAATTTTTATGACTCATTTTATCCGGCTAACGCTTCGGAGCTAACCGTGATCCAAACGCTATTTGATTTTCCTGTTTATTTTAAATTTTTTATTGGGTTATTTGCTCTGGTTAACCCGGTAGGGATCATCCCGGTCTTTATCAGTATGACCAGCTACCAAACTGCGGCTGCGCGAAACAAAACCAATCTCACGGCAAACCTGTCGGTCGCTATCATCCTGTGGACTTCGCTGTTCCTGGGCGACGGTATCCTGCAACTTTTCGGTATCTCTATAGATTCGTTCAGGATTGCCGGCGGTATTCTGGTTGTGACTATCGCGATGTCGATGATTAGTGGCAAACTTGGCGAAGATAAGCAGAACAAACAGGAAAAATCAGAAACCGCCATTCGTGAAAGCATTGGCGTGGTGCCGTTGGCATTGCCCCTGATGGCGGGACCGGGGGCAATTAGCTCGACCATCGTTTGGGGGACGCGTTACCACAGTGCGATTAATCTGTTTGGCTTTTTTATCGCGATTGCGTTGTTTGCCTTGTGTTGTTGGGGGCTGTTTCGCATGGCGCCGTGGTTAGTGCGCTTGCTGGGGCAAACGGGGATCAACGTCATTACGCGTATTATGGGGCTGTTACTCATGGCCTTAGGGATTGAATTCATTGTTACTGGTATCAAATCCATTTTCCCCGGTTTGCTTGCCTGATATTCCTTCTTCAGTATAAACGGAGCCGCTGTTGGCTCCGTTTCCTTTCATTATCAGTAAAACTTCTCACTAAAGTTGATAATCAGCATAACAGTAATGAAAAATGCTGATGGTTAACGATTTAGTTATTCATTGATTTTATGGATATAACACTCAGCACTACGTCAGAGGGAGCACGATATTGCTGTTATTTTATTAACATCATACTCTGGGGCTTGCTGTGGGATTATCGAAATGTTATTAGTTATTTCAGCGTTTTTTTTAGATGAATGTGCTAATTAATAATCAATTGTTAAATTTATGTGCATTTTGGCATCGTGTTGATACCGGACAGGGACGTCAACTATGCCCATCAGGCAATTCATTGATTATTAATGTTTTATTGCTATGAGATTTCATTCGTAAGCCTTTTCCAGTGAGATTTATTTCTAATAAAAGAGAATTGGTTAACAAATTTGTAAAATGTATTGGCGGTGAAGAAACGCATTTGGTACTTTCCGGCCAGGTATTTTGCAGAAGAATTGACGTTGATGAGAATGATTTTCACTTGGTTTCTCTCAACAGGGTAATAGCGTGTTTCCGGCAGGGGAGACACCTAGATAATCGACGCAAGGCGGTCGTACGAATCGCCAGAATAAATAAAGTCGGTGATAGCAAGCAGTAAAACAATAAACCACCTGACGGCAGAAAATCTCCGGTGCCGTACAGGGATCCTGACAGGATTAACAGTCTGGTTAAAAAACCAGCCATAATAATGAGGGAGTACAAACACAATGACGAACATCACTAAAAAAAGTTTAGTAGCTGCGGGGATCCTCACTGCGCTAATCGCTGGAAATGTGGCCACAGCGGCAGTTGTGCCAGCGGGTGTGCAGCTTGCTGAAAAGCAGACTCTGGTGCGTAATAACGGTTCGGAAGTTCAGTCTCTCGACCCACATAAAATCGAAGGGGTGCCGGAATCCAACATTAACCGGGACCTGTTTGAAGGTTTATTAATCAGCGATGTCGATGGCAAACCATCGCCGGGCGTGGCTGAGAAATGGGACAATAAAGATTTTAAAGTCTGGACGTTCCATCTGCGTAAAGATGCTAAATGGTCTGACGGTACACCTGTTACCGCGCAAGATTTTGTGTACAGCTGGCAACGTTTGGCTAACCCAAATACTGCCTCACCGTACGCCAGTTATTTGCAGTACGGTCATATCGTCAATATTGATGACATCATCGCCGGTAAAAAGCCAGTCACCGATCTCGGTGTGAAAGCGATTGATGATCATACTTTTGAAGTAACCCTGAGCGAACCTGTTCCTTATTTCTACAAACTGCTCGTGCACTCTTCCGTTTCACCGGTTCCTAAAGCCGCCGTTGAAAAATACGGCGATAAGTGGACTCAGCCCGCCAACATTGTCACTAACGGTGCGTATAAACTGAAGGACTGGGTGGTTAACGAGCGCATTGTGCTTGAGCGTAATACCAACTACTGGGACAACGCCAAAACCGTTATTAACCAGGTGACCTACCTGCCAATTTCTTCTGAAGTGACTGACGTTAACCGCTATCGCAGCGGTGAAATCGACATGACCTATAACAACATGCCGATCGAGTTATTCCAGAAACTGAAAAAAGAGATCCCGAACGAAGTTCACGTTGACCCGTATCTGTGCACCTATTATTACGAAATCAACAACCAGAAAGCACCGTTCAACGATGTTCGTGTTCGTACCGCTCTGAAGCTGGCGATGGATCGTGACATCATCGTCAACAAAGTGAAAAACCAGGGCGACCTGCCTGCCTATAGCTTTACGCCTCCTTACACCGATGGCGCGAAACTGGTTGAGCCAGAGTGGTTCAAATGGTCACAGGAAAAACGTAATGAAGAAGCGAAGAAACTGCTGGCTGAAGCCGGTTATACCGCTGAAAAACCGTTGACCTTTGACCTGCTGTATAACACCTCAGACCTGCACAAGAAGCTGGCTATCGCCGCAGCTTCTATCTGGAAGAAAAATCTGGGCGCTAACGTCAAGCTGGAAAACCAGGAGTGGAAAACATTCCTCGATACGCGTCATCAGGGCAACTATGATGTTTCACGTGCGGGCTGGTGCGCGGATTATAACGAGCCGACTTCCTTCCTGAATATGGTGCTGTCCGACAGCTCCAACAACACGGTTCACTATAAGAGCCCTGCATTTGACAAGCTGATTGCAGATACCCTGAAAGTGACAGATGAAGCGCAGCGCAGTGAGCTGTATTCGAAAGCGGAACAGCAACTGGATAAAGATTCTGCGATTGTACCGGTTTATTACTATGTTAACGCCCGCCTGGTGAAACCATGGGTTGGCGGATACTCCGGTAAAGACCCGATGGATAATATCCATGTAAAAGACTTGTATATTATCAAGCATTAATGGCAAGACGTGGGGCAATCAATTTTGCCCCACAGTGTCTTTTTTCATCGCACTATTCACACCTCTTCGAATGAAAAGGGGGATACCCTAAATAATTCGAGCTGCAGGAAGGCGGCGACGCAACGAATCCCCGGAAGCTTACGAGTAGTAAGTGACCGGGGTGAGTGAGAAAGCCAACGCACCTGCGACTGGAAGTATGACGGGTATAAAGGCACACGCCGGAAGGTACGGGTTATGTTGAAATTTATATTACGTCGCTGTCTGGAAGCGATTCCGACGCTGTTTATTCTTATTACGATTTCATTCTTTATGATGCGCCTTGCGCCGGGAAGCCCATTCACCGGGGAACGCGCATTGCCGCCAGAAGTGCTGGCTAATATAGAAGCGAAATATCATCTCAACGATCCCATCTCCACACAGTATTTCAGCTACCTGAAACAACTGGCGCATGGCGATTTTGGTCCATCCTTTAAATATAAAGATTACACGGTTAACGACCTTGTCGCTTCAAGTTTTCCGGTGTCAGCGAAGCTTGGCGCAGCGGCCTTTATTCTGGCGGTGCTCGTCGGCGTTAGTGCTGGGGTGATCGCCGCGCTGAAGCAAAATACGCGCTGGGACTACACGGTAATGGGGGTCGCGATGACCGGGGTGGTTATCCCCAGTTTCGTCGTTGCTCCCTTATTGGTCATGATATTCGCCATAACGTTGAAATGGCTGCCCGGCGGTGGCTGGAACGGCGGGGCGTTGAAATTTATGATCCTGCCGATGGTGGCGTTATCGCTCGCCTATATCGCCAGTATCGCCCGTATTACCCGCGGCTCAATGATTGAAGTGCTGCACTCAAACTTTATTCGTACCGCGCGCGCCAAAGGGCTGCCGATGCGGCGGATTATTTTCCGCCATGCGTTAAAACCTGCGCTGCTACCCGTGCTGTCTTATATGGGACCGGCATTTGTCGGCATAATCACTGGTTCAATGGTCATTGAAACCATCTATGGTTTGCCGGGCATTGGGCAACTGTTCGTCAATGGCGCCTTAAATCGCGATTATTCGCTGGTCCTGAGTCTGACCATTCTGGTCGGTACGCTGACTATCGTGTTTAACGCGATTGTCGATGTGCTGTATGCCGTTATCGATCCGAAGATTCGTTACTGATACTGGAGCTCGCTATGATGTTAAGTAAGAAAAACAGCGAAGCGCTGGAGAATTTCAGTGAAAAGCTGGAGGTCGAAGGTCGCAGCCTGTGGCAGGACGCGCGTCGCCGTTTTATGCATAACCGCGCGGCGGTGGCAAGCCTGGTGGTGCTGGTGATTATTGCGCTGTTTGTGACGCTGGCGCCAATGCTGTCGCAGTTTACCTACTTTGATACCGACTGGGGAATGATGTCCAGCGCGCCGGATATGGAGTCCGGGCACTACTTTGGCACCGACTCATCGGGTCGCGACCTGCTGGTGCGTGTGGCGATTGGCGGGCGCATCTCGCTGATGGTTGGCATTGCCGCCGCGTTGGTGGCGGTCGTGGTTGGCACGCTGTATGGTTCTTTGTCGGGTTATCTCGGCGGTAAAATTGACTCGGTAATGATGCGCCTGCTGGAAATCCTCAACTCCTTCCCATTCATGTTCTTCGTTATCCTGCTGGTGACCTTCTTTGGGCAAAACATCCTGCTGATTTTTGTCGCTATCGGAATGGTTTCCTGGCTGGATATGGCGCGTATCGTGCGTGGACAAACGCTGAGTCTGAAGCGCAAAGAGTTTATTGAGGCGGCGCAAGTCGGCGGGGTGTCTACCGTGCGCATCGTTATCCGTCATATTGTGCCAAACGTATTGGGGGTTGTGGTGGTCTACGCCTCGTTGCTGGTGCCCAGCATGATCCTGTTTGAGTCTTTCCTGAGTTTTCTGGGATTAGGGACGCAGGAGCCGTTAAGTAGCTGGGGCGCATTGCTGAGTGATGGCGCCAACTCAATGGAAGTATCGCCATGGCTGTTGCTGTTCCCGGCCGGTTTCCTGGTGGTTACTTTGTTCTGTTTTAACTTTATTGGCGATGGCCTGCGTGATGCCCTCGACCCGAAAGACCGTTAAGGAGCGCCGCCATGAGCGTAATTGAGACCGCAACCGCGCCGCTCGCGCAACAACAGGCTAACGCACTGCTGAACGTTAAGGATTTGCGCGTGACGTTTGCCACCCCCGATGGCGATGTTACTGCAGTAAACGATTTAAACTTTTCCCTGCGAGCCGGAGAAACGTTGGGTATTGTGGGTGAGTCCGGTTCGGGCAAATCGCAAACCGCGTTTGCCCTGATGGGGCTGCTGGCGGCGAATGGCCGTATCGGAGGTTCCGCTACGTTTAACGGGCGTGAAATATTGAATTTACCGGAGCACGAGCTGAACAAACTGCGCGCCGAGCAAATCTCAATGATTTTTCAGGATCCGATGACCTCTCTGAATCCGTACATGCGGGTCGGAGAGCAACTGATGGAAGTGCTCATGCTGCACAAAGGCATGAGTAAAGCAGAAGCGTTTGAAGAGTCAGTAAAAATGCTGGATGCGGTGAAAATGCCGGAAGCGCGCAAGCGCATGAAAATGTATCCGCATGAATTCTCTGGCGGAATGCGTCAGCGCGTAATGATCGCCATGGCGCTGCTGTGCAGACCAAAATTATTGATCGCCGATGAGCCGACTACCGCGCTCGATGTTACGGTACAGGCGCAAATTATGACGCTGCTGAATGAACTGAAAAGTGAATTTAACACCGCAATTATCATGATCACCCACGATCTGGGGGTTGTCGCCGGTATTTGTGACAAAGTGCTGGTGATGTATGCCGGACGAACCATGGAATATGGCAGTGCACGGGATGTCTTTTATAAGCCTGTTCATCCGTATTCAATTGGTTTGCTGAATGCCGTACCGCGTCTGGACGCCGAAGGGGAAGAGATGTTGACTATCCCGGGCAATCCGCCGAACCTGCTGCGTCTGCCAAAAGGCTGTCCGTTCCAGCCGCGCTGCCCGCATGCGATGGAAATCTGTAGCAGTGCCCCACCACTGGAGGAATTTAGTCCGGGCCGTCTGCGCGCCTGCTTTAAACCGGTGGAGGAACTGGTATGAATACGGTCACCGAACAACGAAAAGTACTCCTTGAAATTGCCGATCTCAAAGTTCATTTCGACATTAAGGATGGTAAGCAGTGGTTCTGGCAACCGTCGAAATCCCTGAAAGCGGTTGATGGCGTCACCCTGCGATTGTATGAAGGTGAAACCCTTGGCGTGGTGGGGGAATCCGGCTGCGGAAAATCGACCTTTGCTCGGGCGATTATCGGTCTGGTGAAAGCCACTGATGGAAAGGTCGCCTGGCTGGGGAAAGATTTGTTGGGTATGAAACCTGATGAATGGCGTGAGGTGCGCAGTGATATCCAGATGATTTTCCAGGATCCGCTGGCGTCATTAAACCCGCGTATGACCATTGGTGAAATTATTGCCGAGCCGCTGCGGACTTATCATCCGAAACTGCCGGGGCAGGAAGTCCGTGACCGCGTGAAGGCAATGATGATGAAGGTTGGGTTGCTGCCAAACCTGATTAACCGTTACCCGCATGAGTTTTCCGGCGGCCAATGTCAGCGTATCGGTATTGCCCGCGCGCTGATTCTCGAACCGAAACTGATTATCTGTGATGAACCGGTTTCTGCGCTGGACGTATCCATTCAGGCCCAGGTCGTCAACCTCCTGCAGCAGCTACAGCGTGAAATGGGGCTGTCATTAATTTTCATTGCCCACGACCTGGCGGTGGTTAAGCATATCTCCGATCGCGTACTGGTGATGTATCTCGGACACGCAGTGGAATTAGGCACCTATGACGAGGTGTACCATAATCCGCTGCACCCCTATACCAAAGCGCTAATGTCTGCTGTGCCGATCCCCGATCCGGACATGGAAAGGAACAAAGTTATCCAGTTGCTGGAAGGCGAGTTGCCGTCGCCGATTAATCCTCCTTCGGGCTGTGTGTTCCGTACGCGCTGCCCGATTGCCGGACCAGAGTGTGCAAAAACACGCCCGGTACTCGAAGGCAGTTTTCGACACGCCGTTTCCTGCCTGAAAGTAGACCCGCTATAATCGAGAGGGCTGACAAAGGTCAGCCCTTCTTTTTGGTGAGGTATTAGTGTCTGGCTTAGTTTCTTCTGTTCGCCGTACGCTTTATCGTACATTATTTGATTTAGACACACGCTCGGGGCGCCGTTTTGAAGGTATGTGCGCACTGTTCGCGCTGCTCAGCGTGATTGTTATCTTCGTTGAGTCCGGGGTCGGGACGCAATACCATTTGACCTTTGAGGAGTGGCGCGTATTTGTCTGGCTTGAAGTCTTTATCACTCTGGTCTTTACTCTCGAATATCTGTTGCGATTATGCTGCTGGGCTAATCCCGCTAAATATGTATTTAGCTTCTGGGGGATTATTGATCTTGCCACCATTCTGCCACTGTATGTGATGTGGTTATGGCCGGAAATCAGTCTGAGTTATGTTTTCGCCTGGCGGGCGATGCGTGTCCTGCGTGTCCTGCGAATTCTCAAACTGCTGCGCTTTATGCCTTCTCTGCGTATATTCTGGAGCGCAATAAAAAGCGCCCGGCATCAGCTAATCTTGTTCTATTCATTTATTGCCATTCTGATGATTGTATTCGGCGCGCTAATGTATCTGATTGAAGGACCCAAATATGGTTTTAGTACGCTGAATGCATCAGTGTATTGGGCCATCGTCACGGTAACCACCGTCGGCTATGGCGATATCACGCCCCACACGCCGCTCGGGCGCATGGTAGCGTCAGTGCTGATTTTGATCGGTTATTCCGTGATTGCGATCCCGACAGGTTTGATAACGACGCATATGAGCAGTGCGTTCCAGCATCGGCAGAATCAGCGTAAATGTCCGCAGTGTCAGCAAAGTCAGCATGAGCACAGCGCGCAGTTTTGTAACCGGTGCGGAAGCAAATTACCGGGCTAAAAGTAAAAAGCTGCGAGAGCAGCTTTTTTTAATTATTCGCGCCAGAGAATGTGGCAGAGCTTGTGGTCTTTTTCGCGACACAACAGAACGCGGGCAAAAATATCGTTAATCTCGCCGTCTTCTGTATCTGCCAGACCAATCACCACTTCGGCAAAGAAGTCAGGATTCAGGTCAAAATCGACGTGTTCCTGCCAGTCCTCTGCCGGGTCAAATAATTCTGCACCGCCGCGCTCTTCAAACTGCAAATTGAACAGAATGATATCTGCCGGATCGAGGTTGTCCGCAGCCAGTTCGAGAAAAATATCGTAAGCCTGCTCAAGCGTTTCGTCTTCGGTCAGGCGGTTGTTCAAATCCATATCCATAATGACTACCTGTTTACTGTCTGATTGGCACGTTTTACAGCAACGGGCTAAAGAAGTAAAACAGTCGCTCGGCAATCCGCTGCCAGAGTGGTCGTTTTACCCACAAACGAGCGTCAAGAAGGCGTGAACGAGAAATATAATCATCCTGCACTGCGGCGAGGTCGCCCCCGAATCCTGCGTCATCAATAACCAGCGTGATTTCAAAATTCAGCCACAAACTGCGCATATCCAGGTTAACGGTACCGACCAGACTCAGTTCGCCATCAACCAGTACGCTCTTGGTGTGCAGCAAGCCGCCTTCGAACTGATATATTTTGACGCCCGCAGCCAGCAGTTCGGTGAAAAAGGCCCGGCTTGCCCAGCCAACCAGCAGGGAATCATTCTTACGCGGAAGAATGATACTGACGTCGACCCCACGCTGTGCGGCCGTACAGATCGCATGCAGTAAATCATCGCTGGGGACGAAATAGGGCGTGGTCATAATTAAATATTCACGCGCCGAATAAGCAGCGGTTAATAGCGCCTGATGGATCAAATCTTCAGGGAAACCTGGTCCCGAGGCGATAGTGTGAATGGTGTGACCGCTGGCCTGCTCAAACGGCATGATATTGACGTCCGGTGGCGGGGGTAAAATGCGTTTCCCGGTTTCAATTTCCCAGTCGCAGGAATAGACGATGCCCATCGCGGTGGCAACAGGTCCTTCCATTCTCGCCATTAAATCGACCCATTGACCCACGCCCGCATCCTGCTTAAAGAAGCGCGGGTCGACCATGTTCATGCTGCCGGTATAAGCAATATAGTTGTCGATCATCACCATCTTACGGTGTTGGCGCAGGTCCATCCGGCGCAAAAACACACGCATCAGGTTAACCTTGAGGGCTTCGACGACTTCAATACCCGCGTTACGCATCATCGCCGCCCACGGGCTGCGGAAGAATGCCACGCTGCCCGCAGAGTCCAGCATCAGGCGGCAGTGAACGCCTCTTCTGGCGGCCGCCATTAACGACTCGGCAACCTGATCGGCCATACCTCCCGGTTGCCAGATGTAGAACACCATCTCGATATTATGACGCGCCAGTTGAATATCACGGATCAGCGCCTGCATCACGTCATCGGAACTGGTGAGCAGCTGCAGTTGATTCCCCTTAACGCCGGCGATTCCCTGACGACGCTCGCACAGCTTAAATAATGAAGAAGCAACGCTGCTGTTTTCCTGTGCGAAAATATGTTCACAGGCTTTGAGGTCGTTCAGCCATTTGGCCGTGGAAGGCCACATTGCCCGGGCGCGTTCGGCGCGGCGTTTACCCAGGTGGAGTTCACCGAAGGACAGATAAGCTATGATCCCTACCAATGGCAGTATATAGATGATCAACAGCCATGCCATTGCGGAGGGCACTGCGCGTCGCTTCATTAGAATGCGTAATGTGACGCCAGCAATGAGTACCCAGTAACCCAGAATGACCAGCCAACTCACCACGGTGTAGAAGGTTGTCATAAATTTAAAAATCCTTTTGAAAGCGTATTGTTAAGAGTTTACGCATCAGGATAAATCTGGCAAATAAAAACACGGGAAAACCACTGGCCTGCATTCGGTGTGGCGTTATAATGGCCGCTCAGTGACTGGAAGAGTAGTTAACATGAAGCGTAGTAGAACGGAAGTGGGACGCTGGCGGATGCAGCGTCAGGCTAGCCGCCGTAAAGCACGTTGGCTTGAAGGACAATCGCGTCGTAACATGCGTATCCATAGCATCAGAAAGTGTATTCTGAATCATCAACGTAACTCGTTGCTGTTTGCAATCCACAGTATCTGATCTCAAAAGGGCACCGCTGGTGGTGCCCAATGTCTGCTTTCGTTCTGTTTTTAAAATACTTTCTTGTACGGTTTTACTGAAACCTGCGCGTAAACGCCTGCTGCGACATAGGGGTCGGCTTCTGCCCACGCCTGCGCTGCTTCTAAAGATTCAAATTCTGCAATCACCGTCGAGCCGGTAAACCCCGCGACACCCGGATCGTTACTGTCAACTGCTGGCATCGGTCCTGCCGTGAGCAGTCGTCCTTCGTCATGCAGGAGTTGCAGACGGGCCAGATGAGCAGGGCGCACGGAAAGGCGTTTGTCGAGAGAGTCTGCGATATCTTGAGCATAAATAACGTACAGCACGGGTAGAGCTCCTTAATCGGTAAAAGTCGTTAATTACGTTATTGGAAAGGCATGCCAACTGCAACGTAAAGATAACGGATTTGTTAAGACCACATTGTGATGAAGGTTTTTTTACATAAAATCGTGTTTTAAATGCGGCTTACTGCCCAGGTCTTATTGAATATGATTGCTATTTGCATTTAAAATCAGGGCCTGGTTTTTTAACTGAAACGATTATGACTTCAATGACCCTTGATTTACCTCGTCGCTTTCCCTGGCCAACGTTACTTTCCGTCGGCATCCATGGTGCTGTAGTGGCGGGTCTATTGTATACCTCGGTACATCAGGTTATTGAACTGCCTGCGCCAGCGCAGCCGATCTCCGTTACCATGGTCGCGCCTGCCGATCTCGAACCGCCCCAGGCCGTTCAGCCGCCGCCGGAACCCGTAGTCGAGCCAGAACCGGAACCAGAGCCAATCCCGGAGCCGCCAAAAGAGGCGCCGGTAGTGATTGAGAAACCGAAGCCCAAGCCTAAACCGAAGCCAAAACCGGTGAAAAAAGTGGTAGAGCAGCCCAAACGTGATGCTAAACCCGCAGAGCCGCGCCCGGCATCCCCATTTGAAAATACGGCGCCTGCGCGTCCAACGACCAGTACCGCGCCGGCAACCAGTAAAGCAGCGGTAAGTGCGCCAGCAGGTCCTCGCGCTTTAAGCCGTAATCAGCCGCAGTATCCTGCGCGAGCGCAAGCGCTACGCATAGAAGGTCGTGTTAAAGTTAAATTTGATGTGACGCCGGATGGCCGTGTTGAAAACGTGGAAATTCTGTCCGCGCAGCCGGCGAATATGTTTGAGCGTGAAGTGAAAAATGCGATGCGCAGATGGCGCTATGAGGCCGGGAAACCGGGTTCCGGACTGGTAGTGAATATCGTGTTCCGTCTGAACGGCGCAACGCAGATTGAATAAGGCACAGGCCGGATTTGGCGGTTCGCCGCCCTCCGGCAATAAGCAATGAATTGAGTGATTGCCGGAGGGCGATGCTAGCGTGACTTATCAGCCCAGGGTAGGGATCGGACGTGGCTTACCGTCTTTATCAACGGCAACATAGATGAACAGGGCTTCGGTGGCTTTGTAGCGTTGGCCGATAGGTTCTGAAGCAACTTTCTTCACCCAGACTTCAATATTAATGCTGATCGAGGTCGTCCCGCGCTTCACGCAGCGCGCATAGCAACAAACCACATCGCCTACGGCAACCGGGCGTAAAAAGCTCATTCCTTCAACGCGCACCGTTACCACACGACCATGTGCGATCTCTTTGGCCTGAATAGCGCCACCTATATCCATTTGTGACATCAGCCAGCCGCCAAAAATATCACCGTTCGCATTGGTATCGGCAGGCATAGCCAGAGTGCGTAAAACCAGTTCACCCTGGGGAGTATTATTCGTTGTTGTCATTGTTGAACCGACTATAGAGAAAGATTACAGGCGCGATGCTACTAGAATTTGCGCGTTGAGAACAGAGGGATGCGGCGTGGGAAGTGGAAGTAAGCCGGGTTAGCGGTAATGAGGAACGTGAGGGGATAAAAATTCGCCAGATCGGCTGATCTGGCGGACATGTATTACGATTTATCTTCCTGCGGCAGATGGCGGTAAATATAGACACCGCTCAGCAGCGTAAAGAATAAGGTCAGGGCTGTCAGGCCGAATACTTTAAAGTTGACCCAAATATTCTGCGGCAGCCAAAAAGCGATATAGATATTCGCCAGGCCACAGAGAATGAAAAAGACGGCCCAGGCTAAATTAAGCTTCGACCAGACCTGCTGCGGCAGGGTCAGCTCTTTGCCTAACATGCGCTGAATCAGTGGCTTTTTCATCACCCACTGGCTAACCAGCAGCGCACCGGCAAACAGTCCGTAAATCACCGTAACTTTCCACTTAATGAATTCATCGTTGTGGAAGAAGATAGTCAGGCCACCGAACACGGCAACCAAAACAAAGGTGATTAACGCCATCTTCTCGACCTTGCGGTAGCGAACCCAGCTGTAAATCAAAACCACAGCCGTCGCGACAATCAGTGCCGAGGTCGCCGCGTAGATGTCGTAAAGCTTATAAAAGGCAAAAAAGACAACCAGCGGTAAAAAATCAAGAAACTGCTTCATTCTTCATTCCGTCATCAAAAGCACCAGGCCTGCGCCCGGTATGCGTTCAGGGTTTATTGGCGAATCAGCATGTACAGGCGGAACAAATAGATCAGCAACACGGCGGAGATCATATTGCTCAGCGTATTCGCCAATACCGCGCCTACGTTCGGCGTAAGTACCGCAAAACTTGGCGCAAAAAGCAACAGCAGCGTTTTAGCCAGCAGCCAACCGATCACTGCCGGCGCGACCAGTCGCATATTAGACCATGCCAGACGCATACTGTTGCGCATTGCGGCAAAGACACCCATTTTATCCTGTACCAACATCACCGGTGCGAGAGCTAACAGGATAGCCAGCAGAATACCGGGTACGACCACCAGCATAATACCGATTTGCACCAGCAGAGTAGTCAGAAAAATCAGAATAAACAGCTTGGGCAACACTGGCGCACTGGCGCCGATGGCGCGTAACGCGCTGACCCGATGACCTGCTGAAATCAGCTGAATCATCAGGATGATACCTCCCGCGAGGATGGCATTACCAATCAGGCCTGAAAATGTCGACGCCGCGGAAGCGCGTAGCAGAATTTGCTGTTGCTCCGGGGTCATATTTTGTACCAGATCGAACAGACCTACGCTACTGGTTAACTGATCCCCTTCACTGAGCTGCGCAATTTGTGCGTCACTGGGAGAAAAGGCATGCCCTAACACCACTGTGATAAACGCGCACAACAACGATACCAGCAAGATGGTAATGAATTGATTACGGAAAAAGTTTCCCGTGTCACGGTAAACGGATTTCGCCGTGATAGACATGCACTCTCCTTGAGTTTTGCAGGTGTTCATTTGCGGGCAATTGTACCCTGGATAACTCTACAGTGGCAGCATCGCGCGATGTATGGAAAGGCATATCTTTGTAAAGCTCCGGTAATTTTTGGCTATCACTTCAGCGTTATGCAGGAACGCTGGTTGTTCTCTGCGCATCATGGGCAAATAAGCAACGCTTGTCATAAGCGAGTATCGGATACTTGCATGGCGAAAATATATCAAAATTGATCTGAATTAATTTAACCAGGATTTTGAATGCAAGTTCTAACTTAATCTGGATCAATAAATGTTAAATTATCAAAGTCAATGTGATCCAGGTAAGATCACTTATTACTCCAATGTGGGTATATTTGTTCCGCTTTTATAACCATAACGATGGAGCGGACATGAAAAAATTAACAGTTGCAGCAGTGGCTTTAACAACTCTTCTCTCTGGTAACGCATTTGCGCATGAGGCTGGAGAATTCTTCATTCGTGCGGGTTCTGCCACCGTCAGACCGACGGAAGGCGCGGGGGGGACGCTGGGAAGCTTAGGTGGCTTTGATGTCAGTAATAACACCCAGTTGGGTCTGACATTCACCTACATGGCAACCGACAATATCGGTGTTGAATTACTGGCAGCCACGCCGTTCCGTCACAAAATTGGGACTGCCGCGACGGGCGATATTGCCACTGTTCACCATTTACCGCCGACATTAATGGCACAGTGGTACTTCGGTGATTCCAGCAGCAAATTGCGTCCTTACGTTGGTGTTGGTGTGAACTACACCACCTTCTTCGACGAAGGCTTTAACAACAACGGTAAGGAAGCCGGATTATCGGACCTGAGCCTGAAAGATTCCTGGGGTGCGGCAGGGCAAGTCGGTATGGACTATCTGATTAACCGCGACTGGCTGATTAACATGTCGGTCTGGTACATGGATATCGACACCACCGCAAGCTATAAAATGGGTGGCGTCCAGCAGCGAGACAGCGTACGCCTCGATCCGTGGGTGTTTATGTTCTCTGCGGGTTATCGTTTTTAAATTCTTCTGCAAAACCCCTGCAAAACTCTTCTGCAAAACTGGTCGTCAAATGACCAGTTTTTTCCATTCTTTTCCGCGCGTATCGTTGTAGTGATCGGTCATTACTTTACTGCTATGGCCCAATAAAATTTGTGTGTCGATACCTTGCTCTCTGAATAACCTTTCAGCCAAAGAACGTTGCTCATGGAAAGAAGGGGGAGCTCCTTTGCTTGACCAGTCGTAGTCAACTGAGTCACGTGCTTTTCTGAACGCACCAGTTAGAGATGCCGGTTTTACCATTCCTCCTCTTTTGCCTTTCCCTTTATCGTGGTGATGATGTAGTAAATACGGACTAAGTATTCTGTCCCGGCATTGAGCGATTACATCTTCAAGAGAAATGTTTATCTTGTTACAACGTAACTTTAAAGGTATCGCGATTTTGGCTCCTGTTTTACTTTGTTCAACAAAGAGATGACCATCCCTGACATCTGAAAATCTCATATTACAAATATCGGCCAACCGCTGTCCTGTGATGATGGCCAGCAGCATTCCTTTCTGCAGAAAGTAATTATCTTTTTCGGCTGCCTTATAGATCATTAGCCATTCTTCGAACGTCAGTCGTTGTCTGGAGACACGGACCTGCGGTTTTTTTGTAGCGTCAGCTGGATTAAATCCCGCCGGTACTTCTCCTACCTGCTGTGCTTCTTTAAAAACATCCGATAGCACCTTGCGTACAATTTGTGCCATCCGTAGTTGGCCTTGATGCAATGAATCGCGAAAACTAGGCTACTTGTAGAAAGTGCTGTAGTGTGTTAGTAGTGGTTACTTAATAAGCAACTCAATCAAAGAACCCAAACAGCAGATTAATATGGACTTTCCCCTGGGAGACAGTTGGTTATGGAAAACAATGAAAGGATATACGACTTCTATGAGAGTAACTTCGACGAGGCAAATCGCTTCAAAGTAAATCAGCTGGAATTTATCCGCTCTCAGGAGATTATTAGGCGATTTTTAACGCCTTCCCCTATGCTTATCGCTGATATCGCCGGCGCAAATGGTTTTTATTCATTCTGGCTGGCAGAGAAAGGGCATCATGTACATCTGTTGGACCTTTCCAGCAAACATATTGAGCAGGCCAGACAGCGCGGACAACAAAGTGCTTTCAAGTTGCAATCGTACACCTGCGGCGATGCGCGAAAACTGCCATGGGATGGTAACACTTTTGACATGGTGATGCTGATGGGGGCTCTGTATCACCTGCAGGAAAGCGTTGACAGGATTCAATGCATTGAGGAGTGCCTTCGTGTTCTGAAACCCGGCGGCGTTGCTATTTTTACATATATATCGAGGTCAGCATCGCTGGTGGATGGATATAAATACCAGTTTATAAATGACCCGGTGTTTCAACGTATAGTGGAAACAGATCTGCTGACGGGAAACCATGAAAATCCTTATGACACTCCAAATTATTTCACTACTGCTTTTTTTCATACCCCGTCATTAATTATGCAGGAGCTTCAGCAAACAGGGTTTCAGTATATCAGACTGTTCGCTGTAGAGGGGTTTGCCAGCATCATTGACACGGATGAGATAATGCAGGTAGAGGACAAAAAAGCCCTTTTGCTGAAGCATCTGCGCTTAACTGAGGAATCTCCTGAATTGCTGGGTATTTCGTCTCATCTGCTGGCTGTCGCAAGAAAAGCCTAAGTTCGTTAGAATCGCCAATATTAATCACATTCACATTGAGGCTGCCGCATGGCGGCCTTTTTCATTTCAGACTCACGTGAATCATCCGCTACGTGCTTTGTTAATAAATCCAGTCCGTGAAGCCTGACCCTCTAATCACACACAACGCCATCCGAAATATCGGAGGTAGGGCTATGACCAGAATGAGCACCATTTACAGCAGACTTTCATATGGAACAGGAACCACACTGACCAGCTGCGGTGTATCAGCGAAGGCATATGCCGAAACAGCTAAAACAGCAAAAGAGGTGTCCTGGATGTTGGCCGACAGAATTGCAGGGTTAAGCCTGAGCGACTGGGCAATTATTGCCGGTATCGCATGCACTGTTATCACCTGTGCAGTGAACAGCGCACAAGCTGCTGCTGCCAGCGAGAAAGAAAGTGGACAGGCAAGGGATGAAGCACAGCTCCTTGCTGAACAGGCCAGAAGTGCAGCCTCAAAAGCCGCCGCTGATACCATTAAAGAGTCGAGTAATTTTTCATTTTATGCCGGTCTTTTTCAGCGAATTTCATAGCAGGAGATTGTATGAATATTGAGGATATTCAGGCCCCTGAGTGGGCGGATAAAGAACATACAGCGATTAACTGCAGGGTTAAATTTGCAGAGTTTGATGAGTTTCTGCCGTTCACTGCATGTCAGAATGATACTGAGGAGCATGGACGCCATATCTACAGCGAGCTTGAATCAGGAAAGTACGGACCTGTAGCCCCTTTAATTATGACTGACAAGATGGTGGAGGATTTACGAAATCAGAAACTGACTGAAATCAGCAGTTGGCGGCAGCGATGCTGCAGGCAATGGTAATGCACGGCTTCAGAGTACACGAGCGGCAGAGGCAGATGAAATCGGAGGTAGCGTTACTTACAGATGTTAATGCCATTGCTGAATATCCAGTTGGTTGGAGTGAGTGGAAGTAATGTGCTGGTTCACCTTTCCAAACGTCTAAATTGTATTAAATCAGACCTGACCTGACACAGCTATGGCACAGATCTAAACCTAATGTGACAGGCAGGTCTGTGCCAGGAACGGAAGTTGAAGATCAGGACCAAGAAAGAAGTTAGGAGGAATTTTTTTGGAGAAAATCCGCTCAGTATGAGTTCTGAAGAAAAAAACAGTGCATACTTTGAGCAATACATTCTTAGGATACCGATCTTCATCTGCATGGATTTTTTGACGTGATTGATTTCATAAGTTTTAACGACCGCTATAAACAACTCAGAACTTTATTACCACTTGCTAAAAATGTAGCTGAATATTTGATAGCAGGACTAAACATTCGCATCTTTGAACCCGCAAGCGCAGTTGAGGATGTTCTTATCGTTTACCACGGTGGTGGAGTCAACTCAGATGCTGGTTACGATATCCTTGCTCATCAGATAAGTCATCGTGGAGCTATTTGTACATGCCTCATAGATATCCGTGGACACGGGCGCTCATTGGGTAACAAAGGTAGCGTTTCTAATCCTGAGCAGGTCTGGCAGGATATCGACACTGTTCTTGAACATGTTCGCGTAAAGTTCCCCTGGGCCAGAGTTCACTTGCTTGGCCATTCAAGCGGAGGGGGGATGTTGATCAATTATTTTACTCGATTCACCCCCTCTCAACAAAGTGACAGCCTGATTTTACTTGCGCCTGAGTTTGGGCCTTTTGCGCCAGTTAAAATTTGCAGAAAAACAATGGTTCCATTCGCGTCGGTGAGCAAGTGGCCTTTCGTACTAAATGCGCTCAGTGTGGGATTACTATGCGGTAACCGTTATGCAGTTACTCTTAATTTCCCCAATGAGGTTATGCTATTAAGACCTGAATTTGTTCAGCGATACAGCGTGAATATGGCGAATGCTTTGACGCCGCGTCAACCTGCAAGGCAAATTGCAGCATTGCCATTACCTGTAACTGTTCTGATAGCTGAAAAGGATGAGCTATTTGATGCAAGACAAATGTCAGAGTTTGTAGAAGGATGTGGTAACCCGAATTTACATAGTAGAATTATTGAGCACAGTAAGCATTTAGACTGCATCTTTGATATTAGTGAAGAAATTCTTCAACATTTGAATAGATGTACGTCAAATTAAAGCATATCTTAAGAATTTAGTTCTGCTCAATACGTACTGATTATTATTGAAAACTATTCCCGTGTCCGCTTCTCGCTCTCAGCAGACCTTCAGCGTCAGGAACGTGACTGCAGTGTGCCAGGAGCGGACGTTGCTAACATCGCGATATATTAATTCATGGATGGCAGTTCATGGGGATAAAATTATGAAGCACGAGCTGTGGACAAATGAAGCCGGTTTAGATTTGTTTTGTCTTGCCGGTCCACTGGGAGACTCTGCTCGGAAATTGCTGGATCCGGACTACAGATTAGTGTGGACATGTGATGCAGATTCGCACCTTGAAGCAATGAAAAAATATTATACGTTCCGTAATTGGGGTGAATATCAAACTGATTTCCCTGAACAGGATAGTAAGACCTACAAAGAAATGGGATGGGAGTAAAAAGCACAAAATCCACAACCTAGCCGCTCTTATTCTCATGTCTCTACGACGTCCGCTCCTCGCTCACAGCGGACCTTCAGCTCAGTCAGCAATGTCCGTTGCGTGCCAGGAGCTGACGTTCATATCACCGGGCATTCCCGGTCATCTTCCCCCAGTACAATACGGTTATTTTGACATAAGAAATTCATATTTTTATACCCATGCTTTTGATATTTGAGATGAACTGGTAACAAAAGCATGTTGAGGTAGAATTTTTTCCAGTAAAAACACATTGGTTTCATGATCTGGATCTGCGCAGCAATCACTCACAACGATAAGGCGGTAATCCAGGTCAAACGCTTGCCCCACTGTAGAAAGCACAACGCCACTGGTCGTCACACCGGTAAGAATCAGCTCTTCGATGCCTTGAGCACTGAGAACCATCTCAAGTTCGGTAAACGAGAAAGCTCCGACTCTGCGTTTAACGATGACAACCTCATTCTCTGCCGGAGCGACATCAGGATGAATAGCCGTGCTCTCGTTGTCAGCCATAAAAATTCCATTCTCTTTAATCGAAGAAAAGATCGTGTTGTTTTTGCTGACCTCTGGATACCCCTTGCGGAATCCGACACTGACATAAATGACCGGTACGCCTGCCGTGCGCGCAGCGGCTATCAGTGATGCGGTATTGCGGATAACGTTTCCAGCGCTTTCTTGCGGGAGGAAGTTGTTAAGGATGATCTTCTGAAAATCCATAACCAGCAGAGCGCTG